>JBBSDP010000007.1:0-120060 GCA_038240605.1 Tepidisphaerales bacterium | reverse complement strand
GGCTGATTCGCCGGTTGCGGAAGTCATAGCCGTAGGTGGTGACGCGGGTGTCGGTGGCGGAGGCGTACTGGGTGACCTGGCTGAGGTTGCCATCTCCGTCGGCTGCGCTGTCGTAGACGTTGGCGGTGACGATCACCATGTTGTTGGGCGAGCCGGCGCCAGCGGGGTTGGCGTCCGTCGCTCCCGTGTCGTCGGTGCCGACCCACACCGATGCCACGCGCTGCGGGGTGGTCCAGACGGTGCGGGTGATCGTGCCGCCGGGGGCGACGACGCGGTTCTGACGTTCCAGGGAATCGTAGCCGTAATCGGTCTCACCGAAGTTTGTCCCCACGGTGCCCGTGCCGGACGAGGGGATCAGGAAGTAGGTTCGGCTGGAGATCGTCTGGTGTTGATTGTTGTATTGCGTGCTGCTCCAGGTCTGCCAGTCGGTCTGAGCGAAGGTGTCGGTCGGAGACAGGGCGCCGGAGCCGGTCGTTCGCTTGCTCGTGATCTGGTCGGTGGTTCGGCCATCCTTGTCGCTATTGGTAATCGAGACGGGATCGACGAGGCTGAACGTGTAACTGGGGCTCGCGCCGGTGGCGTAGCCGCTGCCGACCCAGTTCTGATCGGTGGCCCAGGTTCCCGAGGTGGGCAGGACGGATTGGTTGTAGACGTAATAGTTCGCCCGCCGTACGGCGGTCGCCGTGCCGGTGAGGACCACGGTGTGCTGCGGCCCCAGCGATTGGGTGATGCGTCCCCGGGAATCGTAGGTCATGTCGCTGGTGACGTACACGCCCGGCTGTCCGAGCCGGCCCACGTTGTAATGGGCGATGACCTGGTCCGGCGTCAGCACATGGGTGTAGAACGCCGCCTCGTCGATCTTGCCGGGGAACTGAAATTGGGGCGTGCCGGTCGCGTTCTGAGCGCCGATCGTGAAAGGCGAAGTCGTGTTGAGCAGTGTGGCGTAGATCGAGTGATAGGAGACTTGCACGCCGTTGACGTAGAAGCGGGTTCCGTCGGTGGGCGAGGAAGTCGCGACGAGGTGGGTCCACTGGTTCAGCGTGATTGAGGGCCCGGTGATCGTGTCGACGCCCCACATCAGGAAGACCCATTTGTTGGCGTTGCCTGCCTCGATGGTCCAGCCGCGGGTTTGCGTCGCGTTGGCAAACGACTGCGGCCGCCGGTGCGTGCCGGCGCCGCCGGTGCAGTAAACCCACATCTCGATGGTGAAGGCGGTGGTCTGGAAGGCGGTGTCGGAGTTGCTCGCGTACCCGCCCGTCGAGCTGCCGCTGAAGTTCACAGCCGTGTCCGGATCGTTGTACAACGCGCCCGGCTGGTTGAGGGTGTAGTCCGTGCCGCCGGTCCCGCTCAGCGCGAGGTTGTGCGTGCCGGCGATGTCGCTCAGTGTGGCGCCGGACGTCTCGTCCATCCGCAGGTAGGCCGCCGGGCTGTCGCCGAGGACCAGCTGCTTGTAAGCACTGGCGACGTTCTGGATCGACTGCGTCGGCAGGCCCAGCAGGCTGGCATAGGTCCACTGCGTGACGATGCCGCGCTCATCGGTCCGGCTGGTCAGGTTGCCGTAGAGGTCGTACTGCTCGACGATCGTGTAAGAGGTCCCTGAGCCGTTCTGCGCGGCGCTGATCATCGGGGGCGTCGTCGTGCGGCTCAGCATCGCGTTGGTGCCGCTGTAGAACGTGTAGCTGTAGCTCGTCGTGATACTCGTGCTGGTGCTGCCGGCGATCGGGTAGCGCACGTCCGTGGCAAGCGGGTAGATCGTGTTGCCGCTTACATCCGTGTTGGAGGTGTAGGTCATGGCCGAGATGGCCACGTAGGTTCCGCTTTGCCCCTGCATCACGCCGCGGCCCGAGATGTAATACTGCACCTGGCCGAGGCCGATGTTGGTGCTCGCGTAATAGTGGGTGACGTTGATGAGCCCTGAGCTGGCGTTCAGGTATTGATACGTCCCGCTCACGGCGTTGTAGTTCAGCAGGTCGTTGTACGCCTCGACCGACGAGAGGCTGGCGGGAAGCGCGACCGCCGAGGGCTGGGCCTCCCAGATCACCGGGCCGTTTGCATCATAGCGGTAAAAGGTGCCCCACATATTGGCGCCGGTGGGGTCCACGTTGACGTAGAGCATCGGCAGGCCGAAGGCGTTGCAGTACACCACGATCCGCGAGTTGTCCGGCAGCGTCTGGGCGCACTTGCTGTACCAGATGTTGTAGTTGCTGCTGACACCCGGGAAGCTGGGATTGATCGAGTACGCGAACAGGTCAGTGGTGTTGCCGCCGCCCACGCAACTGTCGCAGACCGCCGAGATCTGTTTCGTCACCTTTCCCGCCGTGTATTCGTAGTAGTTGTCGGCGTAGGGAAGGATCGTCGCGTCAGCGGCGGTCAGGATGTTGATGCCGGCGTTGAAGACCTGGCGGTATGCCTCCGGACCAAACGCCAACTTCATCGCGCCGTTGACGTAGTAGCGGTAATAGCTGACCGTCACCGTGTTCCACCCGCCGCCGCCGTTGGGGACCTGCTGCGAGACAGTCTGCAAATCGTTCAAATTACCGTTGGGATCGGACGAGCCGTAATACGCGTAGGTTGCCCGGAGAACGTAGGTCCACGATCCGCCGCCGACTCGCTGGCGATGGGTGACGGATTGCAGCAAACCGCCCGAGTAAGCGTATTGCAACGAATCGACAATGGCGTTCCCGCTCAACGTGTAGGTTCGCTGCACTTCGTTGATCTGGCTGCCGGTCTGGCTGGTGATCGTCGTCGTGATGCTGCGTTCATCGGTATAGCTGACGAAGCCCAACGGATTGCTGGAGGCGCTCGAACTGTTAAAGACGGCGTATTCGGTCCGCTCCCCGTACGAGCGGCTGAAGGTGTAGGTCCGGGCGACCGTGTCCTCGATGAGCGCGTAGGTCTGCCAGGGATAGTTTGACGGCTTGACCGACGACCCGGACTGCTGGAACGAGTAGATGTGCTGCGGGTCGAAGATGACCTTCAATTGGGAACTGCCCACCGCCGCCATGGAGGGAACCGACTTGATCCACCAGTTGTTGCCGACCGGAAGGCTGGCCGTGCCCGAGGTCTGGCTTCCATAAACACGCGACTGGCCGAAGAGGCCGCCGCCGGGAACAACGAGATCATCGGCGGAAAAATACGACTCACCACTCGCATAGCGCACCGGGTCGCTGGAACCCCAGGCCACCCTGCGCGTGGTAGGCAAGCCGGATCAACTGCCGCGTGTCGGTCTGACCGACGAGATTGATCACGTTTTCCAGCGGCGGATGCTCGTGTTCGGCGGCGCCGATCTGGACGAACTGAATCGTGCCGCGAAAGTGATCGACGACTTCCTGGTAGTACTCGACAGGCCACTGCTTGAGCGTGAAGTCTGGTTTGGTTCCCGCGTTGATGAGCCAGAATTTTGTCGGCCGCTTCGTAAAATGTTCCTCCACCTGGTTCATCCAGGACTTTTCCTCGCCGGACAGGTAGAGGTGCGGCCGATTCGTCGTCAGCTCGAGCTGGATCCCCAGGCGAGCGGCTAGATCGTCACAGTACCCCGCAAGAAAACTCGAAGGGGTTGAGTTGCACCGTTGAAGCAGGCGGTCGTAATGCAGTTCAATCACCTTCGCGCCGGATTGCGGCGACACGGTTATGTGCGGATTGTTCTGGAAGATCGCATCGCAGGACGTTTCGACACACGTGACGTATTCGCCGGGGTAGGTTGCGTGCAGCGACTCGACAGCCGCCGTCATCGTGCAAATGTCCCCAGGCGAGAGCGCTGCTTTCAGCAAGAGTGTTCGGGACATTTGCGGAAACTCCCGGCGAAATTCAACGTGTCAAGACCGGGCGGCAAGCGACGTGCACCGTGCGGCAGACGTAACGCGCCCTCGCGGTGGCATGGTCAACGTCTGCCCGCTTTCCTCGAGAGCGCGCCGGGTTCGCCTCAACAACTTGTTAAGCGAGTCGCCACGGATTCCCATGAACTCAGCCAGATCGCGCTGCACAGTGGGCATCGCGTGACGGTTGCGACGCTCGATCATTTCGACCAGCCGTAGCTGTTTGCGAGTTAGCATTTTGTATGGGTCCTCTATACATAGGTGCGCTGCCTATGGCCATTTCCCGACATTGGTGACGTTCAGCTAATTCGTCGAATCCATAAACCCCGTGTTATCAGAGAGATGAGCGACTGCGATTTCAAGTTTTAGATCTTCGCGCTTTTCGCAGCCGTATTTTTCTTATTTGCGGCTCCGCCCGAGACGGCATCGGTTTCCGCGAACGGTGATACGCCCCTCGCGGATGATTCTCATTGTCAGTCCCGTTGGCGACGAAGGGAGCTGAGCCGCCTCCCAGGCCGAGAGCGATTCGATGTGGCATTCGTAGGAAATGAATCCGGCGATTTCGCCGAATCGGCGTGGAGAAGTGGTAATACGCCGGCCAAAGCTTGCCGTCCTTCTTGCACCGCTCGCAGTCGCAAGCGCGCATGGGTGTATTGTCGGCTTGGGGGGGATACGTCTCACCTTGTTCCCAGCAGTGATCGATCCAGGACGCCGAACAGGCCGTTCGTTCCAATTCCTGTCTCAATTTGATCAATCGGCGCCGCCAGCCATGCCGCACCGTTTTGGGCAATGCAAGCACGAAGGATTCCATTTTCAACAGTCGCTCCACCTTGGCGGGAGCCGGCTGATGTGTGATGAATTCCAAAACATTTGGTGTCGATGCGGAAATCGTCCGATTCATCCGTAGTCCTCCTGGTTTTCATCGTGTCAGCAATACCAAACATCGACCTAACATAAGCAATTCTACAACTTTCCATATATTATTTAACAACTATTTTGTTGGCGGATTTGTTTCGGTTTCAAGGGGGCTCGGCGGATGGCCCGCAAGCTTGACGGACAATTCGCGCTACATGTATCGATTTTTTCCTCCCCGTCCCGCACAATCAGTTGTTGCGTCTAGGTTCGAACAGGCAAACCGCATGGACTTGACACCGCCGCCCAACGATGCCCTGAACGTGCCCCTCCTGCTGGAAAGCAGCGAGCCGCGCCCGCGTTTCGCGTGGGGCGGCTATGCGTTAGTCGGCTTCATCCTGGTACTCTTTTTTAGCAGTCTTGGCCGTGATGATTCGCTCGGCTCGGCGCGGATCATGCAGGTCTTTTCCGTCGTGCTCATGTTGTTCGTGCTGGCCGGGCTGCCAGTCTGGAGCGCGTTCGCGGTCCGCGCCCTGCGAGATGAGCAACAACAGGTGGAGGCAGTCGGCGAACTGATCCAGTTGCGTCGCTGGCCGCAGGCGCTGCTGATGCTGCAGGCGTTTCTGTCCCGACCGGCCCGAAGCGCCCGCCTGCGCAGCCAGGGGTTGATTTACCTGGGCATCCTGCTGGGCCGATTCCACCGCTTCACCGATGCGGTCGCCGTCAATACCTACCTCATCGATAACGACCTGGTCGACCCCGCGACCGCGTATGGGCTGCGTCTCGGCCGGACGCTGGCCATGCTCCGCGAGGATCATCTCTTCGACGCCGACCGCGCCATCAGTGAGCTCCGCCGTCTGACCGCGGGCGGCGATTCGGCCGGCCTGGCGCTCGTCCAGATCTACCGAGACGTCAAGACTGGTCACCCGGAGGACGCGATCGCGCTTTTCAACGACAACCTTCCGATCTTGCGCGAGCAGCTTGGACATCGCGCGGCCGATGCCTACGCCCTGGTTGCCCGCGCGTACGACTTGCTGGATCGACGCGAGGAGGCGGCGCTGGCATTCTCCCGCGCGACCTGTCTCGCTCCATCCATGGAACTGCTACGGCGTTACCCCGAGCTGGAAAAGCTGGTGGGCCGCTATACTCCGGCTCCCGCCCCAGCCGAGGCGCTCTGAGGCGCAATTTTTTATGATTACCGCCGAAGCGGCCATATACCGAGCGAGACGAGACCTGACCCTGGGGTTGATCCTCAAGGGCATCCTGATCGCCGCGCTCCTGGCATGCCTGCTGATCGGGCCGCAGGGCCCTCGTCTGATCCTGCTCGCGGTTGTGGGCGGGATCTGGGTCAGCGTCAACGTGGCCAGCGCGCGCGGTTCACGTCTGGCGGCGGCCTCGCCGTCCCTGATTGCCGCGGGCCAATTCGAAGAGGCCGAACAGCAGATCGACGAAGCGGTGCGCGCCTTTTCAGTTTTTCGAAACGTGAAGCTTCAGACGCTGGAGTACCTGGCTCAGCTGCGTCACGCCCAGCGGCAATGGAAGGAATCAGCGCTTCTGTGCCGCGCTGTGCTCGGTCACCGGCCAGGGTCGGTGCGGCAACGGAATAAGCCATGCCGCCTGATGCTCGCCGACGCGTTGCTGGAAATGAATGAGGTCGGCGGGGCGTGGGATGCGATGAACGGACTGTACGCTCAACGGCTGTCCCTGAGCGAGGTCCTGCACCTGTTGCTCCTCCAGCTGGATTACAACGCTCGAATCGGCGCGTGGCCCCACATGTTCGACCAGATCGCCGGCAAGGTGCAGTTGGCCGAGCTCATGCCGGCGCCTGCCGCAGCCCGCGCCCAGGCATTGCTTGGCCTTGCTGCTGGCCGGGTGGGCCGAGAGGATTGGTTGAAGTGGCTGAGGAGCCGGGTCGAGCTGATCGGTGACGTCCAGAAACTCTGCACCGACCGGCCGATGCTATGGGAGTTGTGGCGAACGGACGCGCCGAAGGAATGAGCGATCAACGGGTCGTGCAGATCGTGAACGTGAGATTCCAGTCCTGCCGCGGTGACACGGAGGTCGTATGCGATTGATGTGGGCCTGGATCGGACTGGTGTCGGCGATCGTGCTTCTGAGCGGAGCATTGCTCGTCTGGCAAGACGCGCCCGACTGGGTCGCGGACTGGCAGTCGGCGCGGCCCGACGTCATGCTGTGGGCCGTTCGCAGCGGCGTGATCGCCGTCATCGCCGCGGCGCAGGTGCTCGTGCTCACGATGGTCATCGGCCGGCTCTACCCGCGCCGCTCGCTCGACGACGGTTTGCGGCTGGCCTGTTCGGTGGCCGCGGTACTTGCCTGTGTCAGCGCTGCCGCCCTGGGGCTGGCCGCCCGGTAATAAGAAGACTTACAAGGACGCGTTCAATGGGATGCCTGCCGCATCGGAGTCGGTCGTGGTTCACGGTCGTCGTTATCGCCCTGGCGGTTTCCGGGGTTTCGCGATTGTCGCCGGGCGCTGCTGCCGGCGCGGTCCCCACGGCCGCCGAGCAGAGCGAAGCACGCATCAGCCTCGCTGAACATCTGGCCGACCTGGCAAGTCAAACCGTGCGCAGTGGCGGCCTCGGTGAACCCGCGTTTCGGGAATCGTCGGTGTTGCTGGAGGCGGCCGGCCGGGTGAACCCGCAGGAACCGCGCTACCCGCGGTTGCAGGCGAGCGCGGCCGCTCAACTTCAGGACCTCGACGGCCAGATCGGTGCCTGGCTGGCCTATCGCAAACTGGTTCCCGACGATCGCGAGGCGCAGCAGGAATTGATCGACCTGTACGCCGCCAAGATCGAAACCGCCGACGGAAAGCTCGCATATCTCCGCGCGCTCCTGGACAAGGCGCAGGTACCCGAAGAGGTGCGCGCTCACGTTGGCGCCGAATGCGTGGCGCTGCTGACCGACCGATCCAAGGATGAAGCGATCGAGATGACGGCCCGCGCCAAGAAGCTCTATCCGCTCCCGGAAGTGCTCGGATGGGAGTACGAACTGGTCGGAAAGCAGGCTGCCGCGCCGGCGCGCGTCCATTCCCTGCTCGCGCTACTCCAGGCGAACCCGGCTCAACCCCAACGCGTTGCGGAGCTCGCCCACATCCTGGCATCGAATGGGCTGGCTCGCGAGTCGCTCGACTGGTACGCGACCGCCTTGAACCTCGACAACCGGATCGCGCGCGCGCCGTCGCACAACCTGGCCGTTGAGTGCGCCGCCGAACTTTACATCGCGGGCGAAACCCAGGCGGCCGCTTCAGTCGTCGGACGGCTGCTGCAGGTGCAGCCGGACGATCCGGATTTCTGGTTCCTGAAACTCACGCTGGACCGCGGCGCGGGCCAGCAGGTGGCGCTCAGCCAGAACTTGGGGCTGGCTAAGGACGCGTTCGTGCGGCGCCTGGCCGTCGTGAACGATCAGATCCTGGGAAAGAACGCGGGCGCCGCTACACAGGCGGGCGTCGTCGATGCGCCCGACCCGTCCGCGGCTATCGAGTCGCTTAAGGCCCACGACCGGCCCGAGCTTCACGATGCGTTCGTCTGGGCGCTGGATAACCTGGCATGGTTCGAAGTCTATTACGACCAGCAGCCCGACGCGGCAACGCCGTGGATCAAGGCGCTAAAGGCCCTGTTGCCGGCCGAGGACGTGACCCTGCGCCGCGTGCAGGGGTGGCAAGACCTGGCGGCCGGGCGCGCCGCTGAAGCACGAGCGGCCCTGGAGCCGGTCGCCGAGCACGATCCGTTGGCCGCGCTGGGCATCATCCGCTTGAATAAGGACATCAAGGACGAAGCGGAGCTCGAACATTTCGCGGCCGCCAAAGCAAAGCTTTTGTCGGACAACCCGATCGGCCTGCTGGGCGCCGTCCTCCGGGAGGGATTGGGTGTGGCGACGCCTGCTAGCCAGCCGGCAACGACTCAGCCCGCGTCCACCGAGCCGACCGCCGCGAGCCAAACTACAGGCACGACGCTTCCCGCAACGCCCGCAACACGCCCGTTGGCAACGCCGCTCCAGCCCACGGTGCAAAGCCCTGATGTGGATGCGATCCGCGCCGAGCTGGAGAAGTTTCCGAAGGACTGGCTGGGCGTCCTCGAACCAACGCAGCACTTTTACCTGCTGCGCGCCGAGCCGCTCAAGACGTCCATTCATTTCGGCGAGCCGCTCTTCGTTCGCGTCTCATTGAAGAATGTAGGGGGCCGCGATTTGTTCATCGGTCCCAATGGCATTTTGCAGCCGCACCTCTGGTTCAACGCCCAGCTCCGGGGGATCGTGACTGAGGCGTCCCAGGGAGTCGTATATGACCGCATCGCCAACGTCACCGTGCTGCGGCCGGGCGCCACCGCTACCCAGATCGTTCGCTTTGACCAGGGAGATCTTGCCGAGGCCATGCGGCAATCCCCCAACGGGTCCGTCATCGTCACCGGAACGGTGATCACCAATCCGGTGCCGCTGGCCGGCGGTCTCTCCATCGGACCGGGCGGGAGCGGCGTTCAATTCTCCAAGAATTTCGTCCGACTGCCGATCGATTTCCGGTCGCCGATCGCTCAGAAAAAAGTAGAGGAAGCCCTCACAAACGGATCGCCCGCCGACAAGTTCCAGGCGATGACGCTGCTCGCCCATCACGTCGCCATGCTACAGAAGGAGATGGACGAGTCGGCGCGCGCCGCGACCGCAGACCTGGCAAAGCGGATCGCCGCTTGTCGTGGAGACGCGTTGCCCGAGGTTGCGCTGTGGGCCGACTACCTGCTGGCCGCGCTGCCTGGCCTGGAAGGACGCGAGGCGAAGATCCGCGAGATGATCGCGTCGCAGGATTGGCGCGCGCGTCTCCTGGGGCTCGCCGCGCTGCGCGGCGAACATCCCGAGGTCCAGCAAAACGAGGCGTCCGCCGTCGCACAGGGCGACCCCGATCCCGCGGTGAAGCGATTCGCCGCCGCGGTGCTCGATGCGCTGAAGCACCCGGTTATCCAACCCACGACCAAACCGACGGAAGGGCCCGCCGCCAGCCAGCCGGCCGCCACTGAACCCGCCGGCCCTGCTTTGCCGCCGACGGATTCGAAATAGATCGGTGAATTCACACGCACGCCAGCGTCTCTTTCCCGCTGTCGCCCGCGCCGCGACGCCTTGGCCGCTGAGTTTGACCGACCTGCGCGCGGTCCTTACCATGCCCCGGCCTTTCGTGGGAGAACGCATTGCGATTGTCCAAGCAAACTGAGTACGGCGTGCGAGCCGTCGTGCAACTCGCGCGGCTTTGGCCGCACGGGTTCGTGCAATCGCGCGATCTGGCGCAGCAGGAAACGCTCCCCAACAAGTTCCTCGAGGCGATCCTCCTCACTCTTCGCCGCGGCGGATTTCTCGAGAGCAAGGTGGGGCGCGATGGCGGTTATCGGCTCGCCCGCGCGCCGCGCCACATCCGAGTGGGTGATATCGTGCGGCGACTCGAAGGCCGCCTGGCCCAGAAGCAGGGCCGACGTGGCGACGATAGTTCACCCGGCGAGGTCGCAGTGCACGTCGTCAATGAAAAATTGACGGATGCGACCGATGTCGTGCTCGATGAGATGAGCCTCGAACAGCTCCTCGAGCACGCGAACCGGGCGGCCTCCCTCCAGGAAGAGATGTACTACATCTGACGTCGGGACCGACATGCACCTTCCGGATCCGCAGCAGGTCAATCACTGGATACAGAACGGCGGCCCTCCGGTTCTTTTCGGGCTGCTGTTCGCGTGCGGCCTGGGCCTTCCGCTCCCCGAAGATATTCCCCTGATCACCGCGGGCGCGATGATCGCCACGGGCCGGATGCATCCGGTGGTCGCCGCGGTTTGCGCGTGGCTCGGCATCATCGGGGGCGATTGCGTCCTCTACCACCTCGGCAAGGCGTTCGGCATGGAGATCACGCGCGTCCCGGTGATCGGAAGGCACGTCACGCGCGAGCGGTTGGAGGCGGTCGAGAGGCGATTCGACAAGCACGGCGTGTGGGTCGTCGCGGTCGGCCGGTTGTTCGCCGGCATCCGCGGGGCCATGGTCGTCTGCGCTGGCGCCATCCGGTTTCCATTCTGGAAATTCCTGATCGCCGACGGCCTGGCCGCGATCGTCAGCGGCGGGTTGTTCATGTTGCTGGGGTACTGGTTCGGCAACCAGATGGAAAAGCTCCAGGGTCACGTTCACGCCGTGAAGCGGTGGACGCTCGTGGGCGCTGTGACGTTGGTCGTGGCTGTCGCCGCCTGGTGGTTGATCAGCCAGCGACGACGGCGAACGCATGGTCACCAGGGTGGCGCTCCCGAGCCACCCCCTGAGGCGCCTGAGCAACCTGCCTCCGATACTTCAGCTGATGCCGCCGCCAAATAGCACGGCGCGTCAGGCTGACGGCGCGGGGGGCTCGTCTTCGAAGATCAGCAAGTCGTCGTCTTCGTGATCGTGTTCAGCGCTAGCCGGTCCATCGTTGACGAATAGCTCGTCGTCATCATCCACCGCGGGCTCGGAATAGGGCTGGTGCCTCGCTACCTCGGTGACCGGTTCCGCGATCGGCCGCCCATCGACCTCCGCACCTGTGGATTGTACCGCTTGGGCCACCGGATGGGTTTCGGCGGCGGGCGGCGAGGACGACGGAGCCGAAGGTCGCGCGACAACGCGACGAACCGGCGCCGGTTGGATCTTCAGTGGGATGGGAGTATTCAGGAGCTCTTCCAGGATCGCCACCTGCTCCGTCATCCATTCGTCGGACATCGCATCGGCCATGGCGGCCAGCGCCTCGGGCAGGCCGGGCAAAAGGTGCAGCGATGGCAACTCCGGACGGCCAACCAGCCGTTGTGACCCGACTCGCTCGCGCGTCCATTCCGCCACCACCGTCAGCCGTTTCTGGATGTGCTGAATCGCATGCTGCGTCTTCTTGCGAAACGCCATTTCATCCGCGTAGGGCTTGGCGAGCTTGGGCGGGATCACCAATCGGTCGTTCTCGACATCACGGCCGCATTTGGCGGCGATCTCGGCGCTTCGCTTCGTCGATTCCTTGAGCTGTTTTTTCTCCTCCTGAAGCGCCGCCAGCAACTGGGGAACATTCTCCGCCATGCGCGCGATCAGGTGGTACGTCGCCAGACGCTCCTTGAAGCGCGACAGGGCAGTCAGATCGACAACGAGCGATTTCCAGCGATGGCGGGAACGCCGGTGCTCCTCGTGAATCGCCCGGTTTGCCGACGGCGCCGCCAGGACGCCCACGATTTGCCCGCACCACGAACGCGAGAGCGCGGCCTCGGGATCGCTCGACTGGAGGCGCTGCAGTGACTCAGCGGTATTTTCAATGATGAAATCGAGCTGCACGAGCGCATCGTCGCACCGCATGCTCAACGCAAACTTCTGCGGATACGTGTCATCCTCTGAGTCAGGCAGCCGGAGCGGCACGGTGATCGAACCGCGCAGGTCGCGCCCAAGGGACGCGTAGGAATCGGCGTCGAACACCTCGATCGTCTGCTGTAGGAGATTTCGGACCGCGACGCGCGTGCCACCCAGTTCCAGGGCTTCTTCATACTGGAACGGTCCGTACTGCCCGGCTTCGGATTCCAGATAGTAAGCTTGAACGCCCGCCGCGCCCCACACCTTCAGTCGTCGCTCCAAGTTGATGCCTTGCGCGTAGGTGTCCATGTAGCCGCGCCAACCAACCACTTTCTCCAGCGCCTGGGCCTCGGCGCGCGCACGGCCCAGCACGGGGCGGAACTCGGACATCGCCGCCGCCGCCGCCTGCTGTGCCTCCAGCACCGCGTGGGACAGCTCTTCCATCTGCGCATGCAGGCGCCGACCCACGGCCCCTTCCTCGCGGACCCCATTCGCATTGGGAGCGGGCGCCGACAATGCTTCGACCCGCGCACGAAGCGATTCGGCCCGCTCCTGGGCAGTTCGCACCAGCGGCGGCAGCTTAAGCTGGTGCTCCTGGAGGATGGCGGCCGTTGGCAACTGTCGAACCGCTTCAGCAGCATTGCTGGATAGGGGCGAGGTCAGGAGCCGTTCGATCGCCTCCATCTCACGCAGCAGCAGGGGACGGGTATCACCGACGACCGCCACCGCCCAGTGAACGGCCTTCACGGCAGCGCGCTGGCCGCGCAAGTATTCCCACGACGGTACCGATGCGGGCAGCTCGCGCGTCCAGTCGTCGAACTCGCTGGCGCTCTGTCTGAGCTCATCGGGAACGTCCCCCTCCAGGAAGACGCCCAGCGCCGACCGGGTATGCTCGGCGAAGGCCTGCACGTCCTGCGCGGTCGCGGGCCTGCCTTCGGAGACCAGGGCCTGGCGCATCTCGTCTATCGCCTTGCGGATCTGATCGAGCGTTGCCGCTCCGAAACGGCTAATGCGGCCCAGTGGTTCGCCGCCGGCGGTCGGCGAGAAGTCTGCTCGAGCGTCGAGTGGGAGGATGCCCGAGTTCTCCTCGAGCCACTGGTAAGCGGCTTGGTTGACCACCGCCTCCGGGTCATATGCGCGATAAGCCAGGTACTCCCCGACACGCCGGATGAATTCCACCAGCGACTCTCCGGCCTGCCAGGGAGTCGAAAAATAGACGCCCTCGTAAGCGATGTTCGGATGGAAGACCGAGGCCATCGGCCGTACCAGCGGCGGCTGGTTCGGAAAGCCCGGCGGCATCCAGACGTGTACGGAAACCGAATCCGCGTATTGAAGCTCTCCCGCCTCATTCAACACCAGCGTGTGGACCTTATAATCCACCTGATATTCAACCGGCGGGTCGCCCTCCAGGGCGGTGATGCCAACGCTAGGGTGGTACGCGAACGCCCGCTGTGCCTGACGCCATTCGCTCTCGAGGCGGACGAGCTGCCCGTCGGTCCAGGCAATGGGGCTGGCCACGGCTGCCGGTACGTCGTCGAAATCATCGACCTGGGGCGTGTCGGTGTCGTTCCACATAGCGCCGGTACTTCCTCAGTTGTCAGCCTTGGAGAACAGGAAATGCGGCCGGTCACCGCGCGATCCTTGAGAACCGCCGTATCCCCCTTATAGTACCAGCTTTCCGGGGCCGTAGCTCAATTGGGAGAGCACTGCCTTTGCAAGGCAGGGGTTGCCAGTTCGATCCTGGTCGGCTCCATTGAATCCGTTTGACGCCGCGAGGGTGTTTGGATACCACCTTGGCCGTCTCGGTCGGTGACCCCAGCGCTTACGAGGATCCATGGCAAAGGCTCGCGCAATCGTGAAACGCCGCAAGGCGGTGAGGAACATCCGCAAGATCACCAAGACGATGCAGATGATCGCGACGGCGAAGTTTCAGAAATCGCTGAAGCGCGCCGTCGGGACCAAGCCGTACAGCACGAAGGTTCGCGAGCTGGTAGGAGAGCTGGCTGCGACGATCGGTGACGTAGAACATCCGCTGCTGCGCAGCCCCGGCGCAAGCGATCGGACCAACCGCATTGCGCTCCTGGTGATCACCAGCAACCGTGGTCTGGCCGGCGCCTACAACGGCAGCGTGCTCCGCGGCTCGAACCATTTCATTCGGGAGCAGGTGGCGGCGGGTAAGACGGTCGACCTGTATGTCGCGGGAAAGAAGGGCGTCAGCTTCTTCAACTTTCAGAAGCGCCCGATCACACGTCGGGTTGAGGTAAGCGATCAACTGCGATTCGCCGAAGTAGAGCCGCTCGCTGACCAATTCATTGAACAGTTCACGTCGGGGAAGGTAGACGCGGTCTACCTCTCTTATGTGGTGTTCCACAGTGCCGGGTCGCAGAAGGCGAGCATCGTCCAGCTCCTGCCGTTAGCGACAGTGTCGTCTGCCGGCGGTGGGACGGGCACGGCCTCGCCCAAGCCCGGAACGGCTCCTGCCGCGCGAACAGGCCATCATGTGGTCTACGAATTCTCTCCCGACCCGAAGTCATTGCTCGATGAGCTCCTCCCACTGACCGTGAAGACGGCTCTCTTCCAGGCCTTCCTCGATGCCACGACCAGCGAGCACGTGGCGCGAATGGTGGCGATGAAGAGCGCAACCGACAACGCCGACAAGATGGTCAAGAGCCTGACGATGCAATACAACCGAGCCCGTCAGAGCCAGATCACGACTGAGCTGTCGGAGATCATGGGCGGCGTCGAGGCGATGTCGGGCTAGGGGCTGGATTTAGTCAGCCCCATCCGCTTGGTGAGCACTGCGGCCGTTCTTCGCGCCAAAAACGGTATTCCACTCAATCGAAAGCATCATTTGGCCGGCGCACGATTTACGGCGTTGAGAATGCGTATCAATAGGCTTGATCCGCAGTGTACGCATCCCTATATTCTGTCAGGACGAGTTCGACCCCGAAGTGCGTTTTTCAGGAGCAATTTTATGCCGGTGACACTTTCTGAGAAGGCCGCCACGAAGATTCGCGAGATCATTCAGGAGCAGGGGCTTCCCGCAGCGGAGACCCGGCTTCGAGTGGGCGTAAAGGGTGGTGGTTGCTCGGGTTTCAGCTATCTGCTGGACCTGACGGAAGACCCCAAGGCCGAGGGAGATGAAGAGATGGAGAGCAATGGGGTCAAGATCCTCGTGGACATGAAGAGCTATCTCTACCTCAACGGCGCTGAAATCGATTTCAAGAGCGAAACGATGGGCGAAGGGTTCGTCTTCAAGAACCCCAATGCGACCAGCAGCTGTGGCTGCGGCAGCAGCTTCTCCGCCTGAGCGTGCCGATCGATCGGGCCCATTCCGGGTCCTTCGCCGACCTGACTCAATCGCCTCCTGGCAGGCGCGGTCCATACGGCGGTGGCGGTGCCGCGCATCAGGCCTTCGTCATTGTCTAAAAGTCGTAAGCGAGCCTCGTCATGCCCACGGAAACCAGTGAAATCCAAACCCTCGCCAACCGCGAGTATCAGTGGGGCTTCATCACTGATATCGAGGCGGACTCCGCGCCGCCGGGCCTGAACGAGGAGATCATTCATTTCATCTCGCGCAAGAAGGGCGAGCCGGAGTGGATGCTAGAATGGCGGCTGAAGGCGTATCGCCACTGGCTGACGATGGAGGAGCCCAAGTGGTCCAGCGTCCGCTACCCGCCGATCGACTACCAGGACACCATTTACTATTCGGCCCCCAAGCCCGGCAAGAAGAGCCTGGACGAGGTCGATCCCGAAGTCCTCGCCACCTATGAGAAGCTCGGCATCCCGCTCCAGGAGCGGGCGATATTGGCCGGCGTCGCGGTCGATGCGGTGTTCGACAGCGTCTCGGTCGCCACGACGTTCAAGGACAAGCTGGCGTCGATGGGGATCATCTTCTGCTCCTTCAGCGAAGCCGTTCGCGAGCATCCGGAACTCGTCCGCAATTACATGGGTTCGGTCGTCCCCTATAAGGACAACTATTTCGCGACGCTGAACAGCGCGGTCTTCACCGACGGCTCATTCTGCTACATCCCCCGGGGCGTTCGCTGCCCGATGGAGCTGAGCACCTACTTCCGGATCAACGCGAAGAACACCGGCCAGTTCGAGCGCACGCTGATCATTGCCGAGGAAGGCTCGTACGTCAGCTACCTCGAAGGCTGCACCGCCCCGGTCCGCGACGAGAACCAGCTTCACGCCGCCGTGGTCGAGCTGGTCGCGATGGATGACGCGAGCATCAAATATTCGACGGTTCAGAACTGGTATCCCGGCGACAAGGAAGGAAAGGGCGGGATCTACAACTTCGTGACGAAGCGCGGCGCCTGCCGTGGCCGCAATTCCAAGATCTCCTGGACGCAGGTGGAGACCGGCTCGGCGATCACCTGGAAGTACCCGAGCTGCATCCTCCAGGGGGACGACTCGGTCGGTGAGTTCTACTCGGTCGCGCTGACGAACAACCACCAGCAGGCCGACACCGGCACGAAGATGATCCACATCGGCAAGAACACGAAGAGCACGATCGTCAGCAAGGGCATTTCCGCCGGCCACGGTCAGAACACGTATCGCGGACTGGTGAAGATCATGAAGGCGGCGGCGAACTCGCGCAACTACACGCAGTGCGATTCGCTGCTCCTGGGCGACCAGTGCGGCGCGCATACGACCCCGTACATCGAGGTCCATAACACCTCCAGCCGGGCCGAGCACGAGGCGTCGACGAGCAAGATCGGCGAGGACCAGCTCTTCTACTGCAAACAGCGCGGCATTTCCCTCGAGGACGCGGTCAACATGATCGTCAACGGCTTCTGCAAGGAAGTGTTCCAGGAACTCCCAATGGAATTCGCCGCCGAAGCCCGCAAGCTGCTCGGGGTAAGCCTGGAAGGCAGTGTGGGTTAGCTGGATGCCGAAGAAGATCCGGGAACTCAAGGCCATGTTGCGACGTGCGGGCTTCCTGGAAAAGTCTGGCAAGGGAAGCCATGTGAACTTCGTCCATCCGACCATAGCAGGATTGCGGGTCACGATTTCCGGGAATGACGGGGACGACGCACCGAGATATCACGAAAAGCGCGTTGAATCGGTGATCAAACGTGTCGAAGGGTGAACGTTCGACGAGAGCAACACGATGACACGGAAATACAGCCTCATCATCCGGTGGTCAGACGAAGACCAATGCTTCGTGGCGTGGGTTCCGGAACTTGGAACCGGTGTTGCGACCCATGGCTCGACGTACGAAGAGGCTGCACGCGCCGGAAGGGAAGTGATCGAATCCTGGGCTCAAGTGGAAGCAGCAAGCGAATCGCCGCTTCCCGATCCGTGGGTCGTCGGCAATCCGGAAGACGATGAACGGGTGGGCCGGCAACTTTTCCCCGCGAACCCGGCATACGCCACGCAACATCAGGCGCCAGCGAAAAGAGCGAAACATGCCTCTGCTTGAAATCAAAAACCTCCACGCCAAGGTCGGCGAGCGCGAGATCCTCAAAGGAATCGACCTCACGATCAATGCCGGTGAAGTCCATGCCCTCATGGGCCGTAACGGCTCCGGCAAGAGCACGCTCGCCCAGGTGATCGCCGGCCGCGACACGTATGAGGTCACCGAAGGCCAGATCCTCTACAACGGGAAGGACCTCCTCGACCTCTCCGCCGAAGAACGCGCCAGAGAGGGCGTCTTCCTCGCGTTTCAGTATCCCGTCGAAATCCCCGGCGTCAGTACGAGCTACTTTCTCAAGGCCGCCGTCAACGCGATGCGCAAGCACCACGGACAGCCTGAGCTGGACGCGCCGCGCTTCCTCAAGATGGTCAAGGAGAAGATGAAGCTCCTTCAGATGGATCAGAGCTTCATGAACCGCGCCGTCAACGAAGGATTCTCAGGCGGCGAGAAGAAGCGTAACGAGATCTTTCAGATGGCCGTGCTGGAGCCCAAGCTCGGCGTGCTGGACGAGACCGATTCCGGCCTGGACATCGATGCGCTGAAGATCGTATCCAACGGCGTGAATTCGCTGCGCGGCCCGGACCGTTCGTTCCTGATCGTCACCCACTACCAGCGCCTCCTGAACTACATCGAGCCCGACGTCGTTCACGTGATGCTCGATGGCCGGATTGCAATGTCGGGTGATCGGCACCTGGCGCTGGAACTGGAAAATCGGGGATACGACTGGATTGAGCAACAGGTCATACAAGGCGCCTGAGCCATTTGATTCGCGCGCTTCGACGAGTGGCTTTAAGCTCGATCGTCTTGCAAACGTGTTAAGATCGACATGACGCAAGTGACGGAAAATACTGACCTGTGGCTGGCGAAGCTTTCCCATACCCATGGCGACGGCACGCCCGTCGTCCACCCCTGGCTTGAGCGGTTCCGGAAGAACGGAATCGACCGCTTTGCGGCGACCGGCCTCCCCAGTCATCGCCATGAGGAATGGCGCCACACGAACCTCGCGCCTCTTTCGCGGATACCGTTCCGCGCCGCGACTGGGCGGCATTCCTCGATCACGCGCGCGACCATCGCCGCCCATAGCATCGCCTCCGAAGCCGCGATCGAACTGGTGTTTGTGGATGGCTTCTACACGCCCGAGCTGTCAACGCTGCGCCCGCTCGACCGCGGGGCACGCGCCGTGTCCCTGGCGGATGCGATCGAGAACCCCGTCGAACGCGTGGAAAATTACCTCGGGCGATTTGCCGATATCGAGGCGAATCCATTCACGGCCCTCAACACCGGCTTCTTCCGGGACGGCGCGTACGTTCACGTGCCGCGCGGCGTCGCGGTGAACCAGCCAATCCACCTGTTGTTCCTCTCCACCGCGTCGGCCGAGCCGACCGTATCCCATCCGCGCGTCCTGATCGTCGCCGAGGACACCGCCGAGGCATCGGTGGTCGAGACCTACGCGTCAACGGAGCCGGGCGTTTACCTGACCAACGCGGTTACCGAGATCTTCGCCGGCAACGGTGCGCGGGTCGAACACTGCAAGGTGCAGCAGGAGAGTACCTCTGCGTTCCATATCGGGACGACGCAGGTTCAACTGGGCCGTGCTGGCAACTTCCTCTCGCACTCGGCGTCCCTGGGCGCTTCGATCAGCCGGAACGACCTGAACGTGGTGCTGTCCGGCACGGGCGCCGAAGCGATGTTGAACGGGATCACGCTGATCGGCGAAGGCCAGCATGCCGACAATCACACGCTCCTCGACCACCGCGAGCCGCGCTGTCCGAGCCACGAGCTGTACAAGGCCGTTCTCGACGGCAAGGCGAGCGGCGTCTTCAAGGGCAAGATCCTCGTGCACCAGGCGGCCCAGAAGACCGACTCCAAACAGAGCAGCCGCACCCTTCTGCTGAGCGACGACGCGGTGATGTACTCGCAGCCGGCCCTGGAAATCTATGCCGATGACGTCAAGTGCACACACGGCTCCACGACCGGCCCAGTCGATGAGGAGCAGATTTTCTACCTGCGCTCCCGCGGCGTGAGCCTCGAAGCGGCACGCCACCTGCTGACCTACGCATTCCTCGCTGACGTGACCGGCCGAATCCGCATCGCCCCTGTCCGGCGTCGGCTCGAGGAAATCATGGCCGCCCGCCACGGCCTGCCCAAGGATCTTCGGATTCAGACGCAATAGCCTCCGTGCGGTAGCGTAGAATTCATGGCCGGTGTCAAGACATCGCAAACCAGACCATGAAGCCGATCGCGGACATCACCGACACCTCGAGAAGCCCCGGTCACGCTGCCCCTCGGGCCGGCTCCGCACTGCGTGATTTTGATGCCAGGCGCGTCCGCGCCGATTTTCCAATCCTCTCCACGCGCGTACACGACAAGCCGCTGGTCTATCTCGACAACGGCGCCACGACCCAGAAACCCCGCCAGGTGATCGACGCCCTGAGCCGCTTCTACGAAACGCAAAACGCGAACATTCATCGCGGCGTCTACCAGCTCAGCCAGGCCGCCACCGAATCATACGAGTCTGCCCGCCACACGATCCAGGCGTTCATTAATGCCGCTGACGAGCGTGAGGTCATCTTCACGCGCGGCACCACCGAGGGGATCAACCTCGTTGCCGCATCATGGGGCCGAACGTTCCTCAAGCCGGGCGACGAGGTCATCGTCTCGGCGCTCGAGCATCATTCCAACATCGTGCCCTGGCAGATCGCCTGCGAGGTCACCGGCGCCAAGCTCCGGTCGATCCCGATGAACGATCGCGGCGAGCTGCTCCTTGACGATTACGAGCGGATGCTGAACGACCACACGCGCATGGTCGCCGTCACGCATCTCTCCAACGCGCTGGGGACGATCAACGACGTCCGCCGGATGGCCCGATCGGCGCATGCAGTCGGCGCAAAAATCCTAGTCGACGGCGCCCAATGGGTCGCCCATCATGCCACTGACGTGCGCGATCTCGACTGTGACTTTTACGCCTTCTCCGGCCATAAGCTATTCGGACCGACCGGCATCGGCATCCTGTTCGGAAAGCGCGAACTGCTCGAAGCGATGAGCCCGTACCAGGGCGGCGGCGACATGATCGAGTCGGTGACCTTCGAGAAGACGGTCTATGCGGGTCTCCCGAACAAATTCGAGGCGGGCACGCCGCATATTGCCGGCGCCGTCGGGCTGGCGAAAGCAGTCGAATACCTCACGGCGATCGGCTTCGATTCGATCGTGGCCTACGAGGCAGACTTGCTCCGTTATGCCACAGGCCGGCTCGGAGCAGTGCCCGGATTGCGGATCGTTGGCACGGCGGCAGAGAAGGGGAGCGTCATCTCCTTTCTGCTTGAGGATCCACCCGTTTCGCCGCTGGATCTGGGGATGCGCCTGGACTTGGACGGCATCGCAGTCCGAACGGGGCATCATTGCTGCCAGCCGGTGATGGACCGAATGAAGATCGCCGCCACCACCCGCGCTTCGATCGCGATGTACAACACGCGCGAAGATGTTGACGCCTTGGTCGAGAGCCTGCTCAAGATCGTATCGTCCGCATCCAGCCGCGAGGCAGCGCCAAAACAGCCGGAGTCTTCCTCGCCGTCCGAGCCACCGTTCCCACAGGCCGCCGCGAGTTCGCCCGCCGCAGCGGCGGCGGAACTGGCTGAAGATTTCGGGATGCTCGACGATCGTGACTCGCGCAATCAGTATGTCCTGGACCTGGGCGATGCCTTGCCGAGGAACTTCGATCTTTTGAAGAAGGTCACGTCGCGCGTCCCCGGCTGCATGAGCGAGGTGTACCTGCTGCCTCGCACGGCGCCGGGCAGGCACGGCGTGCTGGAGTTCGCCGCCGACGCCAACGCCGACATCGTCCGCGGCCTCATCGCGATCCTTCAGCGCCTTTATTCCGGGCAGCGCGCGTCCGACGTGCTCGCGTTTGACATTGACCGTTTCTTCCATCAGATAGGGCTCGAGCAGTTTATCTCATCACAACGCCGAAACGGGCTGGCCGGCATGGTGGCGCGCATTCGTGCCGCCGCTGAAGCCGTCGCCGCGCAGCCCAGGGAATGACTCCATGTCTGAAGAACTAGCCCAACCCACGCAGCCCGCCGTTACTGCGACATCGCCCGAGACGGAGAATCCGGCCGCGACGCCGAGCCAGCTGGTTGCGCAGACTGCCGCCGCGCCCGCGGAACTTCCTTCCGCTCACGCAGCCCCGGCGACGGCTTCCGACCCCGCTCGTTTCGTCCACGAAAAGTTGATCGAGGGGAAGGTCATCGAGGCCCTCTGCGAGATCTACGACCCGGAGATCCCGGTTAACATCTACGAGCTTGGCCTGATCTACGAGATCAAGGTGGGTCACGACGATCGCGTGGACGTAAAGATGACGCTGACCGCCCCGGCGTGCCCGGTCGCCGGCTCGCTCCCCGGACAGGTCGAGAGCCGCATTAACTCGATCCCAGAGGTCAGCAGCGCAACGGTGGAACTGGTCTGGGAGCCACCCTGGACCAAGGATCGCATGTCCGAGGCCGCGCAGTTACAGCTCGGATTCTGACGCCCGCGCACCCCGCGCAATGAACTCCAGGTAGATCGCATGTCCCGCGCGAAGATCTGGCGGTACCACGAAGGTCAGGCGCCCGCCCGCGCGGACGATGAGCTGGCCGTGGAAGAGCCCCTGGAGATTCGTATCGCCAACCGGTCGATCAGCGTCACCATGCGGACGCCCGGCCACGATGCCGAGCTGGCGGCGGGATTCCTGCTGTCCGAAGGCATTGTCCAATCGCCAGCCGACATTGTCAGAATCGAACCGTGCGGCTTCGATCGATCAGGCAACGTTCTAAACGTCTGGCTGGATCCGTCGGCCAGGTTCGACCTCAATCGCCTCACCCGCCACGTCTTCGCCTCCTCCAGTTGCGGCGTTTGCGGTAAGGCGTCAATCGATGCGATCCACCAGCAAATCGCGCCCATTGAAAGCGAAGTAACGATCGACGTTGCCACTCTCCTCGCCCTGCCCGAGCAATTGCGCGCCGCCCAACCCACCTTCGACCGCACCGGCGGACTTCACGCCGCCGCCGCATTTTCCCTCACCGGCAAACTGATCGTCGCTCGCGAAGACGTCGGCCGGCATAACGCGGTCGATAAGGTCCTCGGCCACGGCGTGCTCGAGCGCCTGCTTCCCTTCGATCATCATGTCCTGATGGTCAGCGGCCGCGCCAGCTTTGAGATCATGCAGAAGTCCCTGGCGGGCCGTTTCCCGATCGTCGCCGCCGTCTCCGCCCCATCCAGCCTGGCGGTGGATTTCGCCGCCGAAAGCGGCCAGACGCTCGTCGGCTTCCTGCGCGGCGAACGGATGAACATCTACACGGAACCCCAACGCATTCTTTCTGAGACACGTGGTTTGACCCCGTCGTAAGCATTGGCCATAATCACGGGCTGAGCTCGCCGGAGGCGAGTCAACTCGGGCGCGATTTCGGGGAACGGTTTGGACGATCGCACCACCCATTTGCTGCTGGATGAGTACTTGGCCACGGGGGACAATCGCTTCCTCAGCCTGCTGCGTTCCGTCCATACTCCCGTCAAGCTTGCCGCCGTAGCAGATCGTCTGAAGAAGGACCCGCGTCCCTGGGCGCGCGCCCAGATCTTTCAATACCTCGACCTGCCGTTCAATCAGCCGGGTCATGAGACCATCGTCAAGCGGCTGTTCAAGCACGCCGAAGCGCAACGCGACGATGAATTGATGGGTGCGTTTCTCGTGGCCTTCGACCGCCAGGTCCGTCGCGTCGTCCGACGCCGGCACCGATACGATTCGCTAAACCGCCAGCTCTTGTCAGAAGATCATCTTCGATCGGAACCCAACACGATGCGGAAGATGAAGAAGACGACGATCGATGGGCGTTACGGTGAGGCGCTCGCCAAGTCTAACCGGCTGTTCACCTATCACACGCGGTATTACCTGCGACGGCGGGCGTGGCGCTATTTTCGTGGCGCAGGTTTTGCGCGGCCGAAAGAGTACGTGCCAACGGTCTGTGCAGCGCTTTCACGCTATACCGATGAAGACCTCGGCCGGGGCGAGCACATCCTCGACAGCTGGTCGCTGCTGCACGCGTGTTTTTTCGAGTCAGACGTGCTTTCGTTCAATTCCACCCACGCGAAGCTGAAGGATGGACGTGGGCTTCGCGAGCTCTCGGCAGCGCCGGCGTTTGCGCCGCTCTGGGCCGCGACGGCCGCGGCCACGCCGCTGCTCGAACTGGTCCTGGCTGCACGTTCACGGCTCGTGCGCATCTGGGCATCGCAGCTATTGCGACGTGACCATGCCGACGCGCTGCGACAGGTGAACGCGGCGCGACTAGTCAGTCTCTTCGATCATCACGATCCCGAGATTCAGAGGCTTGGCGCCGACCTGCTGCGAAGCGTGGGCGGACTGGAAACGCTCACGCTGGAGACGTGGCTCGCCCTGCTAAAAGCGAAGGATCCCGCGGCGCTGCAAGTCGTCGCGGAATTGATGGCCACGCACGTTTCGAGCGATCGCGTGAGCCTGTCACTTGCCGTTCAGTTGGCGATCGCGGCCCCAACCCCGGTTGCCCGCCTGGGCCTTTACTACCTCAGTGAGCGCAGTGCGGTCATGGCCGACGAGCTTGACCTGATCGCCAACCTGGCCGCCGCCCGATGCGCTGCGGTTGGCGAAGTGCTATCGCGGTGGGCGTTGGCGCGCGTCGGTGCTGCGCCGGTCTACAGCATTGACCGCATTGCGCGGTTCTTTGACAGTCTCCTGCAGGAGGTTCGACAAGGCGCCTGGGATTGGTTGACCGAAGCATCGGCGGGATATCACGACCCCGCACTCTGGGCGCGTTTGCTGGAGACGCCTTACGACGACGTCCGCCTCCGTTTCGTCAGCGCGCTGGAGCGACGTCGCGCCGCGCCGGCCGCTGCGATGGCGACCGATCTGTCGCAGCTGTGGGCGTCGGTATTGCTTGGCGTGCATCGCGGAGGTCGTCAAAAGCTCGCCGCGCTTCGTCAGATCAGCCGCGCGGTAACCGATGATCCCGCGGGGGCCGAAACGCTCCTGCCCATCCTGTCAGTCGCCATTCGCTCCGTGCGTCCCTCGGAAGCGCGGGCGGGACTGGCCGCAGTTGTCGCCGTGGCAGAGGCGCGCCCGAAGTTGCGAATGGCGATCGGCCGCTATCTTCCGGAACTCGTTCTCGAGCCGGAGGGGGTCGCGTGAACGTCACTCTCGCGTATCGCGGACACAGTGAAGTAGACCAGACCGGCGGCCGGCAGGTCTTCCGGCTCGTCCCCAATCTCTCCCGCGATCCGGTGGGGCTCGACGCGCCGCTGCGGCGGCCTCTGCGATTCCGCGAAGCGATGAGCGCGTTGCATGACATCGTCGTGAGCGACCTGCGGTTCAAGAAGCGCGATCGCACCGCATTTCAGCAATGGAAAAACGCCGAAGGGTCACGCGCCATCGCGGTTCGGCGCAACGCCTATCAATCCGCCCTTCAGGAGATGCAGCGGCAGGGGGGTGTTGTCACCCCGGAACTGGAAGCTCGCTTTACCTCTCAACAGAAGCGGTATTGGGCGGCCCGGCTTCAATATTCGAACTACCTTTACCGCCACGACCCGGCGCTTTGGCGTCAACTGCTCCCATGCGATCCGGTGATCACCGTCGCCGATGACGTCGCCTTCTTCGAATGTTTTTCAGCCGACGAATCGAGTTACGGCTGCCTGACGGTGAACCGCGATGACGGGTTCGGACCGGCCGAGGCCGTGCGATTCGGGACCACCAACGTCGATTACTCTTGGCAGCTGTATCATCACTTCCAATCGCTGCGCTCCTACCGAGAGACCCGCTTTCAAATTGATCCGGAAGGATTTTCCGTCGCCACCGCCGGATCCGATGCGGCGGATATCCGTGAAGAGAAAATCGACCTGCCCGATGGATGGCTCCGTGGCTTCCTCCTGATCCAGGCCGCCATGACGCTTCCCACGACGCGGGTGCAGGTTCCCCGTGACGCGGTCTATGCGATGCTCGCGTTCTATAAGCGACATCGCGCTCGTACGAGCCCGCGAGCGATTCGCTTTGAGTTCGTACCGGGGCGGCCGGTTTCCATCGTCCTTGAGCCGTGGGAACAGCGCATCGAAACGCGCGGGGCGATCTACGATGGCCCACCGATCGAGCCCATCCGCGTCTGGGGCGGCAGACGGCTTCTGGTCCTGGCACGGACGCTTCCCCTCGCCGAGCGGTTTGACGTCGAGCTGCTGGGGACGGGATTGCCCAGCTTCTGGATTGCCGTGATGGGCGAGATGCGACTCACACTCGGCCTCTCGGGCTGGACCGCCAACGACTGGACGCGCGGCTCCTCGATCGACCTATTTGCACCGCCGGCAGCGCCATCGCCTGATCTGATCGCTAACGTGGCTGCTGTGCTTCACGAGCGCAGGGCGGCAACGTTGGCGCAAGTCGCACAATCGGTCGGTACTGCGCCCGCAACCGTTGCCGCGGCCCTCCGCCACCTGGCTCACAGCGGTCAGGTCATCCACGACCTCGCCGGCGCGGTCTACCGCTGGTGGCAGGTGATGCCGATGGTCCTGGGAGAAGCGGAGATCGGACCGGAACATCCCGAGCTGACGGGCGCCCGCACGATCATGGCGAGCGGCCGTGCAGACTTGGAGTCCCGCCTGGAGGCGCCTCGCGGCGGTTACGTGCTCGGCGGCACGGTAGACGGTACGCCCGTCGAGATCATCGTCGACGCCGACGGCGCCATCAAACGCGGCAAATGCCTTTGTAGTCACTACCACCGCTTCGGGATGCGCAACGGGCCGTGCCGCCACATGCTGGCGTTGAGCTGGCGCTCTTCAGCCAAGGCGCTCGAAGCCTTCCGCGCATCCAGCTGGTACAACCAGCTCCGCGAGGGGCAGGATTGAACTGTGCAGTGATTCAAGAGAAGGAGTTCGCCGAGCAATTGAAATCACGATTGACGTAAAGACGGAAGGACGAGCCGGCACGGCTGAGACTTTTCTGCGGCGTTCCGCCGTGGTTGCCGTTTGGCTCCCCATGCATCCCCAAGGCCGTTGTTCTTTTGGTCCCCGCACGACGATGGGGCGTGGCCAAGGACAACCGCGAGGGTTTCCCCGCCCCATCGTCGTGCGGGGACCTCGGTGAACGACCTTGGTCCGAGGGATGAAGTCAGCCTGCCGGCCGCCCGCCGTCTTGTGTTGAACAAAGCGCAGATGCAAACGGAGAGCTTTTCCGCCGACAAGAGGAACGCGGCATGCGACTGGGATACATGACGAACGATGATTTCTCGTTCATCTTCGAGAAGATCTTCGGCGTTGTCTTTATCTTCCTGGTGATCTACGCACTGCGGGCGATGTCCCGGAGCAAGGCCGAACGACGACGACTTCGTGAGCTTCGCGATCGCCAAACTCAGCAAGGCGGCGGTACCAGCTTCGGAGCCATGTTTGGCACTTCGCCTGATCAACCGGATATTTTCTACACGCGGACGATTCGTGTGCCGAGGAGTGATGCAACGTCAGCGGCGAGCCCTCCCGTACCTCGCCCGGCCCCGCAGGTCACGAAAACACTCGCGCTTGACCTGGACCCCGGCGTCTTCACGCCATTGTCGGAGGACCAGGTACGCGCCCATGCAGCCGCGGCCGGCGGAATGCTCACCAGCCCGTGGTTCGGCCGTCGGGACCTCATCCCGCCGGTCACTGATCCCCGCACGCTGCTGATCGACAAGGCAATGGTTGGACAGGGCCTGTTGAGCCCTGAAGAACTGACTGAAATCCACCGCGTCGGTGACGAGATGGACATGGTGCGCAACCAGTTCATGAAAGCCGCCCAGGTTGCAGCCGACGCGGTGCGGGTGGATCAGGAAGCGAGAGCAAGGCTCAAGGCTGAGAAAAAGGCCGCCGCCGCGGAGCGAAAGCGATTGCATCAGGAAGCCGTGGCGCTGCGCCGTCGCACTGACATCATTTACCTGGGCCGAGGCGTCTCGCGCGAATTGGGGAATCGGCACGCGAACGTCGAAAAGCTGGCAGCCGCGGCGCTTCCGGTGCTCGCGACGCCGGCCGACATCGCGGCCGCAATGGGGTTGACGATTCCCCGTTTACGCTGGTTGGCGTTCCACTCCGACGCGGCAACCGTCAGTCACTACGTTCGCTTCACCGTTCCCAAAAAGAGCGGCGGCACGCGCCAACTCTCCGCTCCCCATCAGGACCTCGCTGCCGCCCAAACGTGGATCCTCGAAAACGTCCTGTCGCGGGTTTCCACTCATCCCGCCGCTCACGGCTTTGTGGCTGGCCGCAGCACGGTGACGAACGCGGCGCCGCACGTCGGCCGCGCCGTCGTCCTGAACGCGGACCTGGCGAACTTCTTCCCGAGCGTTACCTTCCCGCGCGTCCGCGGTATGTTCCGGATGCTGGGCTATTCGCCGGCGGCCGCGACCATCCTGGCGCTGCTATGCACCGAGTGCCCAAGGCGAGAAGTGGAGTACTCGGGACGCCGGTTCCATGTCGCCACTGGCCCCCGCGCGCTGCCCCAAGGGGCATGCACCAGTCCTGCCTTGAGCAACCTCGCCGCGCGCCGGCTGGACGCACGGCTCAGCGGAATTGCCGCGAAGCTTGGCTGGACCTACACGCGTTACGCCGACGATTTCACATTTTCCGCCGACGCCGAGGCATCACAAAAGCTCGGTTATCTTCTGGCGCGACTTCGACACATCGCCCAGGATGAGGGATTTGCGATCAATGAGAAGAAGACGCGATTCCTCCGGCGCAATGCCGCACAGTCTGTCACCGGGATCGTGGTCAATGATCGACCCGGCGTTCCCCGTAAGACCGCGCGGCGATTGCGGGCGATCCTGCACCATGCCAGGACGGAAGGGCTGGCCACCCAAAACCGTCAGCGCATTCCCCGTTTTGAATCTCATGTGAGCGGGATGATCTCATACATCGCGATGATCAACCCGAAGCAGGCAGCGCCGCTCCGGGCGGCGTTTGATTCCATCAAAGCCTGATGTGCCCTCAGCTTCGTCAATCCACCACTCACGGATTTGGATGAACGTGCGCCAGGTATTCCTTCTCCCATGTCTCCAGCGGCTGGCCTTCGCGAATGGAAGCGATGCCGCGTCGATGCAGGTCGGCGATGAAATGCTGGTATTCGTCGCCACCGGCGGGGTGCTGCACCAGTTTGACGAAACGCAATGACAGCCGTGCCTTGGCGACATAGTCCGTGGCAACCGGGTCGCCCGCGGCGCGCTTCTCTGCGTCGTCAAACAGAGCGTCCGCCTTTTCGATCACTGGCGGTGCGAAGATCGGTGACGCGGGCGCGGTCCAGATGAACAGGTGCTGGTTCGGATCGCGCACCTGTTCGTGGAGGAGCGCGAACCACTTTTGCATCGGTTCGGCGGCATTTCCGTATACGCCGTGCATCCATTCGGCAACAAGTTCCCCCGTGTCCAGGGAAGGATTCCAGAGTTGCCGGGCCATGACGTAGGAGCGGAGTTCGGCATCGGAGCCGCCGCCGCCCGTCGCGGCATCCCCTTCGAAGAAGACCCCCTTCACGCCACTCTTCTTGTAGAGGCGGATCTCGACGGGGAACTCATTGAAGTCAGGGAAGGGGAGCAGATAGTTGGCGAAGTCGGTGCTGTAATGCCAGATGTAGAGCGAGTCGGTGAGCGCCGCCCATCCGCGCAGGTTCTGCATAAACTTCACGTTTGCCGGGGCAAGGCATTGCTCATACGCATGGGCATTACAGCAGGCAATCGGGCAAAGTCGCACCCGCACGTTCCGGCGTGGCGAGATTCCCGCGGGCGGCGACTCGGTGAATTGGTAGGCCAATGTATCGATCAGCTTGTCGGGATGTTCCTTCTCGATCGCTTCGGCGACCTCGTTGGCGAACCAGAGGTAGAGCCCAGAGTGGTTTCCGCCGTACTTCGTTTCGATCGCCTTGCATTCGTCGCACTCGCAGAAGTTATAAGTGTCGTTCTGCGAGACGGAATAGATCTTCGCGCCGGGGGCTTCCTTCATCCACTGGCGAACGTGTTCGATCGCGAGCTGGAGCACCGTCGGATTGCTCAGGCACCGCTGCACGTATCCGTTCGTGCGTTTCCCCTTGATCAGTGGAAAGTATTCCGGATGGGCTGCGAAGGCGTCGCGCGGGACCAGCAGGTCCATTGTGTGGACGAACTGGTAATACTCGACCTTGCCGCCGGTCGATTCGTCCAGATGCATCGACTGGCCGTTCATCTTCAGTCGCGCCGCCCAGTCCTTGTCGAACGCCTCGGTGAAGAACGGCTCGCGATACTCGAAGGCAGGGGATTGTGATTCGTCCGTTGTAACGATTGCGATCGTGCGCAGCGTTGGGAACCTTGTGACCGTGGGCGTGAACCATCGCACACCAAGTGTTTCCAGAAGCGATGTGCAAGCGTAAAGCGTCCCGCGCTGTCCGTTCCCAGCGAGGACGAGGTGGGAGCCGACCGTCCGAATGATGAACCCTTCATCACCCAGGGCCGGGTCGACATGCACGTTTAACGCATCCGTATGCCGGCTATGCCCAAGGAGGATCCCCCGAGACGGAAGGGGCTGATCGTCGGTCACGATCGGAATCTCGGCGGACGACATCCGCTTCAAATGTGATTGAAGTTCGTTCGCCCCGCGCTTTTCCGCGGGCGATGCGGACGACGAGATGACGATCGAACAGGCCGCTCGCCCTTCATCGACGATGACGAAGCGATCCGCGCCTCTGCAAATGCAGGCCATCCACAGCACCAGAGGGACGCACGCCCATGAGATGCGCCACATACGAGTCCTCCTTATTCCGTCGCCGACAGAAACTGAAATGCCAACCGCTACTTGACCGGATTTCGCCCGATGACGGGATACTGTTCGATCTCCAGCACCGATCCGGATACCGGACGGCTCTCATCGCCGAGCCAATAAACCGCGGCTTGCGCGATATGGTCCGGCGACATGATCTTCCCCGATGGCGCGAACGCGGCCGGCGGATGATCGGGCCAGTCCGCCGGGAATCCCTCGCTGATCTTCAGCTTGTACTCATTGGGGGAGAGGACCCACCCAAGGTTGAATTGATTCACGCGCACCTTGTCCGGCCCGAACGCATCGGCCAGGTTGCGCGTCAGGGTCATCAGCGCGCCTTTGGAAACGCTGTAGGCGAGCTGGTTCGCCTCGCCGCAATACCCGTTGATCGAGCCGATGTTCAGCACGCAACCCCGCGATTGCTTCAGGTGCGGCAGGGCGGCTTTGATCAGGAGCATGGGGGCGCGCACGTTAACCGCCATGCAGCGATCGAAGAGGACGGCGTCGGTCGTCTGGATATTGCTTCGGAGGATCATCGCCGCGTTATTGACGATGCCGTCGATTTGCCCGAACGACTTGATCGCCGCATCGACGATGCGCGGGCCCGCCTCGGCGTCGGCAAGGTCGTCAACGTGCAGCGCGGCTCGTCCCGCTTCCAGGCTAGTCACGACGCGCTCGCCCAGTTCCCGCTCCAGCCCGTGAACGAGCACCCGCGCGCCTTCGGCAACGGCACGTCGTGCGATCGCCTCGCCGACCCCAGTCGTGCTGCCGGTGACGATGATGACCTTGTCCTTCAATCGCATGTCGGGCGCCTTGTCTCGCTCTGCCGCCTATGGCTTCAACACTGCTTTGGCAATTGCGCCACTGTGCATCTTCTCAAACGCTTCGTGCCATTCCGCCAGCGGCCAGATACCACCGACAACTGGCTTTACGTTGAGCCGTCCGGTGGCGAGCAGTCGGATCACGCGCTCCCAGATCGGCCAGTTGTGGCTGAAGCTTCCCTGGAGGGTGATGTTCTTCTGGACCATCGGGTCGAGCGAGAAGTTAAGGGGCTGTGGACCCCATCCCACCTTGCTGACCCATCCGTTCGGCCGCACGACATCGATGGCGGCCTTGAGCGTCGCTGAGACCCCGGCCGCATCAATCGCGCCGTCCACGCCCAGTCCATCTCCTTCGCTCACCCAATCCTGCAAGCCATCGACGATCGGCGTGCAGCCATACTGCCTGGCGATGTCGAGACGCACGCGATCGCGTTCGAGGCCAACGATTGCCACTTCCGCACCGCTCAGCCGAGCCACCGCGGCGCATAGCAGGCCAATCGGCCCGGGACCGAAGACGACGACACGATCTCCGGGGTGAATCCGGCCGTTGTTGACGACCGCGTTGTACGCGACACAGCACGGCTCGGTGAGCGCGGCGATCTCCAGTGGAAGGGATTCGGGAACGTGATGCAGGCAACGGGCGGGGACGCGCACGTAGCGGGTCATTGCGCCGTTGACGCCGTAACCGAATCCCTTTCGCGTCGGGTCAAGGTTGTAGAGTCCCGCCCGGCTCATCGGATTGGTCGGGTCGATCACCGCCGCTGTCTCGCTGACTGCGCGGTCGCCTTCCTTCCACTTGCCCGCGGCGGCTCCCGCCCTGCGGACGACGCCGGCAAATTCGTGACCGAGCACCACCGGGTAATTGACCGGCCAGCTATGGTCGCAGGTCCACTGATGCAGGTCGCTCCCACACACGCCCACCGCCGCAACTTCCAGAAGCACGTCCTCCGGACCGATTTGCGGCTCAGGGATGTCCCGAATTTCCACCGCGTGCTTCTCGCGAGCAAAATTGACGACTCCAGGATGATTCATATTGATTCCTCGGGAGAGGGAGTGAACCGCCAAGTCGCCAAGGCGCGAAGACGCCAAGGAGAAAGTGAGAGTCATCGCTTTTTATCAATTCGTACGTCGCCGAATGCGTGAACCTTTTGACAGATCAGCCGGAGGGATGACTCGACGTCGCCCGAAGCGGTCTTAAAGCTCTCGGCATCGATTGTCAGGGGGGCGCCCAGCACCACGAGTGGTGCGCCATACTCCGGCGTGCGCACCGCCTGCTCGATGCTCAACCCGCCCACCGCCTGCACCGGCACACTGACCGCCGCCACAACTTCGCGCAGTTGATCGAGCGGGCTGGGCATCCGTTCGCCGCGCGCGGCAATACCCCGGCGTTCGTCATACCCAATATGGTGAATCACAAAGTCGCAGCCGAGGTATTCCATCTCCTTGGCGCCGGCGACCATGTCCGAACAGGCGAGATTATCACCCATCACCTTCACGTTGTAATCGCGCCCCGCCTTGACCACGCAGCGAATCGTCTCCTCGTGGGCACGGGCCATGACGACGACGTGCGTCGCCCCGGCCTTCGCCATCAGCTCCGCTTCCAGGTAACCCCCATCCATCGTCTTGAGGTCCGCGACGATTGGAACCAGCGGGAAGCGCTGCCGCAGCGCCCGCACGCCGTTCATCCCTTCCGCGATGATGAGCGGCGTCCCCGCCTCCAGCCAGTCCACGCCGGCTCGCATCGCCATTTCCGCGGTTGAAACGGCCTCGTCAATCGTGACAACGTCGAGAGAGATCTGCACCACGGTCTTCATGCGACGTAACCTCTGAAGAATCGATGTGGCTTCGAGCGCCCGGCACGTTTCCGGGCTGCTCCCAGCCCTCCGCGCAAGGAGTTATAGCGAATGTTGTGGAGTGGCCCAACAGGATGGAGACGAACGAGGGACCTGGATAGAGGGATAGCACCTACCAGGGGGGGGCATTGACATCCGATGCGCCAGACCGTTTACGGGAAACGGTGGGCGCACCCTCTTGAATATTGGGCGCTAGCACAAAGTCGAGATTCACCGTGGTGTTAGGCGTCCCGGGAGCGCGGTGAAGGAGCGGTGGATTCGCAGCCCATCGAAGTGCCCGTCGCATCAGGGTGCCAAACAATTCGGCGACGAACATCACGAAGACGTATTCGGGTGATTGGACCGTTTTGGGGGCGATTGTCGAAACCTATGAACGCCTGTAGCGGGCTAGCAGGCTCAGACCTGCAAGGCCGATCAATCCGAGCGATCCCGGCTCCGGGGTTATCGACATGCTATTGAAATAGGGCACGTTCGCTGCCGCAGTCCCACTCTGAAAGCTGACCAAGTCGATCTGAGTAATGGCGTGATCTCCTGACACATTGCCGACAGTGCCGCTAATAATTGTCGTTGATGAGCCAAGTGAAGTGACGGCGGCTGAGTAGGTGGTAGGGGAGGTCAGAGCTTAATCCTGCTTCGATTGAGCGCTACATCTGTAAACCAAGGGGGCAGATCGTCCGAGATCCCAACAAGCTTTCCCAGAAGATACTCCGCGATCAGGCGGTGCGATTTTCCAGAATTGTCGAAAATATAGGCGCGGGTGCTTCGAAGAATGGCGGCCGGAAGCATCGCCAGCGAACGGACGTATCGTTCGGCGATGGTGGACGGCGGCACGTCGTGCCCTCCTTGCGCTACGCGACTCGCGATCCGCGCGGCGTTAATCTGCACATCGTCGGCACAAACGTAATACAAGTAAGTTCGATATCCGCGCTGCCGCGCAACTTTGAGCAGGTCGACCCGATCTGGGTGAGACATCACCGTTTCAAAGGTGAATGATTCATCTTTCGACATCCAGTCGCGCCGCATAAGGTCACAGAAGATTGACGTGAAGTATCCAGGGCGATAACCCTTGCCCACGACCAGCGAATTGCCGTCTAACCGTGGCAGGGAACCCTTCAAACGTGAAGCCAGTCCATGCCGCCGGACGAATTTCGCGAGCCTTGCGTCGTCCAGCTCAATCCCCCAACCTCCAAGGTACAGGCGGGAAGTGAGCCGGAGTTCACGGTCGATTTCATCTGGATTGAGACAATAACCAAAGGGGAAAGAGAACTCGCTGCGCAAGTAACGGAAGAGCGTACTCTTGCCAGAGCCGTTGGGGCCGGCAATCATCCGGAGCTTCGGCGCCGCCGTGCGAATCATGCGCCGCGAAGCCTCTTGATCCCCTTCGGGATCTTGTAAGCGACTGGCTTGAGGGCGCGCAAAATCTCCTTACGTCCGTCGGGATATTCGGCGACGATATTCCTGCCGATCAAGTATGTTGCCGGCAATCCGGCGCGATGCTGAGCACGAATCGCGGCGCGGCCTGCCCCCTCCAGCTTACCGGCGGCTGCCAGGGAGACGATGGCGTCCTCGAGATTTGTCGGCTTTGCGCGCCCGTTACGCCGGACGCCCGATTTACGGGGATGCCCGGCGCGGTTGCCTGAGTTCGTGGAGGAGTTTGGGTTCGGCGTTGGCATCGAACTCTCAGTGTAACCGAAACCGCGAATGGCCGGAAGGTTGAGGCCCGTTCGAAGTGAGCCCGTTCGATTCGCTGCGCTCGCTCAGGGCAATAAAAATGCTCGCCTTTCGGCGAGCACTTTTATTGGAGGCGGGGGGAATCGAACCCCCGTCCCGAAACAACCGCGATGGCGGCCTCTACATGCGTAGTCGATATTTTGATCTCGAACCCGGCGTCGACCATCGACAGCCTGCGCCGGGGCCCAGTCGTCTGTTTCTCGCCGTGTCACCAACGACCGAGTGACCCAGCCAGCCCGCTGTTTCGGCCGAAGCGTCGCGGGCGTCCGCTCCGTGCCGAGGTTGCCTAATTAATTAGGCAGCCATTGCGTACTCAAAACCACTGTTGTTAGCAGTTATGGTTTGCTCGCTGATTAACGAGGCCAACGAGCGTCCTCGGCATGCCACCGCCACCAAAGCCATCCGGTCGAAACCGATCGCCCCCGGTGGAAGTCTCACTTATGATACGCCGCAACTCTATATCGGTTCCAGGGGGCCGGCAACTCAGCGACAAAAGTGCTGGGTGCTGAGTTCTGAGTGCTGAGAGGGAGGCGCATCCGTCTTTCCTCTCTCAGCACTCAGCACTCAGCACGATTCGTCCTCGAGGGCGAAGCCGACCTTGATCGTCACCTGCCATTCGGAGACCTTGCCGTCGGCGATGGCGCCGCGCGTTTCGATCACCTCGAACCACTTGAGGTGACGCAGCGTCCTGGCGGCGCGCTCGATCGCATGGCTGACGGCTTCTTCAACGCTCGTGGGCGATGTGCCGGTCAGCTCGGTCACCTTGAAGACGTGATTACTCATGTCACTTCCTTTCGCGTTCCGTCGATGCGGAGTCGGTCGTAGTCTACAGGCGACTTCGTCATCCGACAGGGCTTAAAGGAGGAGGCGTCGGGCGCGGCGGGCCCCCGAGGGCCGTCGTGGCCGTGGCCTGTTGCGCGACTGCTTCCCATTCCTCGGCGGTGGCACGGGCTGGGATGAACAGCCGCCGAACCCACTTTGTTTCCATGGGGTCGAGCTCCGGCAAAGAGCCGAGCGCGAGCGCGGCGACGTTCATGTCGGTGACGAGCACTTGAAAGATGATCGATACGAGCTCGCGGGAGACCTTCAGGATCGCACACTGTTCGGCCACCAACTGGCCATAGGCAACGATCGCCTGACATCGACCCTGGGCCAGCACCATCGCGGCTCCGTCGTCCACCGCACGGCCAGGGAGGCCGCCGTGCGGAAGCCGCCCAAACGCCGTTATCTGCCGCACGAAACGCCGCACGTTTGGCACGTCAAGCAGCGACTCGTACGCTCTGAGTGGTGGTGGAAAGCCGATCGTGCGGATCGCCCCCTCCGGCTTGTCCATCAGAAAAGGATTTTCTCGACCCGCTCCGTCTAGCGTACCGATTGCGGAGGGCTCGCCCAACTCTGGAACGAGCTGTGAGAAGTAGCGCGGGATGAATTGCGCGGTCAGGTTGATGTTGAAATGCGTGCTTCCCTCCAGGCCGGGGATGAGCTGAACGTCGCGGAGGGCCATCTCGAAGTAAGTGTCTGATTCGAATCCCCTGGCGCCCATGCATTCCAGCAGCAACGCCATGACCCGCGTTCCCTCGGTGCTGACCCTCGCCTTTTGAACCGCGCAGAAGAGGATGTGACGGCGATCCGCGGCGCGGGCGGCGTGAACGTAGTCGAGCGCGCGGTAGGCGTAGAGCTTCATGGCGGTAAGCCGGGCGTATGCCTCGGCGATCATCAGTCGAATGTGCGGCATCGCCACGACCGGCTTGCCGTAGAGGACGCGCGACGTGACGTGGTCCATGGCCTCCGCGAACGCGTGCTCGCAGATGCCGACCGAGCCGAACCCGAGAAAGAATTTGCCGAGCGTGACTGTGCCGATGACCGCATCCCACGCATCGCGACCCTCCGCGATCACGTCGGATGCGTCGAGGGGTTGATCGTTCAGCGCAAATTCGCCGACGTGGGCGGCGCGGACGCCGAACGTGCGAATCTTGCGGTGGTCCTGAAAGCCGGCGGCGCGTTCGGGTCGAAGCGCGAACAGAACGGGCGTGGCGCGTCGGGGTCGCTTGCCGGCGATTGCGGACTTCTTTCGCGACGCCAGCACGCAGATCATCCGGGCGACGTTGGAATTGCCGATGTAATACTTGATTCCGCTCGCAAGCAGACGTCCGTCTTCAGATTCGCTGACGCGGAACTCGTTGGCCAGCAGGTCCGAGCCGTGCGCGCGCTCCGAGACTCCCAGGGCGAAGAGCCCGCCCGCCTTCAGCGTCGCGAGCGCCTCGGCCTTCAGGGCGTCGCTGCCGCTGATGAGGATCGGGAACAACCCCAGGAACGTGACCTGAAGGCTGTACCCGTGCGCGGGGCTGAAGTAAGCGATCAGCTCGAGAAATCGAGCGTAACGGAGCAGATCAAAGGATTCTTCGGATGACGACGATGAGCGGCCGCGGGGCGTGAGGAGCGTTGCGTAGAGCTGATGCTCTGCCTGATACGCGATCCAGTCGTCGTACCATTCCTCGCGCCGATCCTCATCCTTAAGTGCGGCCAGTCCTTTCTTCTGGAAGAATTGCACGAGATGGCGCGCACACCGCTCCTGGAGGTAAACCGCTGCGGCGGGGGACGGGAGTTCTGGGGAGAGGCCCAGCGGTAATACAACCTCGCGGCCGACCGGGTTTGGGGCGTGGATTGCCGCGCTCGCGCTGTGCAGATGTTCGTTCAGCTGACGCGAGCATATTCCGCTTGTTGGAGGAACGGAAGGGACCAATTCAGCCCAGGAGCGTGAAGGTCCCGAACATCACGAGCCAGACGAGGTCGAGGAAATGCCAATACAGGGCGGTATTACTGACTGGGCGGTAATGCTCGTGATCGTATGCGCCGCCAAGACCCTTACCCGTCGCGATTCCGAGGGCGACGATGCCGCCCACCACATGCAAGGCGTGCAGGAGGATCAACACGAAGATCAGGCCGTACAGGCCGGTTCCCGCGTGAGAATGAAGCAGCTCTTTGTGCTCGCGAAGCAGGATCGTGAGCGTTGGCCCCTGGACGGCGACGAACCCAATGCCGAGGAGCAGCGCCATGACCACGTAGACCCGAAACGCCCGCTGCCGCTCCCGCCGGAGTGCGTGGACTGCTCGGGCGAGGGTCGCGCTGACCAGCAGCACGAGGACCGTGCTGACCCACAAAGCCCGGGGAAGGTGAAGCGAGTGGAGTGGCGGGGTGTGCTCGCCGCGGCGCACGCGGATCAACACGTACCCCAGCATCGCCGCCGCGAAGAGCATGAACAGCGACGCCAGGAACAGCCACATGCCAACAGTTCCCGCGCGATTGGGAAGCTGGGGCACGGGTGCGGGAGTGGCGCGCGACATGGATCGGGGCTGCGAGACGGGGCGGCGCGAACACGGTGCGAGGACCTGTCGGGGGACGAGCGGGCGGGCATGCATCACACCTGCGCTTCGTCCAATGCATCGCGCTTCAGGGCGTAACGACGACGTTGTCCCCCGGCGGATGCAGGTTGTGCTGATAACTGCTGCTGTCGGCCATAACGAACGCGAGGAAGAGGGCAACGAAGGCCAGGGCACTGATGAACGCAATCGCGTTAAAGGGGCTCTCCCAGCGCAGGTGCATGAAGTAAAGGACGACCAGTGCCGCCTTGACCACCGCGATTCCCAGCGCAACCCAGATGTTGAGGTCTCCCATGTCGAACCAGGTGACGCCGACCGTGACGGCGGTCAACACGACCAATGCCAGGAAGACCGACACCAGTAACCGCATCGAAGTGATGTGGGGGTGAATCGCACCGGGGGCGGCGGCGCCGTGCTCATCGGAATGCGCTGCGGCGCCATGCGGATCCGACCCGTGCGTAGTGTTTGCGGCGTGCGTGGTCATGGGAAGTGCTTTCTTCTCTTGGGCGGCCGTCCGCCCGCGCGAGTCCTATCAATGGATCAAGTAAAGGAGCGGGAACAGAAAAATCCAGATCAAGTCGACCAAGTGCCAATACAAGCCGACCAAATCCACCGGCGTGAAGAATGTGGGGCCAAATTCGTTGCGCCTGGCTCGGAGCCAGATCCAGGCAATCAGCGCCATGCCCACCAGCACGTGGACGCCGTGCAGGCCGGTCATCATGAAATAGATGCTGAAAAACGTGTAGACATGTTGGCGTTGCGCGTCGGTGAGATCCGCGTAATGCATCTCCCCGTGATGACCCGGGACGACGCCCGCAGCAAGCCCGCCCGGGTCGGCGTACGTCGGCCGGATTGCCGCTTCGTCGGGGGTGCCGGCGTTGGGGTCGACGATGCCACGCCCCCAGGTCGTCGCGCCGACGTCCGAACGTTTCGCCGCCGCTTCGTGTGACGCTTCGGCCTTGCCTTCAGCACCCGGGGCGGTCTTGTGCGCGGAGAGCTTGTTTTCCGCCGGCGGCTCGACCTCCGCGCCTTCCTCTTCAAATTCCGTGTTGCTGTCGACCGGCTTGCCGACGCCCTTGAGGCTGTCGTTGCGATATTTATTCTTGGAGCCAACGAACACGTGGTGCTTCCACTTGGCCTCGTACTCGATGGTCTTGATTCCCATGAACCCGACGCCGCCCAGAAACGTGAGGGCGAGCAGGATCTTGAGCGGCTTATTCAGGCCGAGCTGCGAGCACCGCACTGCCCAGGCCATGGTGAAGCTGCTGGCAATCAGGACCAGGGTGTTGACCGCGCCCAGCGTGCGGTCGAGGTAGCGGTGGGCGAACTCGAAGACCTCCGGGTGGTTATGGCGGTAGACGGCGTACGCGCAGAACAGGCCGCCGAACATCAGAATTTCGGTGCCGAGGAAGACCCACATCGCCAGCTTGCCCGACTGGTACTGCTGATCCGGCGTGTCGAAGTGATGAGCGAGGTGCGGATCGTGGTTGTGGCCCGCCAGGTCAGGGGCGAGCACCGCGGCGTTGCTGTGAGCTACATCGGTCATGCGCAAACCTCAATCGCGATTGCACGTGTGCGTGGCTGCGTCGCCCGCGCGCACCCTCAGAATTCCCTCTAATGAGCCGGACCGGTCCTGGGCTTGCCGGCGTCGGGGAGGCGGTACCATTCGCCGGTCTTCTTGTCTTCCACGATCCCGTGCAGGTCATACGGGTCTCCGACCGGGCCGGGCGTCGTCGAGAAGTTATCGTGCGGCGGCGGAGAGGGCGTCTGCCATTCCAGCGTCGAACCACCCCACGGGTTGGCCGGCGCCTTTCTGCCGCGGAGCATGCCGTGCAGCAGGTTGAGTCCCGCGATGATCAGCCCCGTCGCCATGATGTAAGCGCCAAACGTCGCGCTGCGGTGATAGCCGATGAACTGGATCGGGTATGTCGCGTAACGACGCGGCATCCCCAGCGACCCGGCGATGAACTGCGGGAAGAACGTGAGGTTGAAGCCAACCAGGATGATGAGGAACGCGAGTCGTCCCCAGTTCTCGTTGCACATCCGGCCGAACATCTTCGGCCACCAATAATACATGCCGCCGAGGAACGCGAAGAGCGTGCTGCCCATCATCACGTAGTGGAAGTGGGCGACGATGAAGATCGTGTTCGTCAGGTGCACGTCCACCGACAGCGCGCCCAGGAACAAGCCCGTCAGGCCGCCGATCGTGAAGAGGTAAACGAAGCCGAGGGCATAGAGCATCGGCGTCTTGAGGCGGATGTCTCCCTTGTAGAGCGTCGCCAGCCAGTTGAAGACCTTGATGGCGGACGGGATCGCGACCGCGAACGTGAGCAGGCTGAAGATTGCGTTGGCCAACGGCGACTGGCCGCTGACAAACATGTGATGCCCCCAGACCAGAAAGCCCAGCAGGGCGATCGCAATCGAGCTGGCGGCGATGAAGTTGTAGCCGAAGATATGCTTACGGCTGAAGGTGACCATCAGCTCGCTGATCACGCCCATCGCCGGCAGCACCATGATGTAGACGGCAGGATGCGAGTAAAACCAGAAGAAATGCTGGTACATGACCGGGTCCCCGCCAAGGGCCGGGTCGAAGATGCCGATGCCCAGGGCCCGCTCGGCCGCGAGGAGCAGCAGCGTGATCGCCAGGACCGGCGTGGCCAGGATCTGGATGATGCTCGTCGCGTAGAGCGCCCAGAGCATCAGCGGCATCCGGAACCAACTCATCCCTTTCGGGCGAAGCATATGGATCGTGGCGACGAAATTCAGGCCAGTGAGAATCGAGCTGAAGCCGAGGATGAACGCGCCCAACGTCGCCGGTACCACCGCGCCGGCGGCCTTGGACGTGCTGTACGGAGTGTAAAAAGTCCAGCCGGTGTCGAGGCCAAACCCACCCGGCCACTTGATCCCGAACGCCGATTCCATCACGCCGCTCAGCAGCACGTAGGAGAAGAAGAGCGCTCCGCCACACCAGAGGTAAAAGCTGAGCAGGTTGAGCCGGGGAAAGGCCACGTCCTTCGCCCCCAGCATGAGCGGCAGTACAAAATTACCGAAGATGGCGGGTACCGCGGGGATGATGAAGAGGAACACCATCACCACGCCGTGCAGCGTGAAGAGGTGGTTGTAGAGGTCCATATAGGCGTTGGCGCTGGCGGCGCTGGCGCCGCGGGCGGGACCGGGATTCCAGAGGACGGTGCGCAGCGAGATGGCGAAGAACCCACCCAGCGCGAAGGCCGAGAGGATCCCGATCATGTACATCAGGCCGATGCGCTTGTGATCGAGCGTCAACAGCCAGGACTTGATGCCACGGCTGTGATTGAGGTAGTTGTCGCCCGGCGCGTGCCCGCCTCCATGCGCGGTGTCCTGCACGCCAAACGGGATAGGACCTGTGATTGCTGACATCGCAAACTCCGATTCTCGTGAACGATTGCCGCGGAAGTCGATCCGCCCGGCAACGGTCGATTCATTTACTCAGCGGTTCGGGCACTGCCGGTCTCGTCGCCGCCGGTTTCGTCGTCGGCTGCGGGTCGTTGGAGCTGGGCTGGGTCATGAGCTGGCCGCTCTGGATCGCACCCGCCGGCAGCGGCAGCTTTCCGCTCCTGGGCACGACGCGGAGCGATTCGAGGTCGCCCGTGTAGTACTTGCTGATCGACTTCATGAAAGCGGTCAGGGCGAAAATATCATTGGAGCTGGTTCCCTTGAACGATGACATCGCCGATACCGGGCCGAAGGTCGACACGATCTTCGCCTGGGGATACTCGATCGACTCACGGACGTAGTCCTCATCGGCGACCGCCGTCCCGCCACCTTCGAGCGGGACGGGCGCGCCGAACATATCCTTCCACGTCGGGCCGGTGCCGCGCGTGCCGTCGATGCTGTGGCACTGGGAACATCCTTTGGCGCGATACAGCTTTTCACCTTCGCCGATCGGTGAGGTGTTCTTGGTCCAGTCGGACGCCTCAGCCAGCCACGTCTTGAAATCCTCCGGGGACTGCACGTACGCCTTGGAGAGCATCTGCGAATGGCCGGTACCGCAGTAGTTGGCGCATTCCACTTCGTAGATGCCCGGGACTGTCGCCTGGAACCACATCTTGTTGTAGCGGCCCGGGACGACGTCCTTTTTCACTCGGAAGACGGGGACGAAGAGACTGTGGATCACATCCTCGGAATTGAGGATGACCCGCACCGGGACGCCCAGTGGCACGTGAAGCTCGCCGTCGGTGTAGCCGTTGGGATACGTGAACTGCCAGTTCCACATGCGGCCGGTTGCGGTGATCTCGTAAGAGTTGGGCGGTGGGACCGCGACATGGAGAAATCCGCGGAAGCCGAAGTAGTAGATGATCAGGACGAGGATCGTGGGGATGATCGTCCAGGTCAGCTCGAGGGCGGTGCTATGCCCGGCCCCGGGCTCCTGTTCATTTTCGTGCCCCTCGCGGTGCCGGTACTTGATGACGAACACGATCATCAACACCAGGATGAGGACCAGAAAGAAGACCGAGAGCCAGAGGATGAAATCGAAAAGGGCGTCAATCTCACCGGCGACGGTGGATGCGCGCAGCGGCAGCCACGGTGAGCTGCCGAGCAGAGTTCCAGGATTCAATCGCAACATAGCCGGACCTTTTCAGTGAGCTTCATGATTCATTGTCGTTGGCGGCGAGGCGTTGCTCGCGGCGAAGCATGCGGTAGACGGAGGTCGCCACGATGATGATCGTCAGGATGCCGCCTGCCCGCATCAGCCCCATTGCCGCGAAGGCATACTTTCCCTGGTGGCCGTCGTACTGGAAGCAGGTCAGGAAGATCTGGTCCATGGCCGATCCCACCTTGCCATCGGAGGCTTCGACGACCGAGAGGCGAAGCGTCTTGGGCTCGAACTGCACGCCGTACAGGTAACGCGAAAGGCGCCCGTCGGGGGTGCAGACGGTGAGGACGGCGGGATGGCTGAACTGCCGGACGGCCGGCACCCATTTGAAGTTGAAGCCGACCGCTTTGGAGAGCTGCGAGATCTGCTCGGCCTGGCCGGTCAGAAAATGCCACCCGGTTGCCCCGCCGGACCGGCCATATTCCCGCACGTATGACTGCTTCTTGAGCGCGGCCAGGGCAGGCGTCTCATGCGGGTCGATGCTGACGAACACGACCTCGAAATCCTTGCCGGCGTCCAGCTTCACTTTCTCCAGGGAGTCGAGCAGCCCTTTGGAAACCAGGTCACACAGCATCGGACACTGGTAGTACCCAAGCTGCAAAATCACCGGCTTCTTACCGGTGAAGAACTGGCGAAGCGCAACGGGCTGATCCTGCTCGTCGCGAAAGGGCAGGTCCAGCGGAAGGGTGGTGCCGGCGTGTTCGTCGACCGCGACGTTCTTCAACTCATCCGGCACATACTCGGTCCGGTTCGTCCAATCTCCCGGGCTGGCGAAGCGCGGCTGCGCGCCGGCCGGCGACACCGCCGCCAGCAGCACGAGCAGGGCGTGCGCCAAGAGGAGGGTCGAGGATTTTGCGTTCGATCGCCGAATCATGGTCATCGATACTACGTTATGCCTCACCCACCTGCCCGGTTTCAGAACTCCTGACGGGAACGGTGCGACCTGTCATTTTTGCGTCCCCGAGGGCTCGGTGGCCGGCGTTGTCGCCGGCAGCGCGGCGGGCTGCGTCGCTGGCTGAGACGACCGATCCGATACGACCGGCGCGCTGGCCGGCTTCGGCGGGGTCGCCGGTCCGGTCGCGGGCGATGCCGCCGGCGCAGTTGCCGGAGCGGTTGCAGCCGGGTTTGTCGTCGGCGCCGCGGGCAGCTTGCCCTGGGTCTCAACGAGCAGACGCATCGCCTCGGCGATCGGTATGGCAAGCGCCTTGTGATGCGGATCGGTCCAACGGTAGACGTCCAGCGGCTGGGGCGGAATCATCTTGGTGTCTTCGATCAGGAGCGAGCCGACGGGTACGCTGCTGGGGGCGTCCCACTTGGCGGTAATCTCACGGTTCTCTTCCGATTGAAACCAGGCTTCGGTGCCGATGCCGATCACGACCAGCAGCACGCCGGAGACCGCGCCGACGGTCAGGATGAGCGGAGTGTTGACGTATTGTCGAGAGGGCATCGGTTCAAACACCTCAGAAGTTGTGGAACGCCAGTGACTCGGCCAGGCGCGGGTCGTGTGTCGGGCGCAGGCTGTGGTGCGAGAGCAGGCGGATGAAGACCGCCAGGAAGACGCCACCGATCCCGATGAACGCGGTCGCATCCATGAAGCTGGGATGGAATCCGCGGCCGTATTCCGGCATGACCAGCCAGTAAAGATCGAGGTAGTGAAACGCGAGCAGCCACGTCGCCCAGAAAATCAGCCCCACCGGGTTGCGCTTCACGTGTCGCGAAAGGAGCCCGCCGTACGGGATGAAGAGGTGGCAGAAGAGGAGCACGACGATGACGATGCTCCACCCGTTAACGAACTCGACCGCGGTCGTGGCCCCGCGCCGCGACAGCCACCGCACCGTTTCCGGGAGGTTCGCGTACCAGAGCAGCATGTACTGGCTGAAGGCGATGTACCCCCAGAAGAAGACGAAGGCAAAGAGGTACTTGCCCAGGTCGTGATAATGCTCAGTGTCCACGCTCTCGGTCAGGAAGCCGTTGGACTGAAGGACGCGGGTGATCAGGATCAGCGAGGCGAAGACCGCGATCGCCGATCCGGCGAAGAAGTAAATACCGAAGATCGTGCTGAACCAGTGCGGGTCCAGCGACATGATCAGGTCGAAGGCGGCGCCGGTCACGGTGAGACCAAGCAGGACGAGCAAGGGTCCGCTGGGGCGCTGGAGTCGCTGGGTGATCTGGTATTCGCCCGTCTCGTCCTGGCGGAGCGACTGGCGCCAATACCACACGCCGATCGCCGACCACGACGCGAAATAGATGATCAGCCGGATGACGAAGAACGCCGGGTTCAGCCAGGAGCGCTTGGCGAGCATCAGCGCGTCGAGCTTGCGCGGCCCGTTGTGCGTGTCTTCATACCCCGAATCCTCACCGGCTTTGTCCCGGACCGCGATGAGCGCCGGCGCCGGTGGTTTAACATTGTCCTCGGCTTCGTCGGCGTTGCCTTCACGGACCGCAATCTTCGCCTCTTCGGTCGCCGCGCTGACCGGCAGGGCCCAGCGATACAGGTCCCCGTGGCCGATCAGGATCGATACGATGATCGGCGCCGACAGGGCGGCCATCACCGGCGTGCACGCCCCGAGCACCTCGGCCACGCGCCGTACGCTGACGCTCCAGCCGGCCCGGCTGACGTGCTGGGTCAGGACGAAGAAGAGCCCGCCGACGCAGAGCGTGAGGAAGTACAGGAAGCTGACCAAGTACGCGAAATAGAAACGGCGGAAGCCGTCGTGGACGAAGAATCCGAGGAGGATGGTCAGGAGCAGGCCAAGGATGCCCACGACCTTCGCGCCGGTGTAGAGCGACCAGAAGTGCCCGCTGAGCAGCGTGCGTTCCTGGACGCGAGTCTGGGGGCTCTTGTTGCCTTGCAGCACGGAATATTCCTTCGCGAGCAAACGGGACCCGGATCGCGCGCCAAACGGCGCATGATCCTCACAATTTCTAATCCTTCAGCCCTTCCAACTTGTCGGGCGGAATAACGCTGGGCGGCGCGTTCTGGCTGAATTGCAACGCCTTGACGTAAGCGACGATTGCCCAGCGATCTTCCGGGGGCACCTGCGCGCCGTAGCCGTTCATATTGCGGATGCCGACGTTGATCGTATTGAAAATATGGCCGGTGGGCCGGGCACGCCGTACCTCGTCGTTCAGGTTCGCGGGCGGAACCCACTTCGTCGGCTCCAGGTTCGACAGCACCGTCGCGTCCTGGTTCACCGTACCATTGCCGTAGCCGTCCTGGCCGTGGCAGGGGGAGCAATAGATGTTGAAACGCTCGCGGCCGCGCTGGACAAACTCAGGCGTGAGCTTGACCTGCTGGGGGAACCCATCGAAGAACTTGACCACCGTTTTCCCGGATTGACCATCGGCGGCGGCATCGGTGGTCGCGAAGCCGCGGTAGTAAAAGTCATCTTCCTGGAGGCTTCCGCGGGCAACCGTGCCGGCGACCGGCAGGCGGTCGGCGCGGCCGTCGGCGAAAACCGAGCTGGATTGCTGCTCGCGGTACTTGGGCTGCATTCCCATGTCCTGAATGAGGGAGATGCGGGGATAGGGCGAGGGTGTCACGCGGGCGCGGGCGGCGAAGACGAGCGGGAGCCACGTGGCGATCACCGCCACCAGCCCGACCGCGATCAGGAAGAACGGCGGTCGGCGCAGTTTCGGCTCGCGCGGCGGCAACGTCGGCAGCAGCGCGTCGTCGTCAATTTCGTCGGATATGTCGGAAATTTCGTCGGACATTCCTGTCAATCCTCAACCTTTTCCACCGCGACGGCGCCCAGGGAACGGAGCAGGCGCGGGGTTTGTCGCAGATCGAACTTCGGATCGCTCACGTCGATGACAATGAAGAACCGGTCGTTGGTCACACGCCGAAACCGCTCGCTCTTGAACAGCGGGTTGTAGAGCAGCGGGAGACGGTTGAGGCCGAGCATGCCGAATACCGCCGTTAACGATGCGCAGAGAATCGTGCACTCGAAGATGATTGGGATGTTCGCCGGCAGGCTCCAGACCGGCTTTCCGCTGATCAGGAACGGGTAATCGTGGGCGTTGGTGTACCAAGTGAGCCATAGCGCGCCGAAGAGTCCGAATAGCCCGCCGCCCAGCACCAGCCAGGGGAGGATGGTCGGACGGATGCCCATCGCCCGGTCGATGCCGTGCAACGGGAAGGGGCTGTGCGTGTCCCAGCGCGTGAACCCGGCGATGCGCAGCCGTCGCGCCGCGGTGATCACCTGGTCCACCGTCGTGAACTCGGAGAGGACGGCGATCAGCTCCGGCGTTTCCTCAGCCGTCGTCAGCCGGATTTCTTCGTCTTCAAGCAGCGTGCTCATACTTGCACCTATACGTCCGCGATTCGCACTTTCGCTCGCTCACTCGTGCCGCGCCTTACCGGGGCCGCAACTACGCCGGGGCCGGAACGGCCTGGGGTGCGATCGGGTCATACCCCGAGTCATCATCGTCGGTATCGGGCCGGTGCTCATCGGGCCAGTAGTCGCTGCGATGCTCATCCCGGCGATGGCCCGGTTCCTCGGGATGCGCGTGCGAGTGCGGCATGACCGTCTTCACCTCGGCCATGGCCACCACCGGCAGGAACCGGCAGAAGAGCAGGAAGAGCGTGAAGAAGAGCCCGAAGCTGCCGGCAAGCATCAGCAGGTCGATGATCGTCGGCTTGAACATCCACCAGCTGCTGGGGAGGAAGTCGCGCGTCAGCGAGGTCACGATGATCTCGAATCGCTCGAACCACATGCCGACGTTTGCCAGCACCGCGATCGTGAAGACCACCCACAGCTTGCGGCGCAGCTTGGGGAACCAGAGGAACTGCGGCGCAATGGCGTTGCAGAACGTCATCGTGAACCAGCCCCACCAGTAAGGACCCCACACGCGGTTCATGAACGCAAAACGCTCGTAGTGATTGACGCTGTACCAGGCGGTGAAGAACTCGTCGGCGTAGGCGTAGACGACGATCAGTCCCGTCGCCAGCATGATCTTGCACATGTTGTCGATGTGCCGCTGGGTAATCAGATCCTTGAGGCCGAACAGCTCGCGCGCCGGGATCGCCAGCACCAGCACCATCGCGAACCCGCCGTAAACGGCCCCCGCGACGAAGTAGGGCGGGAATACCGTGGTATGCCAGCCCGGAAGCTGTGACGTGGCGAAGTCGAAACTCACGACCGAGTGCACGGAGAGCACGAGCGGCGTCGCCAGTGCGGCCAGCAGCAGGTACGCGCGCTCGAAGCGATGCCAGTGACGGTTAGAGCCGGTCCAGCCCAGGGCGAAGATGCCGTACGCGATCTGCTTGATCTTGCTGGTGGAGCGATCGCGAAGCGTGGCCAGGTCCGGCACCATCCCCACGTACCAGAAGAGGAACGAGACCGTCCCGTAGGTACCCACCGCGAATACGTCCCACAAGAGCGGGGAACGGAACTGCGGCCACATGGTCATCTGGTTGGGCAGCGGGAAGAGCCAGTAGGCCAGCCATGGACGGCCGACATGGATGCCCGGGAACATCGCGGCGCAGATGACCGCGAAGATCGTCATTGCCTCCGCGAAGCGGTTGATCCCCGTCCGCCAGTTCTGGCGAAACAGGAACAGGATCGCGGAGATCAGCGTGCCGGCGTGGCCGATGCCCACCCAGAAGACGAAGTTCACGATCGGGAAGCCCCAGCTGGCCGGCTGGTTGTTGCCCCAGACGCCGACGCCGGTCGTCATCAGGTAGCCGATGCAAGCGCCGAGGATGCCGAGCCACGAGATGGCGATCAGGAACGCGATCTTCCAGGCGAGCGTCGTCTTCCGCTCGGCGATGTTGCAGACGGTGTCGGTGACCCCGGCGTAGTCGAGGCCGCCCGTTACCAGCGGCGCCTTCTCGCGCGGGTCGTCGGATGTATTGTCGATCTCGTCGGCCATGGTTCGTCCTGTTACTACTGACGCCCGCGATTCGCCGCCGCGGTGCGCTGACCCGTCGCGTTACGCTTCTTTGGCGGTCTCCGTCGCAGCCGGGTTGCGGATCTTCGCGAGATACCGCGTCCGCGGGCGCGTGTCGAGCGTGGCGTCGAGCACGGCGTAGGCCCGCGGGTTCTTCTGCAATTTCGTCACCTCGGCATCGGCATCGTTGAGGTTGCCGAAGACGATCGCCTGCGTGGGACAGGCCTGCTGGCAAGCGGTGATGATGTCGCCGTCCTCCACGTCCTTGCCCTCGGCGCGCTTGGCGGTCGCCGTGCGGTGGATGCGCTGCACGCAGTAGGTGCATTTCTCCATCACGCCGCGCATGCGGACCGTCACCTCGGGGTTGAAAACCATGCGCTTGATCTTGTCCACCGTCTCCATCTGCTGGTTGTCGGGGAGGTTGTTCCAGGGCATGCCGGTGTGGCGCGGGTCCTGGCTGTGATAATCAAAGTAATTGAAGCGGCGAACCTTGTACGGGCAATTGTTGGAGCAGTAGCGCGTGCCGATGCACCGGTTATAGACCATCGTGTTGAGGCCTTCGGAATCGTGCATGGTCGCGCCGACGGGACAGACCTGCTCGCAGGGCGCGTTCTCGCAATGCTGACAGGCCATCGGCTGGTAGATCACCTCGGGGCGCGGGTCGTCTGGGGCACCCTTGAAGTAGCGGTCGATGCGGATCCAGTTCATTTCACGATGCTTACGGCACTGCTGCTTGCCGACGATCGGAATGTTGTTCTCCGCCTGGCATGCCACCGCGCACGCGTTGCACCCGATGCAGGTGTTGAGGTCGATCGTCATCCCCCAGGCGTGCGGAGAATTGAACTGATTCGGCGGGTCGAAGAGCTGGAGGCCCACCGTTCGGCCGCCCAGCGCCGCGCCTGGGTTTGCCTTGTAGGCGGCGAAGCTGGCCTCGTGGATGATCTTGCCGCTCTCGTATTTCTCGCCGATGCGCTTGTCGCGTCCCGCGGCGCCGACGCTGTCGATCAGGTGATGGTTCTGCGTCATCACCAGCTCGTGCGACTCGCTCGTTTTCCGAACTTCGGCGGCGAGAATCGAATAGGGGGCGTTGCTCGTTCGCAGCAGGTACGTGTTGAAGCCCAGGTCATTGCCGATGTTGCCCGAGACTGTGCGGCCATAGCCGAGGCTCAGGCCGATCACGCCGACCGGCTGGCCGACCAGGACGTATACGGCGACGGGTAGCGTGGCGCCATTGACGGATATCGACACGACGTCGTCCGTCGTGACGCCCAGCGCATCGGCGTCTTTCTTGGAAAAATTGGCGGCGTTCTCCCAGAGCAGCTTCGTCAGCGGATCCGGCGTCTCCTGAAGCCAGCCGTTGTTCGCGAATCGGCCGTCATACGTATGGGCATCCGGCTCAAAGCGGATGTAGAGTCCGGGGCGGCGCGGTTCAGCGGCGGGATAACTCACCGCACGCGGCTCCACTTTGGCGGCAGGGAACTCACTTCCCTCCAGCACGCCCGCCTCGAGGACACGGCGGAACTCCAGGTCAAAGTCATCCCCCTTCAGCAGGGGCTTCCAGGTTCGGCGGACGATCTGCTCGCCGGCAGTTTCAGATTCGCCAGAAAAGATCGCGAGAATCTCGATCGCTGATTTCCCGCCGTAGAGAGGAAGGATCAGCGGTTGAACGATGCCGGCGGTTCCGTCCCAGCTCCGTGCATCGCCCCAGCTCTCGAGGTAATGCGCGCGAGGCAAGTGCCATTTGCAGACGGCGGAGGTTTCATCCTCATAAAGACCGAGCCGGACGGTAACCGGCACGGACTCGATCGCCTTGGCGAAGGCCAGATCGGCGGGGGCATCGTATGCGGGATTGCCGCCGATGATCAGGAGCGTCGTGATCTTTCCCGACGTGATCTGGCCGGCGAGGTCCGCGATGGCCTGGAAATGCGAAGGGCGATCCGCCTCCTGCTCCTCGACAAGCATGACGGTATTGCCGACGGCGCCGATCGCCTGGTTCATCGCATACCCCAGCGCGTGGGCGTGCGGCGGGGCGGCCGGGCCGACCGCGACCACGCCCGCGGAGCCAGCCTGCTTCAGATCGGCGGCGGCGGAGGCGACCCACTTTTCTTCCATCTCCGAAAGATGCTCATCGGAGGTCACGCCCGTGACGCCCAGCCGTGCGGCCAGCGATTTTGCCACCGGATAAATCCGGCTCGGATCGATCGGAAGACGTTCATCGGCCACCGATCCGGTAATGCTGAATCCACACTCGGCGACATAGACACGGCTCATCTCGCCGGGCTTCTCTCCCGAAGGGTCAGCAGAGCGGCGGCGGGCCGACCAGTCGGCCGCATACCGGACGTGGGCGGGATGCGTTGAAAGCAGGTCCGCGTCGAGTGTGACCACGATCGCGGCCTTGTCCAGATGGAGCACCGGGCGAACCGGTCTGCCGAACGCCGTCTTGGCGCCGTCGCGTTCACCGTCGCGAGTGAGGGGCTCGTATTCGAACCATTGTGCTTTGGGGAAGGCGGCAAGCAATCGTTTCTTCTGATCGGCGACGCTCAGGCTTGAGCTGGACTCGCTCAGGATCGCGAAGCCGGAGCCATCTGCCTTTTGCTCGCCGAAATGTTTACTGGCGAAGGATTCGAATGCCTTCCAGGTCGAGTCGCGCTTTTCGCCGGTCTTCGTGCGGGCGACGACCTTCGCGCTGCGTTGCGGATCGTACATCTCCAGCAGGCTGGCCTGGGCGAAGCCGTCGGCGGACCCAATTTTGCCCTTGACCGTCCAGGAGGAGGGGTGGGTCGGGTTGCCTTCGATCTTGATCGGCCGGCCGTCGTAGCTGGTCACCAGCAGTCCGCTGGCGACGCCGCCGAGCTCCCACATGGTCGCGTACTGCTCGGGCACGCCGGGGATACGCCCGCGCGGGTTGCTGGAATAGGGGGCGAGGTGTTCCTCGGGCCAGCGCCGGCAGCCCGTGAGTCCGATGCCGGCCAGCGCCAGCGACGCGCCCATCAGCTTGAGGAACCCGCGTCGCGAGCTGGACGCAATGGTGTCCGCCTCGTAGCCCGGGAACTCCTTGTCCAGCGCATCGAGCACCTCGGGCGCGTCGGCCAGTTGTTCCAGGCTGCGCCAGTACTCGATGCCGGTGACGTGATGGTTTATCGATGGCACGTGTAGCAACTCGTCAGGTAAGTGACGTCTCGGATCCCGTACTGCTTCTTCAGGTCAAGCCCGTACGCCAGGCGCTCGGCATCGGTCTGGGCGGGCGGCGTCCAGCCGAGGTTCGTGATCTGGTCGCGCGGCCGGAGGTTCAATTCGGGGTTGCGATGGCACTCGAGGCACCACCCCATGCTTAAGGGCTGCACCTGGGTCACGACGTCCATGCGATCGACCCGCCCATGGCAGCTCACGCAACCGACGCCGTGCGTCACATGAGCGCTATGGTTGAAGTAAACGTACTGGGCAAGGTTGTGAACCTTTACCCAGGTGACCGGCATGCCGGTCGACCAACTGTCGAAAACCGGCTTGAGTGCTGGGCTTTCGGTCTTGATCCGTGCATGGCAATTCATGCACGTCTGCGTCGCGGGCAGGGCGGCGAAGCCGGTCTTCTCGACCGTGGTGTGGCAATAGCGACAATCGATCTTCAACTTCCCGGCGTGCAGGGCGTGGCTGTAGGGGACAGGCTGCGTGGGCTGATACCCCACCGCCAGCGTCTTGGGCGACGCGCCGAATCCGAAGAGGACCGGCACGTAAACGCCGCCGCCCAGCGCCGCCAGCGCGAGTGCGGGAAGCAGATAGTTGAGCCACCGGGGGAAGAGGTGCCGCGACGGAGCGGGCGGTGTCGCCGCTTCCGCCCGCGTTTTGGTTGTGCCTTCTGACATAGCCATTCGCTGACCCAGTGGCGTTGATCCACGCCGCAGGCCATCGTCCCTGATGGATCGCAGATCATGGAAATTTATTACGCCGCGTCAACAACCGGCGAATGTGGCATATCGTCGCATGGGCGCGCCATGCGCGTTACGGTCCGATGCCATGGCGCGCGCGACGGTGTAACGTTCGCCGTATGATTGCGCGATGAACGATCCGTTCAGTCAGCTTCGTGCAGCGACGCTCGCGGTCCTCGCCGGGGGAGCCGGCAGACGCATGGGCCGGCCGAAATCGTTTATGGAAATTGGCGGCCAGCCGATCCTGATCGCGTTGGCGGATCGACTCCGGTGGCCCGGCCCTTCGCTGCTGGTCTCTTCACCCGGACGCGAATGCCCACCGGGCGCGGATCAGTTCGGACGCGAGGTGGTCGACGCCGTCGCGGAGGAAGGTCCGATGCGCGGTCTGCTGACGGCCCTGGAAAACTCGACAACGGACATAATCGTGGTCGTAACCGTTGACATGCCCAACGTGGCCGGCGAACAGCTCGGCTGGCTCATCTCAAGGCTGGCCGAGCGGCCGGGATGCCTCGGCCTCGCCACCTCCCGTGCCACCGATTCGAAAGCGTTCACGGAGCCGTTTCCGTCGGCTTATCGGAGGGCTGCGCGTGAGGCGGTTACGAGCTGTCTATCGCGCGGGGAACTTTCTGTCCATCGACTCTTCGGTGGGGCGGGCTTCGAGCTCGCCGCGGCGCCTCTCGCATGGGAATCGTTGCGAGTGTGGACGAACCTCAACACCCCGGCCGACGTGTCGGACTTCAAGGGAGATCGCTGAGGGGCAAACTGCCAGTTGGTTTGCTCGGCCGTTCGCCCGCGTTAACATGCACGCCATGTACAAGGCGATCCTATTGCTGTCGCTTTTGGTCCTGTCGACCGGCTGTGCGCACGAGACGCGGACGTACGACATCCGCGTGAGGAACGAGACGCAGCGTCCCGTCACGCTCGTGCTGGAAAAGGAAGGAGGTCCGCGCGAGGACGCCTGGACCACGCCCGAAGATGTTGCCAACGGTCCCGCCCGCGAGAATAACGCGTGGGGCCTGGGCGTCGTGCCAGCGGGAAAGACAGCGGCCGCCAAGCGCGTGAGCGGCCAGTTCGACCCCGGCGCCCGCGCGTGGCTGCGCGTGTACGGAGGCGATCTGTCGGTTGGAGAGATGATCAAGATCAAATCCGGCTCGCCAAGCCGCAAGGACGTGCCGATCCAGCCCGGCGACAACGAATTCACCGTGATATCCAAGGGCGCCACGATCGACGTTCAAACCGTGTTGCCGAAATAAGCGGCGCGTCGAGTGGTCCACCGGCATGTCTTACGCGGAGCACCAGAGCGAGTCGCGAGAGCGGGTCGCCCGCTGTGCGGTGGTGACCCTCAGCGACACCCGCACCGAGGCCACCGATCGAAGCGGGACGCGCATCCGCGAGCTGCTCGATTCACACGGCCACACCTGCGTCGCCTACCACCTGATCCCCGATGATCCCCAGCAACTCGATGCCCTGCTCGCGAAGCTCGCGGGCCGCGCCGAGATCGACGTCATCCTCACCGACGGCGGCACCGGCATCAGCTCGCGCGACACGACCATCGAAGTGGCGGAGCGGCAACTGGAGCGGGTGATTCCCGGCTTCGGCGAGCTGTTTCGCATGCTGAGCTTCGAGCAGATCGGCAGCGGCGCGATGCTGAGCCGGGCGATCGCCGGGACGATCGCTGGCAAACTGCTCTTTTGCATGCCCGGATCGACACCAGCCGTCGAAATGGCGATGACACGGCTGATCCTTCCCGAGTTGCGGCATTTACTGGGAGAACTGCGTAAACAGGGAGGCGCGCCATGATTGCCGGAATTGTCCGTTTTCTCGTCATCGTCTTTCGCGAAAAACCACTACCGCACCTCCGTCAGTTGGCGGGGCAGAAGCACCTGCAACGTGGCGTGCAGTGCGGGCAAGAGCGGTCGGATGTCGTCGAGATCGTTGCTTGAGGCACGCAGCACAACGACCGCAATGGGAAGATTCACAAGGTTCTGCTCATAACGAAGGTTGGCGTCCTTCGTGAGAAGTGCATCGAATCCTGCGGGCCTGCGCCCGCGCAAGTAATGCACCGTTTTCGATGCCACTCCAACCCACATATCCGACCGTGAAACATTCGTGACCAACGATTTCGTTTCGAAGCTGGTGCGGGAGGTTTTCGTCCAGCAATATCTTCATGGTGTCGTGGAATGGAGTAGTGCATTGTGTTTTGCGTCTTCCAGGAGTTGCTCGACCTGCTCCCGTTTTACGGTAGGAAATTGCTCAAGAAAAAAATCCACGGACCGGCCACGCTTCAGGTAATCGAAAAATGATTCCACCGGCACGCGCGTTCCCGCGAAAACCGGCGTACCGCCCAGAATGTTGGGATTGATGTTGATAATGCTGGACATGGTTTCATTGTACTCAATTCAATTTCAAGTGGGCACAACCCAAAAAACCGGATCTGGATGTAGTCCTGTCATGATGGACTCGCCGCGCCTGCTTCGCGCAAACTTCCGTCTGGCCTATAGTGCCTTCCATGAGCAATGTCCGCGTCGCGAAACTCGCCCTGGAAGATGGAACGGTGTTCACGGGGGAGTCGTTCGGTCACCGGGGGACCGTCGAAGGAGAAGTCGTCTTCAATACCTCGATGACCGGGTACCAGGAGATCCTGACGGACCCTTCGTACAAGGGGCAGATCGTCACGATGACCTACCCGCTGATCGGGAACTACGGGATCAACCGCCAGGACATGGAGAGCCGTCAGCCGCACGTTGCCGGCTTCGTCGTGCGCGAGCTGGCGCCAGCCTATTCCAACTGGCGCGCGGACATGAGCCTCGAGGCCTACCTGGTCCAGAACCAGATTCCGGGCATCGAAGGGATCGACACGCGCGCGCTGACGCGTCGCCTGCGAATCGGCGGGGCGATGCGCGGCATCCTCTGCACCGCGGAAAACGTGCCGGACGATGCGGCACTGGTGGACCAGGCGCGCAAAGCGGCTGGCATGGCCGGCGCCGACTGGGTGAAGGAGGTCATGCCGTCCGAGCCGTACCAGTGGGACCAGGACCAGGGGGACTGGCGGCTGGGGCGCGTCGAGCGGGGTGACGGCCTGCACGTCGTCGCGCTCGACTGCGGCGCCAAGCATAACATCCTGCGACATCTCACCGAGCGGGGCGTGAAGGTCACGGTTCTCCCGCCTGATACCAGCACTGCCGAGATTTTCCGGCATCGCCCCGACGGCCTCTTCGTGAGCAATGGCCCGGGAGATCCGGCGGCCCTCGACTACGCCGTCACGCCCATCCAGGGTGCGCTGGGAAAGGTGCCCATCTTCGGCATCTGCCTGGGGCATCAGTTGCTCGGGCGGGCACTCGGGGCAACGACATTTAAGCTGAAGTTCGGCCACCGCGGCGGAAACCAGCCGGTCAAGAACCTGGACACCGGTCGCGTGGAAATCACCAGCCAGAACCACGGCTTCGCCGTCGATCAGAAGTCACTGGAATCCAAGGGCGGCGTGGTGACGCACATCAATCTCAATGACGGCACCGTCGAGGGTTTCCGCCACCGGGACCTGCCCCTCTTCTGCGTACAGTATCACCCCGAAGCCAGCCCCGGCCCGCACGATGCGGCATACTTGTTCGACGCGTTCATGGAAATGATGAAGACGAAAAAGCCGCCGACACCTAAACGGTTGACGGAGTTGCAGGCGCTGCGGGAACAGCCGGAATAGCGCCACGAATCGCGGCCGATGTCTTCCGACGCATGTTTCCGGGGCTTATGAATGCCATCCAACGCTCCATGTTTTCCTTCGGACGGAGTTCGTCTGGAATCGCACTATGGACCGAGGGAATCCGCATCCTGGGGCAATTGGTTCTGATTTTGGCCGGCTGGGAATTCGCTTCTGGCCAATCGTGGAGTTCCGTCTGGAGCCCCAATCGCCTTCGACTTCAATTGTCGAATTGCCCGCAGAAGAGATGCAGCCAGCTAAGCCTGAACTCTCCGCCAAGTGAGTGGAGAATTTCCCACTATCGCGCAGCGACTCGCGCTGCACGCGACGCGGCACGAAAGACGCGTATCGAGTTATGGGTCCTTGACGCGGTTAGCCGATTCATAGACGACGGACAGTGGCTTGAGCCTTGATGTCCGTTAGGTCTAAAACGCACACTAACGTTCATGGTCAATCTCACCCCCGATGAAAGTCGTGCCCTGGGCGTCCTGATCGAGAAGGCCTTCACCACGCCGGAGCAGTATCCGCTTTCGCTCAACGCGGTGGTGAACGGCGCCAATCAGAAGAACAATCGGGATCCGGTCACGATGCTGGAAGAAAATCCGGTCTTCGAGGCGCTGGAGGCGCTGCGCTCCAAAGGCCTCGTGGTGCGGGTTGATTCTGCAGGGAGCCGGGTCAACAAATATCGCCATACCGCAGGTGAAACGCTTCACGTGCGGCCGACGGAGTTGGCGCTCTTGGCGGAGCTTCTCCTGCGCGGTCCGCAGACATTGGGGGAGTTGCGCGGCCGGGCGTCGCGGATGCAGCCGTTGGAATCACTGGAAGTGACGAAGGGATTGCTGAATGCGCTGGCAACGCGCGACGAGCCGTTTGTTCGCGAGTTGCCGCCGGCGCCGGGAAGCCGGGCGGAGCGATTCGTGCAGTTGCTTTGTCCCGAGCTGCATCCCATCGTGGATGCGCCGACTAATGCCGTTGCCGCAGCGCCACGACCGGCCACGTCAAACGCAGCCGAGCGCATCGAACGGCTGGAAGCTGAAGTCGTCCGCCTCAAGGAAGCGATCCGGCAGTTAGCCACGGCGGTCGGAGAACCTGATCCGCTGAAATAGTCGCGTGGGATCGTTCACTCAAAGCGGCCCGCCTTGGAGCTCCATACAGGGGGCGATGATCATGCGCTCAATCGACCCGACCACGGGCGAGTCATTCGCTGAGTTCCAGGAACACACGCCAAAGGAGGTATGTGAGCTGCTCGCGCATGCAGAGGAAATCGCGCCCGCGTGGCGTGGCACGCCTTTCGAAGAACGTGCACGGCTGATGCGCCGCGCCGGGATGATCCTGCGCGAAAAGCGAAGCGGTCACGCGGCGCTGATGACGCGCGAGATGGGCAAGCCGATAACGCAGGCCGAAGCGGAGGTGGACAAGTGTGCCGCCGCCTGCGACTTCTTCGCTGACCACGCCGCTCGGTTTCTGGCGGACGAACCGGTGAAGACCGATGCCTCGCGCAGCTACATCCGCTATGAGCCGCTCGGGGCGATCCTGGCGATCATGCCGTGGAACTTTCCGTTCTGGCAGGTCTTCCGATTTGCCGCGCCGAACCTCATGGCCGGCAACGTCGGCATCCTGAAACATGCACCCAATGTTTCAGGGTGCTCGCTGGCGATTGAGCACGTCTTCCACGATGCAGGGTTTCCGGTTGGGACGTTTACGTCGCTCCTCGTCGATGCCTCGGCCGTCGAAGGGCTCATCAACGAATCGGTGGTCAAGGGGGTGACGTTGACCGGCAGCGGACGGGCCGGCGCTGCGGTCGGTGCGCAGGCGGGACGGGCGCTGAAGAAATCAGTCCTGGAGTTAGGCGGCTCCGATCCGTTCATCGTTCTTCCGGATGCCGACCCTGTTGCCACCGCCCGGGCCGCGGTTGCGGCGCGGTGTGTGAACTCCGGTCAGAGCTGCATCGCCGCCAAGCGATTCATCGTTGTCGGTGACAATCCACGTTTCGAAAATGAATTTTCCAGAGCGATGGCCGCGCTGCGCGTGGGAGACCCGCGCGACCGCCAGACGGAAATCGGACCCCTCGCACGCCGTGATCTGCTTGAAAATCTCGCGCGGCAAGTCAGCGCATCGCTGGATGCCGGCGCCCGCCTTCTGACCCGCGGCCAGATCCTGCCTGGCAAGGGATTCTTTTATGCTCCGACGTTGCTGGCCGAAGTGCGGCCGGGGATGCCGGCGTTTGACGAAGAAACGTTCGGACCTGTCGCAGCCATGATTCGCGCATCGGACATCGACGAAGCAGTTTGCCTGGCGAACCAGACGGTCTATGGATTGGGCGCCAGCGTGTGGACCGGGGATTCGGCCGTCGCGGAACGGCTCGCCGGCCGGCTGGAATGTGGGACCGTTTTCATCAATGGCATGGTCAAGTCAGACCCGCGTCTGCCGTTTGGCGGTATCAAGCAGAGCGGTTATGGCCGGGAGCTGGCATCGATCGGGATCCGGGAGTTTACGAACGTAAAGACCGTCTGGGTGAAAGATGTCATCGAGCCGGCTACCAACGCCTCGACCGAATGAGGCTGATCTGGCCGTTCGGCTCAGGGGAAACACGGGGGAAACGAATAGTCTGTCAAACGGTGCTAGGATACACTTGTCTTAGCTGTATCATCGCGTCGTTCCGGCGGGGGCCTCGCCGCCGGCATCTTGCGGGAGTCCAGGATGAAAAGCCTACGGCTGTCCGGATCGTTCCTCGCGTTGCTGACGTTCCTCACGCTCCCCAGCCTGGGGGACATCGTTCACCTCAAGGATGGCACTCGGCTGGAAGGGGAGATCAAGAAGACCGAAGACGGCTATCGCGTCACCGAAGCCAGCGGTACGGTGACGATGATCACGTCGGACAAGGTCGGCTCGATCGAGGTTCGGCCGCAAGGCGGGCCTGACGCGTCAACGTCACGGCTCTCATCGCTGCGACGCGCGACGGAGAACCTCGACGACATCAGGAAGATCCTCGAGCGGTATTCCTCCTTCATCACCCAGAACGCGGGCACGCCGGCAGCGAAAGATGCCGAAACGGACGTGCAGATGTGGAAAGACCGCCAGGCCAGGGGGCTGGTGAAGGTCGGCGGTAAATGGTTGACCACCGATGAACGCGACGGGCTTCAGGAAAAATCGTTGAACGTCGCGGCCCGGTTGCGGCAGACGATCAAGCAGGGGCGCATGAAGGAAGCCGGCACCGTGCTCGACGGCGCGCTGGCGGACAATCCCACGAACATCTCCCTGCTCTACCTGCGCGGCGTGCTTCAATATCGCCAGGAGCAACTACCCGCTTCGCGGAAGTCGTTCGAACAGGTGGCGGCCGTCGCTGCCGACCACGCACCGACGCTCAATAACCTCGGCGTGATCCTCTACCGGCAAAATGCGCCGGTCGCAGCGCTGGCGAACTACGATCGCGCGATGATCGCCGCCCCCGGCAGCCGTGAGATTCTGGACAACGTCGCCGAGGCGCTTGCCGCGCTACCCGAGGCCGAACGCAAGTCGGCGGTGGTGAAAAAGGTCGTCCGCCATTTCAAGGAGCAGGATGATGATCTTCAGAAACGAATGGCCGAGCGGGGGATGATCCGCTGGGGCGCAACGTGGGTCACCGAGGCCCAGTACGCCAAGCTCCAGGAGCAGGAGCGCCAGATCAAGGACAAGCTCGATCAGATGTCGCGCGATTACGACTCCGTGCAGGCGAGCATCGTCGGCATCGATCGACGCATCCGCGACGACCAGCAGGAAATGAACCTGATCGACCAGCAATCCCTTACGACCGATGCCGAAGGTCGGGTCGTTCGCCTTCCGTACCCGGCGCGGTTTTACGATCTGCGCCGCGATGTGGCGGCGTTGCAGTCGGAACGGGCGGCGCGACAGTCGGAACTGGAACGGCTTCGCCGTGATGCCAAGGCCGTGCAACAGCAATTGCCGGTGGCGCGCTATACGGGGATCCAGAAGATCATCGACGCCGACGGCATGCCGGTGGCCGCGGCGCGTGCGCCGGATACACGGCCAGCGGCGGCGGCGCGGGAAGACGTGGCGGCGCCGTAAGTGAAAACCCGGACGGCGCTGGCCTTCAGGCGTGCGGCTGATGGGTGACGGGCAGATCGTTCACGTCGATCTCGATCGATTCCTGGATGCATTCGGCGCTAAGACCGACGCGCGCCTCCTCACGGTGTGTAGCCACCATGAGCTGTAGCGAGTCGCGGAGGTTTTGCCGGCATTCATCCAGCGAACGGCCAAGCGTGATCGTTCCAGGGATTTCTTCAACCCACCCCACGAACGATCCGTTGTCTTCCGGTTTAATGATCGTGTGGTAGCGCTGCTTCATAGTACGCACCATTTTGCCCAACTTGACAGGACGGCGTCAAGTTAAACCTCTGGGGGAGGGCAGCGTATTGTTATTATCCGCACCCCGTGCTATTCGTTTCCGTGGGCCACGGCCGATAGTAAACCATCTTCCGGGCAATCAGAGGACCTGACATCCATGAGCCTTTCGACGGAACCGACCGCGGCACAACCGCCAGGGGTGAGTAACGTCGCCGACGCCAAACCAACTCAAACTCTGCCATCGGTGACGATCCGATTTGCCGGGGACAGCGGCGACGGGATGCAGCTTGCCGGCACGCAGTTCACCGATACCTCCGCGCTGCTTGGCAACGACATCAGCACGCTCCCGGACTTTCCCGCGGAGATTCGCGCCCCCGCCGGCACGCTCGCGGGTGTCAGCGGGTACCAGATCCATTTTTCCAGCACGGATATCTTTACGCCGGGCGACCAGGTCGATGCCCTGGTGGTGATGAACCCGGCGGCGCTGCGGACCAACGTCAAGTCAGTAAAGAGCGGAGGCATCGTTATCGTCAACAGCGACTCCTTCGCCCCCGGCGACTTGAAAAAGGCGGGGTACGAGACCAACCCGCTTGAGGACGGCAGCCTGAAAGGGTACCGGCTCATCAAGGTCCCGATCGACAAGCTGAACGTCGCCGCCGCCAAGGAAACCGGCCTGGGCACCAAGGACCTGGACCGCTGCAAGAACATGTTTGCCCTGGGCCTTTGCTATTGGCTCTATGGGCGGCCGATCGAGCCGACGCTCAATCACATCAACCAGAAGTTCGCGAAGAAGCCGGCGGTGGCGATGGCCAACACGCTGGTGCTCAAGGCGGGATACCATTTCGGTGAGACCACGGAGCTGTTTGCCGAGAAGTACCAAGTCCCCAAGGCCCAGCTCACGCCGGGCCGCTACCGCAAGATCACCGGCAACGAAGCGACCGCGATCGGCATGATCACCGCCGCGCACCTTGCCGGAAAAGAATTGGTCTACTGTAGCTATCCGATCACGCCGGCCAGCGACATCCTGCATTACCTGTCGGCGGAAAAGAATTTTGGCGTGGTGACTTTTCAGGCGGAAGACGAGATCGCCGCGATCGGCGCCGCCATCGGCGCTTCGTTCGGCGGCGCCCTTGGATGCACTGGCACCAGCGGACCGGGCGTCGCGCTCAAGAGTGAGGCGATTGGTCTGGCGGTGATGACCGAGCTTCCCGTCGTCATCATCGACGTGCAGCGCGGCGGCCCGAGCACCGGGCTCCCCACCAAGACCGAGCAGGCCGACCTGCTTCAAGTCCTTTATGGCCGCAACGGCGAGTGCCCGATCCCGGTGATCGCGGCGGCGTCGCCGTCGGATTGCTTCGCGGCCGTCATTGAGGCGTTCACGATCGCCGTGAAGTACATGACGCCCGTCATGTTCCTGAGCGACGGGTACATCGCCAACGGCGCCGAGCCGTGGATGATCCCCGACGTGACCAAGCTCGCGAAGATCGTGATTCGCCACCCGACCGAACCCAACGACCCGCGCGGTTACATGCCCTACAAGCGCGACGAGAACCTCGTCCGCCCCTGGGCGATCCCTGGCACGCCCGGCCTCGAGCATCGCATCGGCGGGCTGGAGAAGCAGGACGTGACCGGCATGGTCAACTATGAGCCGTTGAATCACGAAACGATGGTTCACCTGCGTGCCGACAAGATCGCCGGCATACGCGCTGTTGGTCCGGACCTGATCTGCACCGGCCCGGACAAGGGAGACGTGTTGATCGTCGGCTGGGGCAGCACATTCGGCGCGATCAAGGCGGCCACGCTTGACCTGCGAGCCGAAGGGCTGCGCGTGTCGGCCTGCCACCTGCGCTACCTCAACCCGCTGCCGTTGGGGCTTCCCGCGATGATGAAACGGTTCGGCCGCGTGCTCGTGCCGGAGATGAACCTCGGCCAGCTCCGCCTGCTCCTCCGCGCCCATTTCCTCGTGGATGCCAAAGGGCTGAACAAGGTGACCGGCCAGCCCTTCACCATCCATGAAATCAAAGAGGCCGTCTATCGTCTTGTGGCCGGCGAGGCGGGGTCCGAAGAGGTCAACGTTCCGACCGAAACCGTGATGGCGGATAATCCCGACGAAGGCAGCGGTTGAAGGCCGCTCCCCGCGTGCGCGCATCGGGGTAACCCGTGAACCGCGATCTGTCAGCGACCGTAATTGAGAACAACATGAGCATCGCTCCCATTCAACCGCTCTCGCTTCTGAAGCCCGCCGACTACGGATCGGACCAGGACGTTCGCTGGTGCCCGGGTTGCGGGGATTACTCGATCCTCGCCCAGATGAAGAAGGTCTGCGCCAAGCTCGGGATGGACCGAAGCAAGACGGTCTTTATCTCCGGTATCGGCTGCTCGAGTCGCTTCCCGTACTACATGAACACGTACGGCTTCCACTCGATCCACGGCCGCGCCCCGACCTTCGCGACCGGCTTGAAGCTGGCTCGCCCTGAACTGAACATCTGGATGGTGACGGGCGACGGCGACGGACTGAGCATCGGCGGTAATCACCTGATGCACGTCATCCGCCGTAACGTTGACCTCAAGATCCTGCTCTTCAACAATCGGATCTACGGGCTGACCAAGGGCCAGTACTCGCCGACCAGCGAGAAGGGGAAGAAGACCAAGAGCAGCCCGATGGGATCCCCGGAGTATCCGATCCGCCCCATCAGCGTGGCGATCGGCGCCGAGGCGTCGTTTGCCGCCCGTGCGATCGACGTGGACATCAAGCACCTGGAATACGTGCTGGAGCGCGCCGCCGCCCACGTTGGCACCGCGTTCGTCGAAATCTACCAGAACTGCAATATCTTCAATGACGGCGCTTACAACTACGCGACCGACAAGACGACCCGAAGCGAGACGACCCTCTATCTCGAGCACGGCAAGCCGCTGATTTTCGGTAAGGACGGCTCCAAGGGCATCCGCCTCAATGGCTGCACGCCGGAGGTCGTCGAGACGCGCATGGTGAAGCCGGACGACCTGTTGATCCACGACGAGAAGACGCCGGAGCCGAGCCTCGCGTTCCTCCTGAGCCGTCTCCGTCACCCCGAGTTCCCTGAGCCGCTGGGCGTCTTCCGCGCCGTCGAACAGGTTCGGTATACCGACCTGGTGCGGTCGCAACTGGAACAGGCGATCGCCAAAGATGGCCCGGGCGACATGCAGAAATTGATCACCGGGGATGAGACCTGGACGGTCGGCGCGAGCAAGTAACCCGCGAGCTGCGCGCGAGTGGGTGCGGCCGACTGAGATTTTTCCGACTATCGCAGGTTGAGGAATTCGACCATGTTCTGGTCGAAGATCTTCTGCGCCTTGGGGTCGCTCAGCGGAAGTCGCAGCTCGTTGATCAGTTTCGTCCCCATGCCGATCCATTCGCGCCAGCAGTCGGCGCAGACCTTCTCGAAAATCTCACGGCCCTGCGTGTTGCTGAACGGGGGTGACGGAAGCTGGCGTGCCACCCGATTGCATCGGCGGCACTGCACTTCGCTCGCGCCAACCGGCTTCTGAACGGCGGCCTGCTTCAGCTCGGGAGCCGGAGCCCCCAGCTCTTTGAGCTTGCTGATCATGTCGTTCCTGGGCATCACATCGCCGCGCTCGTCGGCGACCTTCACGCCGGCGGTCAAACGCTCGATCGCCCGTTCGCGCAGTCCGAGCTTCAGGAGCGCGGCTCCGAGCAGGTCGTAGGCCTTGCTCAGGTTCGCGTTGAGCTGGAGGCAGCGGTCGAGGCTCTGGGCGGCATGCGACCAGTCCCCGGCTTCCAGGTAGGCGCGGCCCAGCGAGAAGTGGCCCAACTCATTGTTGGGATCCGCCTCGGCCATCTTTTGAAACTGTTCAATGCGATTGCCGCTGTCTGCCATATTCCACCTTTATATCCGATCTCCTGATGGCCCGCCTTCACGCCCGTTTCAGAGCCGCGCCCGTGAGGAAGCGGTGTTCATGGTCCAGCGGACGCCACTCCCGGGCGGTCGCGGCTTTGAAACAGAAGCCTTAGGTCGCTGGACCGTCTTTGGCGTGAATCAGCGAGAGGACTTCAGAACGGCTCGGTGCGTTGTCCTTGAAGATGCCACGGAGGGCACTGGTGACCATCGTGCTGCCATGTTTCTTGACGCCGCGGATGGTCATGCACGTGTGCACCGCCTCGATCACGCACGCAACCCCGACCGGGCGCAGTTCTTCCATCAGCGCGTCGGCGATCTGCGTCGTCAGCCGTTCCTGAACCTGCGGACGACGGGCGAAACCTTCGACCAGCCGTGCCAGCTTGCTCAGTCCGACCACTCGGCCGGCAGGCAGGTAAGCGACGTGCGCGCGGCCCGTAAAGGGGAGCAAATGGTGTTCACACAGTGAATTGAACTCGATGTCGCGCAGGAGCACGACCTCGTCGTAGGTCTCGTGAAACACCGTCTTGAGGTGCTGCCTTGGATCGGTACGCAGGCCGCCCATCAGCTCGGCATACGAGCGCGCGACCCGCGACGGGGTCTTCTGCAAACCCTCCCGATCTGGATCTTCCCCAACGGCCAGCAGGATCTCGCGCACCGCGCGCTCGATGCGCGGCTGATCTACCGGGGTGCCTTCGCGGCGCGCCGCTGAGTTCTCATCCACGTCGGCGAACGAACGTATTTCATCGCGCTTCACGCCCATGTATCCTCGCTCTCTCTTCGCGGTATCTGCACCGGTAGGCGAGCAGATTATAGGCGATAAACCAATGCGAGAAATGCGGCGGAGCTTTGAATCGCGGTAGGGTGGGCTAGGCCCACCAGAAGATTAGCAATAGCGTGACTTCGCGATGTGACAGTCAATCCACGGCGTTGAAATCCCGCAGCCGCAACTTTTCGCAGATGAGGTACCAGATGAAGAGCGGATTGTTCCGCAGGTATCGCTTCCAGAGCCGTTTGGGCTCGGTCACGAGGCGGAAGAACCACTCCATGCCGATCTTCTGGATCCACGAGGGCGCCTGCCGCTTCAAGCCGGCGTGGAAGTCGAACGCGGCGCCCACCCCGACCAGCACCGGCGCCTTTACTTTTCCGGTGTGGGCCGACATCCAGCGCTCCTGCTTGGGCGTGCTGAGTCCAACCCAGACGATATCCGCGCCGGAGGCGTCGATCATCGCAATGAGGTCGCGGTCTTCTTCATCGGTGAGGGGACGGAATGGCGGGCAGTACGTTCCGACGATGCGGATGCCCGGAAACCGTCCCTCGAGCTTTTGCTTGAGCAGGTCCGCGACGCCTTCGGCGCCGCCGTACAGGAAGTGACGTTGCCCCTGGGTGGTCGAGCGCGCGCAAACCGCGGCCATAAGGTCCGGGCCGTAAACGCGAGTAACGTCCTTGAACCCATGCAGCTTGCTGAGCCAGACCATGGGCATGCCATCGGGCGTGACCATGCCGGCGGCGTTGTGGATCTGCTTGAGGCGAACGTCCTGCTGGCTTTCCATCACGCCGTGCACGCCCGTCACACAGACGTAACGGTGCTCCCGGCGGGCGATCCAACCTTCGATAGTTTGAACCGAGGACGGAATATTCGTCGGGCTGACTCCAACGCCAAGGACGCGGCATCGCGGGTCCATCGGCCGCGCCTTTTGCACGTCGGCAACATCGGGGGAACTGGCGCCATCCTGAACAGTTGTGACAGACATTACTCCACGCTCCAGTGCGGTTGCGGGCGGCATGATAGCAATATCGGCAGAAGTTCGGCCACCATCGAGGCACGCTTCAGGGGTAATTTGACCCACCTGTGCGGAGTATGTTTGGCCAACGGGCCAGGTTATAGGGGTTGACCCGCCCACCGGACGAGGCTATTCAAACGCCGTGCCCCCAGGCCGCGCGGAAACTCTGTTGCTGGTCGCTTATCTGGTGATGGGACCGCTGGCATGGGCGACCTACGGGCTCATGCTCTCCCTGGGCCGCCGCAAGATGCTTTTGATGCGGCGGCCGATTCCAGAAGTCGTCGCACCCGCCCCCAGCGTCGTCATCGTGATTCCCGCGAAAGATGAAGGGGAGCGCATCCGCGCCTGCCTCACTTCCGCGCTCAATCAGGATTATCCGAATTTTCGCGTGATCGCGATCGACGACCGAAGCGTCGATCAAACCGGCGCGGTCATGGATGAAGTCGCGGCCGCCAATCCGCGCCTGCACGTCCTGCACGTCACGCGTCCGCCGGCCGTCGGGTGGACGGGGAAGAACAATGCCCTGTTCACCGCGGTTCGCGACACGAGCGATGACTGGCTCTTGTTCGTCGATTCCGATGTGATCCTCGAGCCCCATGCGCTCTCCGCCACGATGGGCGTCTCGCTGCGCAAGAAGTTCGACCTGCTGTCGCTTTTGCCACGGCTGGAGAGCCATACGTTCTGGGAGCGGCTCGTGGTGCCGCTCTGCGGGAGCGCGGCTTCGAGCCTCTACCTCATCGCGCTCACCAACAACAGCCAGGTGACCGCCAACGCCTTCGCCAACGGCCAGTTCCTGCTGATCAACCGCGAAAGCTACAAGGCGATCGGCGGCCACGAAACGGTTCGCGATCGCTTCTGCGAAGACGTCGAGATCGCCCGGCTCCTCAAGTCGCGCGGCCTGCGGCCCCGTGTTTCGTGGGGCAACGAATACGCCGCAGTGCGGATGTACAGTTCGCTGGGGGCGATCATCCGCGGATGGTCGCGGATCTATTACTCGGCGCGGGTAGGAAGCCCCTGGACGATCGTCGCAGGGCTCAGCTTCCTGCTTCTCTGCTGCTTCAGTGCTTATGCCGCGCTGGCATGGGGAACCTACCGAACGTGGCGCCCGACGTCCCTGGCGCTGGGCGGGCATGCAGGACTCGCGTGGCTCGCGGTCGTCGCCGTGCACCTCGTGCTCATGACCTGGCTGGTGGGGATTCTCTACAAGTGGTCGGGTAACAGCCGTCGCAATGCCTTCTGGTTTCCCGTCGGCGGTTCGCTGCTGACGTACATTCTCCTCCGCGCCTTGAAGATGTGCATCACGAAAAAGGTCGAATGGCGCGGGACCGCGTATTCGCACACCATGGCCCAGCAGTTGGGCGGCGCAACGCCACCGCGCACGTAAAGGGCGCCCGATCCATCTCGCTTCGCCCCTTCGCCCCTTAGCGTTCATCAATGTGCTCAAGCGATCTGCTTGAGCCGGGTCGCCTTGCTGGCGCGCTGGATGCCGGGGATGACGTAGTCGCGGGCGACGACGTCCCAGCTCATCTGTGACGCCAGGACGTGCCCGCGCTCGATAAATTGCTCGAACTCGGCGGGCGTGCGCGGCAGGCGCTCGAACAGGTCCGCCGCCACGCGCGTTGCCACTGCGTGCTCGATCTGGTCGCGCTGCGGCTGGCCGATGTTCATCAACTGCTCGGGCCGGAGCGATTTGTCAGGCAGGTCGGTATAGTCGGCAACGATCACGTTGGGCGTGCTTCCGCCCGCCGCTTTCTCGACGAACCCGGCGCAGCCGCAGATGTTGGTGAAGATGCAGATCCCACCGAAACTGATCGGCTCAATCTGGGCGATGCCGAACGGCTCATAGATGCTCTGGCCGAACTCGGCGTCGGATCCCTTGCGGATGTCCATGAATTCCATGTCAGCCTGCATCCGCGTGCCGCACAGCCGCTGTTCGAAACCGAACTGGTTGATGAAGACGACCTTGAGATTGCGGGCCTGGGCGTTGAACTCCTGTACTCCGAGGTAGTACGCGGCCTCGCCGCCGGACAGGTCAGGCGCGCCTTCGCGATGGGCGACCGGCCAGTGATACCATTGCTCCATCTTGCGAACGTCGTCACCCCGGCGCGCCGGAACCTCGGTGCTCAGGGTGAATAGGACCGCCGTTTCGTTGCGCTTGCGCAGGTGCTCCTCGAGATGTTCCAGCACGCGCAGGTCGCGCCACATCCCCTTGCTGGGAACCAGTCGCGTCACGTGTGAGAAGACGTAGTCCGGCTCAAACTTCAGCAGCGTCTTGCAGTAATTGCGGAGCTTCTGACGGCTGGCCATGCGCTCTTCAACGCTGATCTTCCAATTCGGGACGCCGTTGTAGGCAACCTGCGCATCGACGTGATCGAATTCCGGCCCCAAAAAGCGGATTTCCTTGAGCGTGTAATCGCCGACCGCAAAGATGCCGTCGCAGAAGCGCGCCGCCTTCACCAGGCTGTGCTTGTAGTAGCCGCTCTGATCTCCGAAGACGTCCTCGACGTAATGCCCACGGCTGATCGCCGAGCGCATGACATTGTAGAACATCGTGTCGTGGCCGGGATGCCCCTCGACGATGCGCCGCATCGGCGCCACTTCGTGAGCATAGAAGATCGTGCGGAAATTGGACCTGTCCCCCTCCATCACCGCGGCCAACGCCGTCGGCATCCCCATGTATTCGTGGGAGAGGATCATGCACGGCTCGACTGACGATGCCGCGCCCAGGGCGTGCAGGGCTGCGATCGCCGGCTGTGCCAGCCGCATGTACTGCTCGAAATCCCAGATGTGCTCGTACTTGGAGCTCTCCACGCCGAAGCGCTTCCACAGTTCGTATTTGAAGACGCCGATCTTCTCGGCGTCGTAATTGCTGACGTCGATCAGCAACACCTCGGGTGTGCTGACGACGCCTGTCTCTTTGTCGGTGTAACGCCGACGGCCGTAGACGATGCCCACGTCGTACGTCTGCTCGATCTCGCGGAAGCGGGCGGCCAGCGGGGAACGATAGAGGCTATCGAGGCTGCTATAGAGCACCTCGCCCTGCGGTCCGAGGCGCTGCTCGCCGCTCTCATCGGAAGGCCAGAACGGCCCCACAAGAATGTTCCGCGGCGCCTGCGCGAGATAGACACGGCTGGTCAGCAGGCCCTGAAGCACCGCGCCGATGCCGCCAATCTTCTGGATTGCCTCGTGTGTAACGTGAACGACGGTTTGCATAGCAGAGTTCTTTATGTAGTGGGGCGGCACGTTCGCCCCCGATTGCGTTGATCCCTATGGTAGCGCTCGGTGAGCTACGACTGCGGGCAAGGGTCTAACCGCGGCGGCGGCACTCGTCAATTGCCGGGGGCGAAGTTTGCATTACCATCCTGCGTCAGATGACTTACACCCGAACCGGATCATTTCCCATCGGCTTTCGACGCGGACGGACTGCGTGGCAGCAGGATCTGGATCGACTGATTCGCTTCGCGAAAGATAACGATTTTGCCTTCCTCGATACCGGCCCGCTTGCCGCCGGAGACCTAAGACGCATCACATCGACCGGCGTAGAGGTTGGAACTGTGGATTTGAAGCAATGGAGTGATCTGGGCTCGCCCGATCCGGCCAAGCGCGGCGCCGCCGTGGCGGCCAACGAAGAGCACGTTCGGGGAGCTGTCGGCGCTGGCATTCGCTACTTCCTGGCCGTCATGCTCGCGGAAGACGGATCGCGGCCCCGCCGCGAGAATTTCGCCTACCTCGTTGAAAGCTGGAAGAAGCTGATGGCCGCGATCGAGCCGCTCGGTGCTCGCATCGCCCTGGAAGGTTGGCCAGGTCCGCCGCCTCATTTTGCAGCTTTCGCGGGAACGCCTGCGGATTGCCGCGCCGTGTTCGAGGCGATCCCGTCACCGGCCCTGGGCCTGAACTTCGATCCTTCTCACCTGGTCCGCATGGGGATCGACTCCAGCCGGTTTCTGCGAGAATTCGCCGGGCGGGTCGTCCACGTTCACGCCAAGGACATCCTCTTCCTCGAAGAGGAGCGCTATGCCCACGGCAATCTTCAGCCGGCGACCTTTGCCGAGCCGCACAAGTGGGGCGGGCAGAGCTGGCGCTACGGCTTGCCCGGGCGCGGCGCGGTGCCGTGGCGCGATCTCATCGGGGTTTTGGCGGAGGTCGGGTATCGGGGCCGGATCAGCATCGAGATGGAAGACGAGGAGTTCCATCCGAAACCGGAGCGCGAACAACAGGGGTTGATCCAGGGGCGCGATTTTCTCAAGAGCCTTTGATGGCCTGCCGCGGGTTCGCTTTGGTCAGTCGGTCGATGTCGGGATCGCTCAGCTTCAGGAACCGGGCGAGTTTCTGGCGAGTTGCTGGCATCGTGCCGGTCGAGCCGACGAAATGCGATCCGTCGGGGGACCGGGCGACGCCATCCTCGCCAACCAACAGGTCCCATCGTCCCATCCGAAATCGGCCCGGCCCCAGCCCCGCGGCGGCGATGCAGTCGGTCACGACAATCGATCGTTCCAGGCCCGCCGCCCGGAGGTAGTTGCCCAGCGCGGGCCACGGGACGTGGACGCCGTCCGCGATAAAGCAGAGCCAGATCCGGCCGGCGAGACTGATGGCGCGCTGCACGATGTTGTCGTGGCGGTGCATCTGCATGGGACAGCCGTTGCCCACGTGCGTGAACATGGCGAGGCCGGCGTCGATCGAGGCGTCCAGTTGCTCCAGCGAGGCGTCGGTGTGTCCCGCCGACACGCAGATGCCGCGCGCCGAAAGGAGTCGAGTCACTCGCGAGCCCGCATCGCGCTCCGGAGCGAGCGTGACCAGGCGCGTCAGACCTCCCGCGGCCTCAAGCAATAACTGCATCGCCTCTTCATCGGCAGGGCGGATGGCATCGGCGGGATGAGCGCCGCGGAAGCCGGCCTGTTCGTTGAGGAAGGGACCCTCAATGTGAATGCCGCGGATGATCCGGCGGGCAAGGGGATCTGCCTCGCGCAGGGTCGCCAGGCGCTGGAGGAGCCGGCACATGGCCGGGACGTGATCGGTCGTGATCGTGGCAAGGATGCCGCCGACGCCGTGACCGTCGAGCATCTCGCAAGCGCGGTGCAGGGTTTCGGCGGTGAGGTCGGGACTGTTGAAGTCCACGCCGCCGTAACCGTTGACCTGGAGGTCGAATGATCCTTCGTTGATTCCCAGCATGGGGCTTCGGCGAATCTTTCGGCGTTGCTAACTGCCAGCAGACGGGACAATATCGTAGACCGGACGATCGGCAATGCCACTCTCGCGTCGAATACTCATGAAATGCGAAGCCGAACAGATTCGCCGAATGCTCGATGGTCGACGCATTGCGATCGTCGGATTGAGCGATGATCCTTCGCGCCCCAGCCATGACATCGCCCGCGTGCTGCTGTCGCGTGGGAAGCAGGTCGTTCCCGTGAACCCGAACGTAAGTCAGGTGCTGGGGCTCGAATGCGTCGCATCGTTATCGGAGGCTGAGGGTCCGATCGATGTCGTGAACGTCTTCCGACGGGCGGAATACTGCCCCGATATCGTACGCGCGGCGATCGCGGTCGGGGCAAGAGGCGTGTGGCTCCAGAGCGGGATCGCGAGCCCGGAAGCCCGCCACCTCGCCGACGAAGCAGGCATCGATTACGTGGAGGATCGCTGCATCAAGGTCGAGTTGCTGTACGGCGGGTGAGGCCCCTGCGCGCCCGCGTGCTCCCGTATTTTTGTTGACCTGTCGCGATCCCTCGATAAGCTTCATCCCTTCACATCTGATTTACGTGTGGAGTCGCAGGAAAAACTTTACTGGCGGAGGTGCTGCCATGGCCGAGAACCGAGGCGTCGCGTACATCAAACCGGGTCAAGTCGAAATTCAGAATATTGATTTTCCAAAGCTGGCGATCGGGAAGCGCAAGTGCAATCACGGGGTGATCCTCAAGATCATCTGCACGAACATCTGCGGATCGGACCAGCACATGGTCCGCGGGCGCACGACCGCCCCGGCCGGGCTGGTCCTCGGCCACGAGATCACCGGCGAAGTGATCGAGGCGGGCCGCGACGTGGAATTCATCAAGGTCGGGGACATCGTTTCGGTGCCGTTCAACATCGCGTGCGGCCGCTGCCGCAACTGTAAAGAAGGTCGCACGGGCATCTGCCTGAACGTGAATCCAAGCCGGCCCGGCGCCGCCTACGGGTACGTGGACATGGGCGGCTGGGTCGGCGGCCAGGCGGAATACGTGATGGTGCCGTACGCGGACTTCAACCTGCTCAAGCTCCCCGAGCGCGACACCGCGATGGCGAAGATCAAGGACCTCACGCTTCTCTCTGACATTTTCCCCACCGGCTTCCACGGGGCCGTGACGGCGGGCGTCGGCCCGGGCTCGAAAGTCTACGTGGCGGGGGCCGGCCCGGTCGGGCTTGCCTGTGCCACCTCTTGCCACTTGCTCGGGGCGTCGGTGGTCATCGTCGGCGACATGATCGACGATCGGCTCAAGCAGGCCAAAAAGTTTGGCTGCGAGGTGATCGACCTGAAAAAGGACGCCTCACTCGCTCAGCAGATCGAACAGATCCTCGGAGTGCCGGAAGTGGATTGCGCCGTCGATTGCGTCGGCTTCGAAGCGCACGGACAGGGAAAGGACGCCAAGGACGAGAAGCCCGCGACGGTGCTCAACTCGATCATGGAAGTCACCCGTGCCGGCGGCGCGCTCGGCATCCCGGGTCTTTACGTCACGGGCGACCCCGGCGCGGTCGATGAGAACGCGAAGGTGGGCATGCTCGGCATCCGCATTGGCCTGGGCTGGGCGAAGAGCCACAGCTTCGCAACCGGCCAATGCCCGGTCCTCAAGTACAACCGCGCGCTGATGGAATGCATCCTGCACGACAAGGTGCAGATCGCGAAGAACGTCAACGTGACGATGATCTCGCTCGACCAGGCTCCCAAGGGATACAAGGACTTCGACCGCGGTGCCGCGCGAAAATTCGTCATCGACCCACATGGCATGGTGGCTGCATAGATCGAGAGTCGAAGTTCACCGCGGAGGGCGCGGAGAGGAAGGATATCATTCTCCGCGTCCCCGCGTCTCATCGATTGCGATTGCAGTTGTCGGCGATCATCCGGGCCGCCGCACTGGCGAGCAGTTCCGCGGCACGCCCCATCGATTCATGAACCGAAATTTGGCCTTCGTGAATTGCTCGCCATGCCGTGAGTCCTTGTGCGCGGGCCGGCTCAATCCCCGGTCCGATTCGTCCGGCGAGCGCAATGCAGGGAACTCCAAGTGACTTGCAAAGCCGTGCGACACCCAAGGGCGTCTTTCCGTGGAGACTCGATGCATCGAGCGACCCTTCGCCGGTGATGCACAAGTCCGCGCCGGCAAGTCGACCGCGCAAACCGACTGCGTCGATGACCATCTCCACGCCACTGCGAAGCGTCGCGCCGAAGAAGGCGAGCAATGCGAAGCCCAACCCGCCGGCCGCGCCGGCGCCGGGCGTGTTGGCCGCTTCGATCTTTCCACATCGCCTGGCGAGCTGTTCGAGTGCCGCGTCCAGTTCGGCAACCTGGGCCGGCGTAGCGCCCTTCTGTGGCCCGTAAACCGCCGCGGCCCCCTGTGGACCAAACAATGGGTTGGCCACGTCGCACGCGACGGTGATGGTGACGCGCTCGATGGGACTGCCGCGACCATGCTTGATCAGCACCACACGCGATACGTCGCCGCCGGTGAGCGGCTCGGTCGGCGAGACCGGTTCGCCTCCCTCGAGGATGACCGGCAGCCCGCACGCCTGGGCGCAGCCCACGCCGCCATCCACGGTCGCGCTGCCGCCGATCCCCAGGATGATCCGGCGTACGCCCAGCGCCGTTGCCGCCAGAAGCAGCTCGCCGGTGCCAAAAGTAGTAGTGAGCATCGGATTGCGGTCCTGAACGGGAAGCAGCGACAGCCCGCTGGCGGCGGCCATCTCGACAACCGCGGTTTCCCCATCCCCAAGAACACCGAATTCCGCGTCAACCCTCATGTCCGGCAGAGGCCCGGTGACCCGTCGTGATTCGATTTTCCCTCCAGTCGCGGCCACGAGCGCTGCAACCGTCCCTTCACCGCCATCCGCCATGGGACATTCGTCGATCGTGGCGCCAGGCATAACGCTGCGCACTCCGTCGGCGATCGCGCGCGCCGCCTCGGGCGCGGTGAGCGAACCCTTGAATTTATCGGGGGCAACGACGACTTTCATATTCCCGCTACACAGGGTGGGGTGGGCCGATCGCCTTTGGTTCAGATGGTGGGCCGACCCAACATTGATGGTCGTGCACCCCGCGCACTGTGCCGACTAACGGCCTCTAAATCAACTTGCAACCGACCCCTGCGCCGCTACACTTGCGCGCCATTCGTCGCCCGCCGTGGGACGAAAGACAAATGTAACCGTCCGGCTCGCGTCAAACGACTCGGAGCGGGGTCCGACCATCCCTATCACCACGATCCAAGCGGAGGATCTCTCATGCCCGTTAAATATGGCGTCATCGGTTGTGGAGCGATCGCGCAGCGGCGTCATCTGCCCGAGGCGGCCGCTAACCCGGATTCGAAGGTGGCCGCGGTGGCCGACCCGGTGAAGGAGCGGGTCGAGGAGATTGCGAAAAAGTATGGCGGCAAGCCGTTCACCGACTACAAGGAAATGCTGAAGAGCGGAGAGGTGGATGCGGTCGTCGTCTGCGGACCCAATGCCACCCATGCGGCAATGAGCATCGATGCGTTGAACGCCGGCAAACATGTCCTGTGCGAAAAGCCCATGGCGACCACGCGCGAAGACGCCGCGGCCATGATCACGGCGGCGGAGAAGAACCAGAAGTATCTCTACATCGGCATGAACCAACGGCTGATGCCGCCGCACGTTCGAGCCAAGGAGATCCTCCGCAGCGGGCGGCTCGGCAAGGTCCTCTCCTTCCGGACCAGCTTCAAGCACCCGGGACCCGAAGGATGGTCGGTTGACGGCGGCAAGAGCTGGTTCTTCAAGAAGGGCCAGGCGTTTATGGGGGTCAGCGGCGATTTGGGCGTCCATAAGGCGGACCTCATGCGCTGGCTGCTCGGCCAGGAGATCGTCGAGATCGGCGGCTACGTCTCCACCCTCGATAAGCGCGACCCCGAAGGCCACCTTATCGACCTCGATGACAACGCCATCCTCGCCATGAAGACCGATGCCGGCGTGATCGGCAGCATGATCCTGAGCTGGACCAACTACGGCAAAGAAGAAAACTACACCGTCATCTACTGCACCAACGGCGTCCTCTCGCTGGGCGTCGACCCCACATACGGCTTGGTCGTGGATTACCGCAACGGCGATCGTGAGATGCACAAGGTCGGCGAGATGTCCACCAACCTGAAGCAGGTTGCCAGCGGCGTGATCGACTCGTTCACCCAGGACATCCTCAAGAACAAGCCGCCGGAAGTGGATGGCCGCGAAGGATACAAGTCGCTCGATGTCATCCTCACCGCGATGGAGGCGTCTAAGCAGGGCAAGACCCTGAAGATCGACGGGTAGTTTCACCGTCGGGTGGGTAGATTGCTCTCTCGCCCCTTAATCCGGGATAGAGGGAGAACCGCTGGCGGCGCGTTTTACGGAAGGCGGATTCCTCGATAAACTCGCCGCCCCGAGTTAGTCAGCACAGTGCGCGAGGACGAAAGACATGGCACGAAAAGACATCAACGTCGCATTGATCGGCCACAAGTTCATGGGCCGGACCCACAGCAACGCCTACCTGAAGGTCGACAAGTTCTTTGACCTGCCGCTCCGCCCGGTCATGCACACGATCGTCGGGCGTAATTCCGAGGAGCTCGAAGCGTTTCGCGAGCGATGGGGCTGGCAGCACGCAAGCACCGATTGGCGTGCGGCGGTCTCCAACCCGCAGATCCAACTCGTCGACGTGACGACGCCAAACAATGCCCACGCCGAGATCGCGATCGCCGCGCTCGAGGCCGGCAAGCACGTCGCCTGCGAGAAGCCGCTCGCGGCCACGCTCTCTGAAGCCCGGTCGATGCGCGACGCCGCCGCCAAGGCGAAGAACTCGAAAACCTCCGTCTGGTACGTCTATCGTCGTGTGCCGGCGGTGGCGCTGGCGTACGAGCTGGCCCGTGCCGGAAAGATCGGACGCATTTACCACATCCGCGCCTTCTACCTTCAGGACTGGGCCGGCCCCGACGTGCCGCTCATCTGGCGGTTCCAGAAGAGCGTCTCGGGCAGCGGGTCACATGGCGATCTGGGCGCCCACATCATCGACATGGCCAAGTTCATCAGCGGTGAAGAGATCACCGAAGTGATCGGCGCCGTCGAGGAAACGTTCATCAAGGAACGGGAGATCCCCGCACAGGGTTCGGCTGGCGGGATCGCCGCCGGGGCCGCGGCCGCAAAAGGGAAGATGGGCAAGTCCGACGTCGACGATGCCACGATCTTCATCTCGCGCTTGTCGGGCGGCGGGCTCGCCACGTTCGAAGCCACCCGGTTTGCCACCGGCAATCAGAACCGCAATGGCTTGGAGATCAACGGCGAAAAAGGGGCGATCCGCTTCGATTTCGAGGACATGAACCACCTCTATTACTACGATCGCACCGCCCCCCGGAAAGTGCAGGGGTGGACGCAGATCATGGCGACGCACGGCGGTGAGCACCCGTATGCCGGAAATTGGTGGCCGGACGCCCACATTATTGGCTACGAGCACACCTTCGTGAACCAGACGGCCGATTTCATCAACGTCATTGCCGGCAAGCCACCCGTCGTGCCGTTACCGGACTTTGCGGACGCCTACAAGACACAGCAGGTGCTGGAGGCGGCTGTCGTGAGCGCGACCGAGCGGCGACCCGTCAAGCTCTCGGAGATAAGATAACTCGCATCCGTGCGGCCTTCAGTGCCGCGCGGCTGACGGTAACGCGCGAGCTGACTTGGGAGTTCTATGAACGACATGCGACCGGGTCTGGCCTTGACCGCCACGCTGCCTCTGCTGCTTTTGGCGGCGGGTTGCGCCAAGACGGCCCCGACCCTGACCACCACCCGGCCGCAGCCCGACACGCAGCCGGGGGCGCCCGACGGCTCGGTGCGCGTGCGCGAGCTCTCCCGCCTCTCTGAGGAATATGGCGCACTGAGCCGGCAGCTACCCGGACGCACCGCCGCCGATCATCAGGAACTGATGCGGCAGGTCTTCGCGGAGCTGGGCCAGATCCTCCCCTTGTTTGCCGATCCGCGCAATAACCTGGTCTTCCGCCAGCAGCTGGGCATCATCGACGAGAGCCGCGCTCAACTCGCCAGTGGCTCAACCGACTTGTCGACGGAGCCAGCCATCGCTACCGGCCTCCACGCCGCCCAGCGCGCCCTGGCCGGCATCGCCCAGAACGGCTACTTCGATCAGGCGGACCTCAAGCCGTTGATCGATCAGATGGCGGCCAAGGTGGACGAGTTGGACACCGTCCGTGGCCTGACCCACCCGGTCGTTGTCGGTGAAGCCGTCGAATTATCCAACGGCATCATCAGCAAGATGAGCGATGCCCTGGCGCAGCGCATCGACGGAGAGACAACCTCGGCTGCGCCGAACACGCAAACTGCGCCTACCACGCAACCCGCGCCGAGCGAATCGCCTGCCGCCACCGCTCCCGCAACAGCCCCGGCTTCCGCGCCGGCCGCTGATCCGTCTGCCCCAGCCGAGCCGCCGAAGAATTGAAGATCCGGCCGCGCCGCACACGCCAACCCTTTACCCCCATGTCCTGGACGTCATTGTGCGAGATTGACGAATTGCAGGAGGGAGAGGGGAAATACGTCGAGATCGGCGGCTTCCAGCTCGCGGTATTCCAGGAGGGCGAAGCGTTCTTCTGCGTCGACAACGTTTGCCCCCACGCCGGCGGCAGCCTCTCCGGCGGGCGTGTCGAGGACGGCTGCGTCATTTGCCCCTGGCACGACTGGGCCTTCCACCTGAACAACGGCCAACTCCGCGGACTCCCCGGCGTGACGATCTCCACTTACCCGACGCGCGTCTATCGCCGCGAGGGAAAGCCGAACATACTTCAGGCTGACCTGCCGATCTTCTGATGCACCTTCCCGTGACACGCGGCGCCTCGCCCGTGCATCCTCTGATGCCCGATGCCGCGCTACAACACTTCCACCGCCCGCGGATAGCTCCCCAGCACGGTCAACTGGAGGCAATGCTGCCGCGCTTCGGCAATCGCCTTCTGCATCGCTTCGTCGTCGACGTGGCCCTGTGCGTCGATGAAGAAGTAATACTCCCAGTTCACCTTCTTGCTCGGACGTTTCTCGATGTCGGTCAGGTTGATGCCGTTCTCCTTGAACACATCGAGCACTTCGGCCAGCGCGCCCGGCTTGTGCGCGGTCGTGAACATGATCGCGGTCTTGTCGTCGCCGCTCCGGCGTGCGCCCTCGCGGCCGATCACGAAGAACCGGGTCTCGTTGTCTGGATCGTCCTCGATGTTCTCGAAGAGGACGCGCAGCCCGTACATCTGCCCCGCGAGGCGCGTGCCGATCGCCGCCACGCCCGGCTGCTGGCTAGCCATCTCCGCCGCGGCCGCGGAACTGGCCGACGGTTGCACGTCGCGGTCCCGTCCCATCGCCGCCAGCCACTTGCGGCACTGGCTGAAGATCTCCGGCTTGGAGTGAATGCGCGTCACCTTCTCCCAGTCGTCGCGCGCCAGCAGGAAATGATGGATCGTGATCTTCACCTCGGCACAGATCTTCGAAGAGCTGTTGAGGAAGGCGTCGAGCGTATCGACCACGCCGCCGTGAATGCTGTTCTCGACCGGCACCAGCCCGTAATCGATGTGACCGCGGACGACTTCATCGAACACCGACGGGATGTCCGCCAGCGGCACATGCGTCACGCTGCTGCCAAACTTCTGCACCGATGCGGCGTGTGAGAACGTTCCAGTGGGGCCGAGGAACCCAATCCGCAACGGCTTCTCCAGCGCGAACGACCCGCTCATCAACTCGCGGTAAACCGCTTCGAGACAACGATCGGGGAGCGGGCCATGATTGAGTTTGCGAACCTTCTCCAGCACCGTTTTCTCACGGTCGGGTGAATAGATCGGGGTATTCTGCTGCTGCTTGAGCTTGCCGATTTCCACAACGACCCGGGCGCGACAGTTGAGCAAGTCAACAATCTTCGCATCCAGCTCATCGATCCGGGTACGCAACGGCTCCAGCGAGGCGGACGCGTCTTCTGAACCAGCCATGGGATTCTTGTATCGCTGCGAGGTAGGGGGGTCAATTGAACCTGTCTTTGCGAACGGTTTCTGGCACATCGCTGAACGAGAAGGGGTGAAGGGGATGATTCACCTCTCCCGCCAGCCGCGCGATAAACGCGCGACGTTTTTCCGATGTCGCGCCGTCGCGCGAAACATCTAAGGGTTGAATCGGCAAGACGCTGCGCGATCTAAGGCGCGCGACGTTTGCGCGACATGTCGCGCGAATGTAAAATAGTCGTCCCCATCGCGCGCGATCCCTCCACTATATATACAAAAATTTACAATCGAGGTCGCATTTCCTGTCTGCGGCAGGGGTTGCAATTTTGCAGCCGTTTCTTCCGCTTTTGTCATTTTCGTGTAAACCAGTGGGTTTCCCGGACAGGTCGGCGATTCATCCCCATCAAAGCGCGCGGCCGATAGTAGTACTTGAGGAATCAGACGATGGTCCCGGAACTGATCGCGCTCGTCCCGGAACGCCTCCATCGCTGCCCGCCGGAGCTCGCGCTCACGGCGGTCGGCGCGGGCGTAGCCCTCTGGGCGGTGGGCGGGGTCTTCAGCCGGTACATGACCACGCTGGTGGCGGTTGCGGTCGGAACATTCATTGGACTGCGCGCACCCGGCTGGCTGGGCTGGCAGATCGACGGCATGGGGACCGGCGTCGCCGGCGCACTCCTTCTGGGCACCAGCGGATACCTGCTGCACCGCACCTGGATCGGGCTTTGGCTGGCGGGGCTCCTGTCAGCCTGGTGCGGGGTCGGCGTGTGGATCCAGCTTGGCGATGGCTCGGTCTTGCCGGCCTTTCACTGGCGCGGCGCGCTGGGCGCCAGCTTCACGGACCTCTGGCATCACCTTCCGCCGAACCTTCATCCGCAGTTGCCACTTGGCTGTGCCGTAGGGGCGACGGCCGGCGTGCTGATGTCCGTCCTGTGGCCAAAGTTCAGCCGCTGCTTCACCTACAGCCTGATTGGAACAACACTCACCATATTGATGGGCGTCGTAGCAGCGGGAAATCAAAATCCATCCTGGCTGACGAGCGTCCATCCTTCGCCAATGGTTGAGCTCGCTGCCCTGCTGATCTTTGTGCTACTGGGCATTGTGGTGCAATGGCGATTGATGCCCGAGAGCCCGCGCGTGACCGACGCCGGGGCCAAGCCCGCACGCAAGCGTTCTGAACATGTCTTGGAGGATTCCACGACGCCCGCGCGAATGGCCAACGCCTGACCGATAGGTTTGCGAAACCCGTGACCGACCCAACCGTTCACCAGCACGAGACCGCCGCCCAGATCGCCGGGCAGGCTGCGCACCTGGCGCACGAGCACGCCGTGCAGGCGGTCAACGCCATTCAGTTGCCGAATCACTGGCCAGCCCAGTCGGACTTGCTTGCGATGTGCCAGCAGATGGGTCCGGGTCTGGCGGCGCTGCTGGTGCTGCTTGGCGTCGTTTACCTGCTGTTTGGATACAACATTTACAAAGGGCTGATCGTCCTGAACGCCGCCGTCCTCGGAGCGGCGGTGGGCGCTACGCTCGGCGAGGGCGTTCACTCCGAGCTGCCGCTGGCGATCGTCGGTGGTGTTGCCGCCGCCGCCATCACCTGGCCCATGATGAAGTGGGCCGTCGCGATTATGGGCGGCCTCTTCGGCGCGCTGATCGGCGCCGGGCTCTGGCGGATGTGCGGACTGGAGGTTGGCTTCCAGTGGGCGGGGGCGCTGATCGGACTTATCTCCCTGGGTTTGCTGACCTTCATCCTGTTCCGCGGCTGCGTGATGATGTACACGAGTCTCCAGGGGGCGATGATGCTCATCACCGGCCTCCTGGGGCTGACTTACAAGTACCAGGACCTTGCTCCCCGCATCACCGAGAGCATGGCCCTCAAGCCGTTCCTCCTGCCCCTGGCGATCTTCGTTCCCACCATCATTGGCCTCGTCTATCAGCAGCACAACGGTGCGACGGCCATTGCTCCTCCCAAGAAACAACATTGAGCGGCCGCAGGCTCGCCGCCTGCAACACAACGGCGCCCCGTCGCCGATCCCTCGGATTCGACGCCTAATTCCCAATGGTAAAGTGAGACGGCTGTGCAGGAGGAACATAAGGCGCAGTGCGTGGGGGCGGGTCCACCGCCATGTGAATCGCGAGTCCCGCGATGAACGTCAGCACAACCCAGCCCAGCAGGACAAACTGCCAGCTTTGCGCATCGTTAGACAAATCGAAAAGCCGGTAAAAAAGGGCGAAGCAGATCACGATCGTAAGCAGACTGGTTACGACGGCTCCGGACAGGTCCCCGCTGAAGAGATCAGTGATGCCGGCGTCAGGCGAGCGTCCAACGATCTTCATCGCGCAGAGGATGAATCCAGCCAGGGCGCCCGGCGCCAAAGCAAAGATGCAAAGCTTCCAGATCGCCGGTCGCAGATAAACTTCCGTCCATCGGGGTCATTCTAGGACGACGACGTGCTTCATCGCGGCGATGGGGCCGCTGGCTCGGTCGCGGACGCAATAGACGACGCTGCGTGCGCCTTCGCCCACGCGCTCACAGATTTGCTGGCCGAAGAAGTGACCGGGATCGGATCCGTTGATGTTTGCACCCGACACGACAGCCCCCTGAAACCCCAACTTTCGATCCTACGGAAAAGACATATCGCCAGCAAATTTAAGCTACGGAAAACCTTAATCGTGCCCAGATCTGATCTAAACGTCTCGATCCGCGGTCCCCGCCTCACCCGGCCCACTCTCAAAAAGGGGAGAGAGAGCAAGAGGAGTCAATCGCTGCCCTCGTCTCTTGCGGCGGTGGCCTGGAGGACCTGTTCGATACGGAGGCGGTTGACCTTCTGGGGTTCGGCGTCGAGGACGGTGAACTTGGCGCCGTTTTGTTCGATGGTGGTGCCGGCCTGGGGGATTCGGCCGAGGGCGGTGGTGACGAAGCCGCCGAGCGTTTCATAGCCGGCGTCTTCGGGCAGGGTCAGGCCCGTCAGGCGGTTCAGCTCGTCAATGCCGATTCGAGCGTCGGCTTCGCTCGTCTGCTCGTCGATGCGCTTGAACATCGCCGGCTCGATGGGCTCATGCTCGTCGGCGATGTCGCCGACGAGCTGCTCGAGGATGTCTTCGATGGTGATGAGGCCCGCGGTACCGCCGTACTCGTCGAGGACGATCGCGATGTGAATCTTCTGGAGGCGGAAATCGACCAGGAGATCGCGGAGCGGCTTGGTCTCGGGGATGAAAAAGGCCGGGCGCATGACTGCCTTGGTGCTGAAGCGATCGGCCGGCTGGCCGAGCTGGTGGAGCATGTCGCGTGCGTAGAGGATGCCGACGATCTGGTCGAGGGATTCCTGGTAGACGGGAAGGCGCGAGTGTCCGCTCTGCTCGATGATCTGCCGGACCTGCTCGAGCGTGGCGCCGGCTTCGATCCCGACGATGTCGGCGCGGGGCGTCATAATCTCGCCCGCCGTCGTGTCTTTGAACTCGATCACGGACTCGATCATGACCCGTTCCGCCTGATCGACGATCCCTTCCTTCTCGCCTTCCTCGACGACCGAAAGGATCTCCTGATCGATCTGGTCGCTCTCGCTGGCCTCATCGGCGCCGACGGCGTTTCGCACCAGCCGTTGGATTAAGTCCATCAGGCGCGTGACCGGGGAGAGGAGGGTGCGCAAGGCGTGAAGCGGGCGGACGAAGATGGCGATGACGGTTGGCCCGGCGCTATCGGCCAGGGCGTGCGGCAGGGCGACGGAACTGAAGAAGGTGATGAAGAGGCCCAGCGCCGCCGCCAGCCAGAAGGCCAGGGGGCCGTTGCGGGCGACGCGGTAGAGGGCGTCGATGACCAGGAGCAGGACGAGGGTGTTGGAAATGAGGCGGCCGATCGCGGTGACGAAGATCAGGTCGTTGTGGCGTTCCATCGTTGGCTCGAGCCATTCGGGGTGGCCGAGGCGCTCGAGCTGTTCGGCGAGGCGAACGCGCGAGAGGTCTCGCAACGAGTAGGTGAGGGTGGAAAACAGGAGCGACAGGATCGCGCCCACCGCCACGGTGAGGACCAGCAGAGTGAATGACATCAACGTGCTCCGCGGCTCCGCCGGCGGGTATCCGCGCGGGTAGGGCGATCAGCTTGAGCGGCGGTGGTGCGGGAAGGACGCGGGGCGGCAAAGACCGAGCCGAGGCCAAGGGCGGTGAGAATCTCGTCTTCCACGCGATGCATCCGGCGGTACCCCCGGTCGGTTTTATCGTCGAACCCGGCCAGGTGCAACATGCCATGAAGGGCATAGAGCAGCAACTCATGGCTCAGGTCGCCATGGCGGGTGCGGGCCTCCCGCCGGCCCTCGGGAACGCAGACGATTACCTCGCCGGCGGTGGGACGGCCGCGGCCATCAATCTCGAGCGGAAAGGTCAGGACGTCAGTCGGTTTGGCGATCCCCAGGAAACGTTCGTGCAGGTCAGACATTGATCGATCACCCACCAGCGCGACGGAAAGTTCCCGCAGCGGCGGCCGCAACACGCCATGAGCGCGCCGCAGGTTTCTACGCAGGAAGGGGACGTAAGCCTTGCCCACTGCGGCGGAGACCTGGAGTTGCAATGACTTGCCCACGCCGGCAATATCTTGAGCAGAATGCATTATGCGCTTCGCACGGCGGAGACCGGCGCATGGGGCGCAGTCGAAGCGGGCGCGGAAGGGGCGGCCATCGTCGGATAGGCGATGCGGCCGTGATAGATCCCCAGGATCGTCTTGATCATCGAGCGTTCCATCAGCTCCAGCTCGCGCATGGTCAGGTCGCACTCGTCGAACTGCCCGTCGAGCAGGCGCTTCATGGCCAGCTCGTGCACAAGGCCCTCGACCCGGCTTCCGGTCGGCTCGGCCATGGCGCGGCAGGCGCTCTCGACGGCGTCGGCGAGCATCACCACCGCGACCTCGCGCGACTTGGGCTTGGGGCCGGGGTAGCGGTACTGCGTCTCACTGATGGCGGGCTGGTCCGGCTGGCGCTTCTCCTGCTGGGTGCAGGCCTGGTGGAAGAAGTATTCGACCAGCGTGGTGCCGTGATGTTGCTGGATGAACGGAAGGATGCTGGCGGGAAGGTTGTACTCGCGGGCCATTTCGACGCCGTCCTTCACGTGTCCGATGATCACCAGGAGCGATACGCTGGGCGTCAGGTTCATGTGGCGGTTCTCGCCGCCCGCCTGGTTCTCGATGAAGTACTCGGCCTTGTTGATCTTACCGATGTCGTGGTAGTAGGCGGCGACGCGGCAGAGGAGCGAATCGGCGCCGATCGCCTCGGCAGCCGCCTCCGAGATCGTCGCGACCTGAAGGCTGTGGTTGTAGGTGCCCGGCGCATCGACTGCAAGCCTTCGGAGCAGCGGCTGGCTGGCGTCGGCCAGTTCCAGCAGCGTCATGCTGGTCGTGATGCGGAACGCCTTCTCGACGAACGGAAGGATCCCCAGTACGACGAACCCGACGATGAGCCCCGCCGCACCGGCGTAGAGGCAGTTCTGAAAGACGAACGGCCAGGGATCGAAGGCGAGCAGGCCTTCGGCCGTGGTGGCCACCGCCATGGCCAGGGCCGCGGCGCCGCCGACTTCGATCAGCTTGCTGCGCGTGCGGATCTCTTCCAGGAGAAAGCAGGTCGTCAAGGCGCCGACCCAGACAATGATGAAAAACGCGATCCCCTGGTTGAGGGCGACGGTGGCGAGGACCGCGTGCATCGTGGAGATGCCGATCGCGGTGCGCTGGTCGTAGGCAATCGTGAGGATCATCGCGACCAGCAGCGTCGGCGCGGTGCCGAAGAGGAACAGCGGCACGTTGCTGATCGCCGCCACCTGATCGAGCAGGAGCATCGAAATCAGCAGGGCGGCGATCGCCCAGGCGCGGGCGTGGTTCTTGAGGACCCGCGGCTGGAAGCGAGCGAGGTAGAGGCTGAGCACGAAGGTCACGATGAATGCGATGCAGACGATGCCGAGGCGCGATTCCCACCGGGCATCGCGAAGGCTGGAGACGTATTCCTTATGCTCGGCGCGGAGGAGATCCCAGTCCTGCTGGCTGAGGGCCCGGTGGGTGTTCTTGTAGACCAGCGGCGTATCGACCGGAAAATATTTGAGTGCATCGCGCTCGGTGACGCCGTCGGCCACCAGGTCCTGCGCCTGCGCCGTCGCGATCGCGTCCAGCTCGTGGCTGGGGCGCATCATTGCCATCGTGTAGGCGGTCAATTGCGGCTGAAGGGTGAGGACGAGGTGTGTCTTGGCGGCATCGTGGACGATGGTGCGCAGGTCCTCGCTCTCGGGGTAATAGGTCCGGCCGGGATCGAGGATGGCGCCCCCTTCGATGCGAACCTGGCGGTGGGCGCGGAGGTCATCTTTTCGATCGGCCTTGTTCAGCACGCAGATCGGGATCTGCCCGCTGACGCCCACGTGCGAGTCGCGCAACGCGTCAACGAAGGCGGTAATCCGCTTGTTGAACGCCTCGCGCCCTTCGAGGGAGAGATAACGGCGGATCGCCGTGACGGCGCCGCTGTCGAAGATCTTGCGCAGGTCCTCGGGCAGCTCGGCGGTGGGGCTGGCGGGGAGTCGGTCGGGGAGGTCAACCAGGGCTTTCTCGACGTCGCTCCACAGATCGCCGGCCGGCTTGTAGATGCGCGGCTCCATCTCGCGGCGCTCGCGCTTGCGCTGGTTGAGCAGGTCCTTGTCGGAATAGGTGAACGCGACACGGCTGACGATGTCGTGGGAGATCCACTGCCCGGGCCGATAGGGCATCACGTCCTGACGGAGCATGAGGATCGAGGCGATGAGGATGCAGAAGACGACGGCGATGCCGATGGCATTGGCCGTCCCGTCCTGCCTCATCTGTTGCCAGCTCGCGCGGCGTGGCTCGGGGCGATTCTTGCGAATCTCCGAACGGCGCGAACGACTCTTGTTGCTAAGCATAGGTGTCACAAATCGTCAGTTGCCGCTCGATGGAGTTCTGTTGTTTGCCGCCGGTCCGCTGCCGGTATCTTGTTCGTACGCATTCACGATGTTCTGGACGAGGCGATGGCGGACGATGTCGGTCTTTTCCAGGCCGACCATCGCGATCCCGTTGATTCCGCGGAGTTTGTCCATGGCATCGACCAGTCCGCTGCGCGTGTGCTCCGGAAGATCCACCTGGCTGACGTCGCCGGTGACGATCATCTTCGAATCGTGGCCAAGCCGGGTGAGGAACATGAGCATCTGTGCGGCGGTCGTGTTCTGGGCTTCGTCGAGGATGATGACGCTCTCGTTGAGCGTTCGGCCGCGCATGAACGCGAGGGGAATCACCTCGATCACGTCGTTGACCATGAATCGCTTCACCTGTTCGAAATCCATCATGTCGTGCAGTGCATCGAACAGGGGACGCAGGTACGGGTTCACCTTTGCCTGAAGGTCGCCGGGCAGAAACCCGAGTCGCTCGCCCGCCTCCACCGCGGGTCGGGCCAGGACGAGGCGTCGCGCCTGCCCGTGTTTGAGCATGCTGGCGGCCGCGGCGACCGCCAGGTACGTCTTGCCGGTTCCCGCCGGGCCGGTGCAGAACGTGAGGTCGTGGCGAACGATGGCCTCGATGTATCGCCTTTGGCCATCGGTCTTGGGCCGAATGGCGTGGCCTTTGGCATAAACGTCGATTTCATCAGCCGATCGCTCGCGTTTCTCATCAACGGCTCGTCCGATTGCCTGTCCGACGTCTTCGACGCTCAGCCAATCCTGCCGCCGCAGCTTCCGCTGCATCTGATCGAGGACGGCAGCCGCCTTCCCGACCTGCTCGCGTTCGCCAGAGATTCGGATCTCGTCGGCGCGGCTGGTCACCTGGACGCCGAACGTATCTCGGATCATGCGTAAATATCGATCCGCCGACCCGAATAGGGCGAGCTTCTTGTCCGGTTGTTCGAGCGTAATGTTGAGGTCCACGAGAACGTCGGACGGTTTCTGACGGTTGGGAGGGTTCCCTCAATTCCAGAACGCTATTTTCACCATCCCGTGCCAGATTGTCGAGTCGCGTTCTGTCCAATAACAGGAGATTAGGCAGTGAAGACGAGGTGATTTTCAGCAAGTCATTGAATTTGAATCGTTTATGACGGAATTGTGGCAAACAGGCTGAACAGCAGATAGGCGAACGGGGCGGTGAGCAGGGGGCTGTCGATGACGTCGAGCACGCCTCCGAAGCCCGGAATGAGCCGGCCGCTGTCTTTCACCTGGGCGTCGCGTTTCATCAGGCTTTCGAGCAGGTCGCCGAGTTGGCCGATCCCGCCCATGAGCACCCCGAAGATGAAACCGCGGACAAGACTGAGGTGGACTTCGGGCACGAATGGCGCGCAGGCCATGCCGACGAGGCCGGCCGTCAATACACCGCAGACGAGGCCTTCCCAGGTCTTACCGGGGCTCAGCCAGGGGATGAGCTTGTGCCGTCCGATCGCCTTGCCGCCAAAGAAGGCGCCAATGTCCGTGAATTTCACGACCAGCAGGATCATCAGCACGACCATCGTGCTGCCGTGGAACCCGCCATGCTCGGAGCGTTTCACCCGGATCGCCATCAGGAACCATCCGAGCCCCCCGAGGTAGAGCGTGGCGAGGACGGTGCCGGCCATGCGCACGATCGCCTTCTCGCTCTGCCGGGACCAGGCCCGTCGCAAGGCGGCGAGGAGCATGACGAAGACGACGATGAACGCGAGCGTTGACGCCGCCACGAGGCGGAACCCACCGCGTTGAGTCAGGAAGGCGTGGATGACCAGGGCCCCGGAGCCGGCGGTGGCGATGAAGCGGTAGGGCCGGACGCGCTCGGCCGTGAACAGCACCGTCAGCTCGGTGACCGCCAGGGGGAGGATGATCAGGAGCAGCACGAGCAGCCCTGCACCGGCGATGCCGTTGGGATCGTGGGGATAAAGCTGTCGCATGAGCGGCGCCGTCCATTGCTCAATTTTCCAGTCGAGCCAAAGCAGGACGAATAGCCCGGCCAGCATGATGGGGCCGAAAGTGAGGCGGTTGCGGAGTGATCGTTCCATCGGTGGCGGGCACGGTTGTAAGCTTCGTCGCGACCCCTCGCAACGGCTCGCCGTGCGGAGAGGGGCGGAAAGACTGCGCATTTGCCTGGCCGTCCACATCGTTTTTTGTAGCACGGGCGCCTCGCGCGAGCCGCCCGCGCTACGCTCGTCGCCTGTATTGCTTGGCCCTTTGGCGTCTCGGCGGCTCAATTGCACCGGTGCGATCGCAGTGCGAAAGTTGCAGACGCAGGGGGCTTGGGCGCGGGTTCCAAGGATGCTGGCGCGCGCCAACAATCGATTTTCGGCACTTGGCGTCAGCGGGGTCCAGAGTATCCACTCGACCGCGTCGGCGGTTACACTCCCGGTCACAGTGCCGTCGCCGGCGGCAGCTTACTGGCGTTGAAAGGAGATCCTGATGGCGAGGTATCTGATGGCAGTGGCGGCGGTCCTGACCCTGTCGCTGCTCGTGAGCGGGTGCACCAGCGAGGGGGGTCGGCCGACCGTGACCTATTCCGAGGGCAAGCAATTGCCGCCGCTGGAGACGGTCAAGAAGTCCGGCCAGCTTTCGCTCTATGCCGTTGATGGACACAAACCGATCTGGAGCGAACGGCTCGGCCCCGGTGACGAATACGGGTTCGTGCAACGCGCCGACGGCATCGTCTATGGCGTCGCCCAGGGCAAGGATATTCCACTGCCTCCATCCAAGGGCAGCGGCTACATATGGAAGCAGCAGGACATCACCCCCCCCGCGGACGCCGATTCCCCCGAGGGCATGTAAGTGCGCGAAAGGAGTTTACAGAGTATGCGAGCCATCTCACGCCATGCCATGCTAGGCATTGCGCTCGTCCTGCTGTTTGGCGGCGGCGCCTGTGTGACGTCGCGCGGGCCGACCAAGGTCACCCAGCATATGGCGGGCAGCGCAGCGACCTACATCGAGGCGCCCGACGACGGCACTTACGAGCTGTTCAGCACCTCTTTGGGTGGCGGCCGTAAGGCGGTCTACGATCTGGCCAAGGGGGACCACCTCGGCTTCCGCCCCGGCGACAACGGCAAGATCATCGCCGTCGCCGGGCCGGATGAGATCGAGCTGCTTGACGGAAATTACTACTGGCAGAAGCGATAGTTGGCGCGTGATGCGCGGGAACGATCCAATTCCCGCACGCGAAACGTGAACGTATAATTCAGTGAATCAATGACCACGCAGGCAACAACTCCGCCCTGGCAAGAACGCCGCGACCAATGGCTGGTCTTGGTCCGAGACCTGTTGGACGGAATCGCACGGTGGTCAGAGACGCAGGGATGGTCTGTCGCGTACTTGCAGAAAGAAATTCACGATGATCTGCCCGACCCCTATTTCGCCCCGATCCTTCGGATTCGAACGCCGGGGGGAGTACTCCACGTTGACCCTATCGCTTTGGACGTCGTGGGTGCAGCCGGGCGCGTCGACCTTGAAGCTTGGCCATCCCTGAATCGCGTCAAACTGATCCGCGACCAGAAGGAATGGCGAGTTATAACCGATTCCGGTGTACCTCTTCGTGAGCCTTGGAATGAAGTGAGCTTTGTTCAGCTTGCAATGGATCTAGTCGCTGCGCCATGACCCGATCCGACGCGTTCAATCGTATCAGAGTCGTCCTAAACGAACTTGCCGCTGCTCGGTTTTCCGTGGCTCGAACCGCTCGGGAATCGGAACTCGAGCCCACGGTTCTTGCGTTGACCGATCCAACACTATGCCCGTCCGACCTCAAGATCTGCGCGCGCAACCTGGACATCACCTATACGCTACGGATGTTCTCTGAATTTGAGGCGGTGCTGCGTGACTATTGGTCGGCCATCCAGCCATGCCCGCGGGCTCGGCGGATGCGGATGCAACTTCTGATGAACCGCGTGGCGGCACGGCAATACATCGCCACGAAAGTCCTTGATGATGCGCACGACGTCCGCGAACATCGAAACGATGTTGTGCACGATCGACTGAGGGTTCCGCGCCTCACGTTTCACGACTGCAAGTCGCGCCTCGCTCGCTTTACGGGGTATTTGCCCCTGCAATGGTAGTTGAGGCTCTCTGAAGCTCAGTTCCCGAAAATTGCACCCACGCTCACATGACACTGACGGTGACTCTCAAAATGTTCCTATGATTCCATGGACTCATGGAATCGTTCGACCTCGAAGCCAGAACGCAGGCAATTGGCCGTGAGATCTTCTCACGGGTGCGCGGGCATCACGCGCTGTTGGACGGCTGGCCGCAACAGCTGATGATGAATTGGGGGATGTCGGACGAGCGCGTGAAGGCCCAGCTCTTCCGCTTCGTGGATGTCCTGCCGACGCTGGGGAGCGCGAGGGCCGTTAACACGCATCTGCGCGAATACCTCGAAACCGTCGGCGCGCGTCTGCCGGCACTGGCATCGCGCCTCATCGAGCGCGTGCCGGACGGGGGGTGGATCGCGCGTCTGTCGGCCAATGCGGCGCGGTGGGGGGCGCGGGCGATGGCACGCCGGTTCATCGCGGCCTCTAATCTGCCGGAAGCGATCGAGACGATCACCCGCCTTCGCCGACGGCGGCTGGGATTTACGATTGACCTGCTGGGGGAGGCGGTATTGTCAGAGCTGGAGGCGGATCGGTATCAGCAATCGTATCTCCAACTGATCGAGGGGCTCGGCCAGCAGGCGGCGCGATGGACGCCGGATCCGCTGATCGACCATGGCGCCTGGGGACAAGTTCCAGCCGCGAACGTTTCCATCAAGCTCTCTTCGCTCGACAGCCGGTTCGACCCGATCGATCCGGAACGGACCAGCGCCGCGGTGCGGGAACGCCTGCGACCGGTGCTGCGGGCTGCCCGGCGGCGCGGCGCGTTCGTCAACATCGACATGGAGCAGTTCGCCTACAAGGACCTGACGCTCCAGATCGCCCGAGAGGTATTCGATGAGTCGGAATTTCGCGATTGGCCCGATGTCGGCGTCGCCGTGCAAGCGTACCTGCTGAGCAGCGGCGCCGACCTGGCGAAGCTCGCCGAGTGGGCGGAAAAGCGGGGGACGTCCATTTGCGTGCGGCTCGTCAAAGGCGCGTACTGGGATTTCGAGACGGTGCTCGCGGCGCAGAACGGATGGCGATTGCCGGTCTACGCCCACAAGTCGCAGACCGACGCGAACTTCGAAACCCAGACCGAATTCCTGATCGAGCATTGCGACGTGCTGCGACCCGCGATCGCCAGTCATAACATTCGCAGCATCGGACGAGCATTGGCGCTGGCCGAGCGGCGCGGACTGCCGGCAGGGGCGCTGGAATTCCAGATGCTCTACGGCATGGCCGACCCCGTGAAGGCCTCGCTGGTCGAGATGGGGCAGCGCGTGCGCGTCTACACGCCGTTCGGGGAATTGCTCCCTGGCATGGCCTACCTCGTCCGGCGCCTGCTCGAGAACACGTCCAACGAATCCTTCTTGCGGGCCGGCTTCCTGGAGCATGTGCCCGAGGAGCGACTGCTGATGAATCCGGCAGAGATTCCTTCCCATTCAACGCAACGTGCTACACCACCTCGCCTCGGCCCGGCCGATGCACCGCATCGCCCCGCGTTTCACAACGAGCCGCAGACGGATTTCAGCCGGGACGGTGCGCGCGACGCGATGCGCGACGCGCTCGCGTCAATGGGGCACCAATTGGGTCGGTCTTACCCGCTGGTGATCGGCGGACGGCGCACCACGACGGAACGAACCATCGAATCGCGAAACCCATCGCACCGTGGGCAAATCGTCGGCCATAGCGCGAGCGCGTCGGCCGCCGACGCGCTCGCGGCAGTGGCCGCCGCCAAAGCCGCGTTCCCGGGTTGGCGTGACATCGGCGTACCCGAGCGCGCCCGACTACTCCGGCAGGCGACGGAGATCCTGCGGCGGCGACGCTTCGAACTGGCGGCGTGGGAAGTGTACGAAACCGCCAAGCAGTGGCGCGAGGCCGACGCCGACGTGGCCGAGGCCATCGACTATTGCCTCTTCTACGCCGACGAGATTCTCAAGCTGCACGCGCCGCGCCGGCGCGACGTGCCCGGCGAGGAGAACGAATCGTTCTACGAGCCGCGCGGCGTCGCCGTCACGATCGCGCCGTGGAACTTTCCCATGGCGATCCTCTGTGGCATGACGACCGCGGCCCTGGCCGCCGGCAATACGGTGGTGATGAAACCTGCCGAGCAATCGCCGATCGTCGCCGCGAAGCTGATGGAGGTCTTCGAGGAGGCAGGGTTCCCACCCGGCGTCGTCAACTTCCTGCCGGGCGTCGGGGAGGAAATCGGGCCAACGCTCGTCGCGCATCCCGATGTGTCCGCGATCGCATTCACGGGTTCCCGCGCCGTCGGGCTCCAGATTCAGGCGCAGGCGGCGCAGACGCCGGACACGCAGGACCACGTCAAGCGCGTCATCACCGAGATGGGCGGGAAGAACGCCATCATCGTGGACGACGACGCGGATCTGGATGAAGCGGTGCACGGCGTCGTCGCGAGCGCGTTTGGCTACGCCGGCCAGAAATGCTCGGCCTGCTCGCGGGTGATCGTGATGGGATCGATCTACGACGCCTTTGTAAACCGCCTTGTCGAAGCGGCGCGCAGCCTGCGCGTCGGTCCTGCCGAAGATCCGGCGAACTTTGTCGGACCGGTGATCGACGATGAGGCACGGCGGCGCATTCTGGGTTACATCGAACAGGGCAAGGCCGAAGGCCGTCTCGCCTACGCGGCTGACATCGGCGCGCTGGCGGAGGAGGGCTCTTACGTGCCGCCGCACATTTTCGCTGATGTTCCAACGGGCGCGTCGATCGCGCAGGATGAAATCTTCGGCCCCGTGCTGACGGTGCTCCGTGCCGCGGAATTGAACGAGGCGCTGCAAATCGCAAACGGCACACGCTACGCCCTGACCGGCGGACTCTACTCGCGCAGCCCCGCCCACATCGCGCGGGTGCGGCGCGAGTTTCGCGTCGGCAACCTTTACATCAACCGCAAGATCACCGGCGCCTGGGTCGATCGCCAGCCGTTCGGCGGCTTCAAACTCTCCGGCGGCGGCACGCAGGCAGGCGGGTCCGATTACCTGCACAACTTCCTGATCGCGCGGACGATCACCGAGAACACCCTGCGCCACGGCTTCGCGCCAGATCAATTCGATGATTCTTCGCAGCGACGTGGAAAGGGCAGAGCAGGCGAGGATTGAGAATCTTGGGCATGAGATCGAGCCGCTGATACTCGGCGGTCGAAGCGTTATCGAGGATGCACGCGTGCAGAGTTTGACCCGTCCGACACTACTCCTTCGCCATCAGCCAGAGCCGTCCTTCTGGTCGTACGAATTGGTAACCCATTGCCCGATAAAATCTGATGGCTCGCTGATTGGTCGGCGAAACGTGCAGCTCGATGCGCGTTGCTTCCCAGCTTCGGAAGTACCGGTCGGCGCAGGCGTGCAGCAGGCGGCCGTACCCTTTGCCGCGGAAGGACGCGCGGACGTGGTAGAGGTTGATGTAGCCGGTGGATAAGCCGTAGGGGACCTGGAGCTGGAGCTCGCCGATGCATTGGTCGTCCTGGAAGGCGAGGACGAAGCCGTCGGGGAATTCTTCGATCTTTTCGCGCAGCCAGCGCAGGTGGCGGTGCCGCGGCATCAGGTGGCGGTCGTTGCCGAACGTGGCGAAACAGGCATCGCGCTGGTTCTCCCAGCAGAGCTGGGCGTCGGTGTCGGCGTCGATCGTGCGATATGTCAGGAGCGGCGTCGAGATCATGATGCTGTAGCATGCCATGACTAAGCCTGCGGTTCCAGAGTGGATGGAAGGCAAACGTGAAGTCGCGAAGTTGAACGCGAAGAAATTCAATTCCTTTGGCCACAGATAAAATCGGATGAACACAGATGAAGAAAAGGGTTCCAATTCGAGAATATGAAACAGTCGATTGCATTCACCTGCTTCATCTGTGTTCATCGGTCTGCATCTGTGGCGATAGTCTTTGATTTGTGGCGATGGAACTTGCGAGGGCGTACGGTGGTGGGCCGATGACGCGTGAGGATGACATTTATTCGATTTGGACCCGCGCGGCGGGGCCGGCGGGGGCGCTGCCGCTGACAGAGGAGATGCTGCGCAATTGGGCGAGCGGCGATTTGTTTGGGCTTAGCCAGGACGCCGGCATGGGGTGGGAAGCGGCGCGGGTGGGGGGGAAGGAATTTCTGCTGCTCAGTACGTCGGGCGGCCTGCGCGCCGACGATGGCCGGCCGATCGCGCTGGGGTATCACACCGGCCATTGGGAAGTCGGACTGCTCGTGCAGGCGGCGGCGAACGAGTTGAAGGCGCTCGGGTGTATCCCCTTCGCCGGTGCGTGTACGGACCCGTGCGACGGGCGCACGCAGGGGACGACGGGGATGATGGATAGCCTGCCGTATCGCAACGATGCGGCGATGGTCTTTCGCCGGCTGATCCGGTCACTGCCCCGGCGGCGCGGCGTGCTGGGCGTCGCGACGTGTGACAAGGGACTGCCTGCGATGATGATGGCCCTGGCGGCCATGGGGGACCTGCCGTGCGTGCTGGTTCCGGGCGGGGTCTCGTTGCCGCCGGAGGAAGGGGAGGACGCGGGGAAGATTCAGACGATTGGCGTCCGCTTTGCGCATGGCAAGATCTCGCTTCAGGAAGCGGCGGAGCTGGGTTGCCGCGCTTGCGCGTCGCCGGGCGGCGGGTGCCAGTTCCTCGGCACCGCCGCCACGAGCCAGGTGGTGGGGGAGGCGCTGGGACTTTCGCTGCCGCACTCGGCCCTGGCGCCGTCGGGACAACCGATCTGGCTCGACATGGCCGTGCGCTCCGCGCGGGCGGTGGTGAGCCTGGAGAAGGCAAGGATCACGACGAAGCAGATCGTCACCCGCGCATCGGTGCAAAACGCGATGGTTGTGCATGCCGCCTTCGGGGGATCGACCAACCTGCTGCTGCACGTGCCGTCGATCGCCCACGCCGCTGGCCTGCCACGGCCAACGGTGGAAGACTGGACTGCAATCAATCGCAAGGTGCCGCGATTGGTGGATGCGCTGCCGAACGGGCCGGTGGGGCACACGACCGTCCGCGTATTCCTCGCCGGCGGGGTGCCGGAAGTCATGCTCCACCTGCGGGCGCTGGGGTTGCTGGACGAATCGTGTCTCACGGTCGCGGGCGTTCCGCTGGGGGCGACGCTCGACGAATGGGAAGGATCGGAGCGACGACGCCGGGTGCGCGCACGACTGACTGAGCTCGATGGCGTCGATCCCGACGATGTGATCATGAGTCCGGCGCGTGCCGCCGAGCGCGGATTGAGCAGCACGGTCACTTTCCCGTGCGGCAACCTCGCGCCGGAGGGATCGGTCATCAAGAGCACCGCCATCGATCCCTCGGTGGTCGGGCCCGACGGCGTCTTTCGCCTCATGGGACCGGCGCGGGTCTTCATCAGCGAGCGAGCGGCGGTCGCGGCCATCAAGGCGGGGCGGATCAACGCCGGGGATGTCATCGTCCTGATCTGCCGCGGGCCGATGGGGGCGGGAATGGAAGAGATTTACCAGGTCACCAGCGCGCTCAAACATCTGGAGTTCGGGCGCAACGTGGCGGTGATCACCGATGCCCGCTTCTCCGGCGTCTCGACGGGCGCGTGCATCGGACACGTCGGGCCCGAAGCGCTGGCTGGCGGGCCGATTGGAAAGGTGCTCGACGGTGACATCATCCGCATCACGATCGACTGCCTTCGGCTGGAAGGATCGATTGACCTGATCGGCGCCGGCGGGACGATCCGTGATGAACGCTGGGGCGGGCAGGTGCTGGCGAAGCGTCTCCCACGGCCGGATCTGGCCGCCGATCCTCAATTGCCCGCCGACACGCGTCTCTGGGCCGTACTCCAAAATGCGAGCGGCGGAACGTGGGGGGGATGCGTCTACGATGCCGACGAGATCGCACGCCGGCTTTCGCGCTGAGACTGTCTTTTCAAGCCAAAACAATGCCCCCGGCTTTTCGGCCGAGGGCAATTTCAATTATCGCACATGGTGGAAGCTGGCGAAGAAGATCAGGTAGATCAGCCCGATCATCAGGGCGTACTTGCCGAGATAATAGATCTTCCGGTTGGCGGCTTTGATCTTCTGAAAAAAGTTCTTGAGCATGTAGATGTAGCTCGAGATGTGATTGAGCACGCCGACCTTCTCCGTGTCCGTGTTTTGCGATTCGGTGATCTTCACGATGTGGTTCGTCACGAACCGGTTGATCGCGCGCACGATCGGCGTGCGCATCGGCCGAGCCACGTCGCAGAAGAGGATCACCCGCGTCTCGTCGGTGTCGTTGTTGACGCTGTGGATGAACGTCTCATCGAAAAGGATGTCCTTCCCATCGCGCCAGGCGTACGGCGTCCCATCAATATAAATGCGGCACAGATCGGAATTCGGCGTCATCAACCCCAGGTGATAGCGCAATGAGCCGGCGAACGGATCGCGATGCTCCCCCAGCTTGCTGCGTGGCGAAAGCAGCGCGAACAGTGCCGCGTTGATCGTCGGGATCGACTTTACCAATTCCACCGTCTTGGGGCAGAGCTCGACCGCGGATGGGTGCACGTCGCCATACCACTTCAGGTAGAAGCGCTTCCAGCCACGCTTGAAGAACGTGTTGAACGCCAGGTCGTTGTGCTTCTCGGATTTCTGGATGTGGCCGGCTTCGTAGAGCCGCTTGGCTTCATCCCGGATCATCTCCCAGTTCTCGCGGACCTTCAGCAGCTCCGGGAAGTTGTTGACGTCCTGAACCGGCGTGTTCGGCACCGCCGAGAAGAGGTACATCAAGGCGTTGTACGGGGCCATCAATGTCGAGTGGTCCGTCAACTGCCGCGTGAACTTATGCCGCACCTTGCCGCGAAAATGCACGAAGATCGCCGAGGCAACGAACAGGTACAGGATGAAGAACTTGGGGGCGAGAAACAGCATTAAAACGTGATGCATGGCGTTATTATCGGCCGAAGCATGTTCCGGTCCCCAGCATTGTTCGTCAAGTCAGCGCATCAACGGGGGGTGCGATTATGGGGTGCGGGTGTTTCTATAGCCACCCTCCGTACCGCTAACGTTCAACGGTCATCGGCATCTAATAGTGCACAGTGCTGGTGAACGGACGCTGCGATATGGAACGCGAAAATTCTCAACGATGGATTCCGTGGATCGCCGCACTGGGATACCTCATCGTGTGCGGAATCCTCTATGGATCGCACCTTCAGTGAGCATCCTCAATTGAAATTGGAGAGGCGAAGCGGTCGTGACCGCCAGGGTTTGCTTCGCCTCTCCACATAGGTCTCCCTCCCCCCGCCCCCGGCGTCTTCCCCGCGCCGGGGGCTTCTTTTTTTCCACCCCGTGCTCGTCTAACCCATTTGCGCAGATTGCCTTGTGAACCATTCCGAGCTGCCGCCGGAGGCCGCCGGATCGGACAAACTGTTCGATTTGTGTTAACTTCCCTGCGTAATTCGCAAAACGTGGTCGCTCCAGATTACAGTGGTCGGCGGAGAGGGTTCGTCAGATGGTGAACGTTGCGGTGATCGGAAGCGGCTACTGGGGCGTGAACTATGTTCGCGTCTTCAGTGAGTTGCCGGGATCGAAAGTCGTCTCGGTCTGCGATTCCAACGAAGACCGTCTCCGCGCGATCCGTGAACGGTATCCGCTAATCGGCACCACATCCCGGTTGGACGAAGTCCTGGAGAACAAGTGGCTCGACGCGGTGGTCGTCGCGACGCCTGCCGCCAGCCACTTCGCGATCGCGGAGCGCTGCCTGGCCGCGGGCAAGCACGTGCTGGTCGAGAAGCCGATGACGACGACGGTTGAGGACGCCGAGCGCCTCGTCCAGTCGGTCCAGCGGGCCGGGCGCGTGTTGATGGTGGGGCACACCTTCCTCTATAACCCGGGCGTGCATAAGGTCAAACAGCTCATGCGCGACGAGCAATTCGGCCGGGTTTATTACCTGCACGCGACGCGCACCAACATGGGCCCGATTCGCCAGGACGTGAACGCGCTCTGGGACCTGGCGGCGCACGATGTGGCGATCTTCAACTACCTGCTGGACGGCCGGCCAAAGTGGCTCAGCGCCGTGGGGGCGGGCGTGCTCGGCAACAGCCGGGCCGATGTCGGGTTCATTACGCTCAGCTACGGAGAGGGGGTCCTGGCCAACATTCACACGAGCTGGGTGGATCCCAACAAGGTGCGCGAGGTGGTGGTAGTCAGCAGCCGTCGGCGCGTCGTCTTCGATGACCTGAACAACTCCGAGCGCGTGCGCATCTTCGAGAAGGGTGTGGCGCCCTCGGAACCCCAGGCCGACAGCTTCGGCGAGTTCCGCCTGCTCGTGCGCGATGGGGACATCATCAGCCCGCGCGTGGAGACGGCCGAGCCGCTGAAGTCCCTCGCGATCGAATTTCTGGATTGCGTCGCCCACGACCGCCAACCCCTCAGCGACAGCAGGTGTGGACTGGCGGTGGTGCAGGTAATGGCGGCGATCGATCGGTCGCTGGCCTTGAACGGCGCGCCGGTGGAGGTGGGATGAGTTCGCCGCCCGCTTCGTCCGTGCCCGGTGGGGCGGAAGCGCCGCGGGTCACCCTGGGGCGTTCCTGCCGGATCGATCCGGGGGTAGTGCTGGGTTACCGTACCGGTCGCCCGATCGGGGAGCTTACGCCGCTCGTGCTGGGAGAGAACGCCGCGGTTCGAACCGGCAGCGTGCTCTATGCCGGCACGACGATTGGGGCGCACCTGGAGACTGGGCATAACGTGGTGATCCGCGAACAAAACGTGATCGGAGATGGTCTGTCGGTCTGGAACAACACGGTGATCGATTACGGGTGCGCGATCGGCAACAACGTGCGCATCCACAGCAACTGTTACATCGCCCAGTTCACGACGATCGAGGACGATGTCTTCATCGCGCCCGGCGTGAGCACCGCGAACGACCCGCACCCGGTCTGCACGCTGTGCATGCGCGGGCCGACGCTCAAGAAAGGATGCAGGATCGGTGTGAACGCGACGCTCCTGCCGCACGTGACGATTGGCGAGGGAGCGGTGATCGGCGCCGGCAGCGTGGTGACGCGCGATGTGCCACCCTTTACGCTGGCCTACGGCAATCCGGCAAAGGCCCGTAAGCCAATCGATTCGCTGACCTGTCAGTTCGGGCTGACGGTACCGTACATCGGCGGCAAAGACCCGCGCACCCGTGAGCGCGAGCAGCCCGCCGCCGAAACGGCGTTGCGGGAATCGCTGCGACAACAGGCCGAGCTGGCGGCCGCTCAAGGCAACGTGATCCCGCAGGAGCGTAAGTGATGACCATGGCCGACGAAGCCGTCGCCCTCAATCCTGATTCGATGGACGAACGCTCCGAGGGCCGCTCGGCCGGCGCCGGGGTGTCTGCCTCCGCGCGCGTCGAGCGGGTGCTGGTGACGACGTTTGCGTTCAACGAGGGCGTGAAGATCCAGACGACCGTGGAGCGAACGCTCGCCGCCCTCGCCCGACTTGGCGCGGGCGAGGCGAGTGGCTCCGCCCCCACCAGGTACGACCTGCTGGTGATGGACGACGGCTCGACCGACGGCTCGCTGGACGACATGCGCAGCCATGGCGTGCGCGTCGTCTCCAACGGCGCCAACCGCGGCATTGGGTCGGCCATGAAGGAATCGTTTCGCCTCGCTATCGAGGGCGGGTATGACGCGATGATCATCATGGCGGGTAACAACAAGGACGACCCCGAGGAGATCGGCCGGCTGCTCGAGCCCATCGTGGCCCGCGGTTATGATTTCGTGCAGGGCTCACGCTACCTGCGCGGCGGCGGGCACGGGCGCATGCCCCTGTACCGGAAGCTGGCCACCCGGCTTCACCCATTCCTCTTCTCCGTCGCCGCCGGCAAATGGGTGACGGAGAGCACCAACGGGTTCCGCGCGTTCCGCACGCGCCTGTTGCGAGACGAGCGGATCAACTGGACGCAGGCGTGGCTCGACAAGTACGAGCTGGAGCCGTACCTGCTGTTCAAGACGATAGTCCTCGGGTACCGCCACACGGAAGTGCCGGTGGTCAAGATCTATCCGCCGCGGAAGCTGGGGTACACGAAGATGAAGCCCCTCACCGGGTGGTGGAGCATACTCCGGCCCATCTTTTTCCTGGGCCTCCGCATCAGAAAGTAAATCGATGTCTCGGCAGACCGCGGCCAAACCCACTTCGAACGCGCCGAACATGCTCGGCGCCCTCAATGTCCCCTTCGTCGACCTCAAGGCCGACCAGCGGGCGATCCTGCCCGATGCGCTGGCGGCAATGCAACGCGTCATCACCGATACCGATTTCATCCTCGGCAAGGACGTCGATGCCTTCGAGAGCGAGTTCGCCGCGTTCTGCGGCGTGCGCCACGCGGTGGGGCTTGACACGGGCATCACCGCCCTCGAATTCGCGTTGCGATCGATGGGGATTGGCGCGGGCGACGAAGTTCTCACCGTATCCCACACGTTCATCGCGACTGCGTCGGCCGTGTCGTTCACAGGCGCGACACCAACCTTTGTTGATATTGACCCGCACACCTTCAACATGGACCCGGCGAAGCTGGAGCGGGCGATCACGCGGCGCACCCGCGCGATCCTGCCGGTCCATCTGTACGGCCAGCCGGTGGAGATGGATGAGATCCTCGCCATCGCCCGCAAGAAGGGGCTGCCGGTGGTGGAGGATGCCTGCCAGGCGCATGGCGCGCGCTACAAGGGCCGACGGGCCGGCGCGCTGGGCGTGGCGGCGGCGTTCAGCTTCTATCCGGCCAAGAACCTGGGGTGTTTCGGCGACGGCGGAATCCTCGTCACGGACGACGAGGAGATCGCTTCAAGCGCTCGCATGCTGCGCAACTATGGGCAGCGCGAAAAATATCATCACGTTCGCCTCGCCTATAACCGCCGGCTGGATACGGTGCAGGCGGCGGCGCTGCGCGTGAAGCTGCCGCACCTCGATGCGGCCAACGCCGCTCGACGCCGGGCGGCGGCACTTTACGACCAGCTGTTGGCAGACGTGCCGGACGTGACCCGTCCCGTCGCGTCCCCCGACCGTACGCACATCTATCATCTCTATGTGATTCGCCACGAGCGCCGCGACGAGCTTTCGGCATTCCTGAAGACGCACGGCATTTCCTGCGGGCTGCACTATCCGATCCCCGTCCACCTCCAGGAGTGTTACGCCAGCCTCGGTATCCCGCGCGGGTCGTTGCCGGTGACGGAGAGTGCGGCGCAGCAGATCCTGTCGCTGCCGATCTACCCATCCATCACCGAAGAGCAGGTCCGCCACGTCGCCGCTGGCATTGCCGCCTTCGCCCGCGGATGAGCAAGCCCCGCGCATCGTCGGTTCTTCCCGGTTCGGGCCGCCCGCTCGCTGCGTCCGCCATGCCGGAAAATGCCGCGCCCCCATCCGTACCGGGATTGCGACCTTTCGCTCGCGTGGCGATCTTCATCGTCTTCCTTGCGAGCATTACAGGGTTCCTCGCGCTGCCAGATCTATTTCGCTTCTACAACTTCCACCCCTGGCCGTTCCCGATCGCTTGCGTCCTCGCGCTGTCGCTCGTGCACGGCGGGTGGCGGCGCCGGGTGCGGAGCCTGGTGTGGCGGGTGCGGTTTCCCTCGAATGCGACGCGGCTGAAGACCGCGGTGGTGGTCGGCGTTCTGGCCGCCGCCTATCTCTTCTTCACCGCGTATCACCAGGGCTACTCGTTCGGGTTCCTGCGGATGACCGACGAGCACAGCTACATGATCCAGATGCGAATGCTGGCGCACGGCCGGCTCTGGTACCCGCCGGTGCCGAAGATTTTTCGCGACGCGCTCGATTCGTTTCATATCCTTACTGAGCCGAAATACGCTTCGATTTACTTCCCCGGAACGGCGTTGCTCTACCTGCCGGGGCTTCTGCTCCACATCCCCTGGTGGGTGCAGACCGTCTTCACGGTCGGTGCGGCGATCGGCTTGCTCTATCTGCTGATCAGCGAATTGTTCGACGGAATGATGGGCATCGTTGCGGTCCTGATGGCGCTGGGAGTCAGCGAGCTGCGCGGCGCTTCGCTCATGCTGATCTCCCAGGTCCCGATGCTGTTGATGGGCCTGTTGCTGTCACTCTTGTACCTTCGCTGGCGACGTGATCGATCATTACTCGGCGCTCTGCTGATCGGGATCGTGAGCGGCTGGGCGGGCATCACCCGACCCGCCGATGCCCTGTGCGTCTGCATCCCGATCGGCCTGGCGATTTTGCTAGACTTGCGCGGACAGGGCCTGCGGCGGTCGGCGGTGGCGATTGGAATTCTCGTCGTGGGGGCGTTTCCATTTCTCGCGCTCCAGGCGGTGCAGAATATCGGGATCACGGGCAAGCTGACGGAATTTCCCAGTGACTACTATGTCGCGCGGCAGTACCCAGCGCCGATGCTTGGCTTCCATAAGGTCGATCCGGCGCGGATGCCCCATTCGCGCGTGCCCGAGAAGCGGGCCGCGATGCGCGACCACATTTTCCCGGTTTACGAGAAGCATCGCGGCAGCAACCCCTGGCCGGCGTCGCGATGTTTTGCGACCGTCTTTGGCACGCTACCGTGCGGCTTGCTGCTGGCGTTCGTCCCCCTTGCGCCCTTCACGCTCTGGCCTCATCGCGCGCGATGGATGGTGGCGGCGTCGTTCCTGCTGTATCTCGCCTTTTATACCTTTTACGTTTTTTACTACGGACACTACCTGTTCGTCATGGTTCCCGCCGCCATCGTCCTGGTGTTGAGCGGCGTCGAGGCCGCCGCAAGCGCCGCCGGCGGGCCCGGTTCGGTGTCGCGACAAATGGCTTACGCGTTCCTTACGCTGCTCGTCGCGCTGCTATCGATCTGGTCGCTGCGGGAATTCAACCCGTGGGCGAAGGACGCTTTTGAAGTGAGCCAATTGGAGCGCGTGGAGAAGGGCGTCCAGATGAAAATCACCGATCGGCCTGCCGTCCTGCTGGTGCGCTTCGTGGACGGGTCGGACAGAGATGGTCAACCAATCAATCCGCTGCCGTCGCCCGTCTATAATACCGAAAACGCCTGGCCTCTGGACGCAGAGGTGCTTCGCCTGCACGACCTGGGTGATCGCGAGGATGCGGCCATCTTCGACTACTTCGCCCGCACACAGCCGGATCGCGTCTTCTACCGATATGACCGCGCCGCCTACACCGTGACCCGCCTCGGCGTCGCCCGCGATCTGGCTCGGCACCCGCAAGTGGGCTTCGGTGCGCACCATCCCTTTATTCGCTGAACTCCACGCGCGTGTCGAAGAACAGCACCGTCACGCGATGGGGACTAATACCTTTTGCATCACCGACGACTGCTTCAAAATGACCCTCCGCGACGTCCACGATGTTCCACGCCGACATCGATGGCTGATCGGTCCCCTCACGCGTCAGCAGGACCGCGCACTTCTGGCAGTCGAAACCGGCGCCGCTGACCGCCAACGCGTTGCCGCTCGACTTGATGGTAATGGCCCCAAGGTGCGTGGAGGATGAAACCGGCGGGAAGGATCCATCGTCCTTCCGCGAAAACTCCCAGTTACGCAGCCGGCGTATCGCCAGCGGCTTGAGCGACGCGGGAATCGTCTTCGTCGTGTAGTCCGAATTCTCCCGATTGACAACCAGGGCACTGCCGTCGGGAACGCTCGCCGCGAGGTTCGGAAAATTCAGGGCCAACTCGTCGACCTCGCCCGTGCAATTCCGGATGGTATGAAGATCGACGGCTGCTCGTTCGGTGTAGAACGCGACCGCCGGGTGCCCCAGGTGATACAGGCTGGTCGACTCGTCTTCGGCATCGAAAACAAACTGGCGCGGGTGAAGCGGGTAATAGGGCCCCAGCCAACCCATCGGATTTTCACCCGCGGTCTGCGTCAGTTGACGGCAGACCTGTTCAGCAAATCCATCGTGATACGCCGGATCGAGAAACCGCCGGCATTCGCCGAGCGTTGCGAAGAGGGGAAAACAAAAGAGCAGGAGGAGCGCGCCAGCGAGCGCGGGGCGACGCCACCGCGGCGCGGTACGGGACGCGCGCTCCGCGATCGTCTCGACCGCGACGCCCGCAAAAAAATAGAGGGGAGGGAACGCCGCGAAGAGATACCGCGCCTCGCGATGCTTGATGAAGGAGGTGTGAAAGCCGAAGAAGACGGCGAACCAGATCGCGTGGAACAGAGCGCCACGCCGGCGCCCGGCCAATGCCGCAATGAGCCCAACCATCGCGAGGCTGGCGACGGGGATCGTCATCGCCTCGACCACGAAGCGGAAATTCTTGACGATCCCTTCGTCCCTCCAATCCGTCGCTATGATCTTCAGGTGCCCGCGCATATCGCGCAGTTGCACCCTCGGTGCGTCGGTCAGGGAACTCATCCCGATCGTGGGGAACACGAGCAGGGGGGTCAGGATGAAGATCGCCAGAGGCAAGACCACGAGGGCGAATGACTTCATCAGATATGCGCGGAGTGAATCGCGACGACCAAACGCCCGAACCAATTCCGCAAGGACGAGCGTCCCCAGCACCAGGGGGGGCAGATTCTGACGGGTCGCCATGGCGATCCCGCCAAAAAGCCCGGCGATCAGAAACCCGCGCATGTTCTGCGTACGTGAAGCGCGCAGGTAGGCGTAAAAGCAGGCGACCACGAGCGCGGCGGCGGGCACGTCTTCCTTGGCCATCGGCGCGCAGTGTACGAGCAGGGGATTGAACGTCAGCAGCAGCGTTGCCGCCAGCGCCGATCGCCGTGAGAGGTCGAGTCGGAACAGCCGATTGCACAGGAGGATCAAACCGGCCCAGAAGGCGAGCGCCGTCAGGTGGCTGGCGCGAAAGGCGAAATGGGGCCAGCCCAGCGCCCGCTCCGCCGCAAACCACTGGCTGAGCATCACCGGGAGCCCCAGCGATCTCCACGACCGCCAGTCGCGCGATGACCCCGTCGCGATGCAACGGGCGTTGAGAAGAATGTCGTAGCTGTCGAAGTAATCGACCGTCAGCGTCCAGGCCACGCCGACCAGGTAGATCGCGAGGCACACCGCCAGACAGATTCCCAGCCGCGCCAGCCAGCGCTCGACCGCCGGCGTTTCATCCAGCAGTGGTTGCGAGCGCGGCGCCGGGGAAATCGGTCTTACGGCTGCGGTCGTGTGCATACATCACGCGGGCCGGTGTGCCGAGCGGGGCGACGAATTCAGGATCGCCCATTGATAAAAGACCGCATACCCCCCGAATACCACCGCCAGGAGCGACAGGATCGGAATCGGACCCAGGTTCAGCAGTTTCACGCAGACGAAGGCGTTGTACAGGACTGCCAACAGCATGACGGCGATCGAGATCCGCACCCACCCCAGGCGCGGTCCGCTGGGCCGGGCCGAGACGGCCAGGCAAACGCCGTCGAGGATCAATGCGACGCCGAATAGGAAGATCGCGGAATCGGAATAGGCGGTCCCGCCCTGTAGCTCCCAATACGCGACTTCGGTTCCGTCAAGCGGGCCGTCGGTCCAGTTGACGTGAGTGTGGAACGTCTGATGTGTCAGCGTTGCCGCCAGGTATCGGCCAAACGTCCAGCCCAGGGCGATGAAGATGAGGCCGACGATCACCGAGAACCAGACTTCCGCGCCCGTCAATATGGCGGGCGGCCGATGTCCGTAATCCATCGGTACTCGGGACGACGGACCCGCGGCAGCCGAGCGGGGAGGAAGCTCCTGGGCAGTCGCTCCAATGGGATCTGGAGCGGTCGACGGCGGCGCTTCGGCTTTGTCGCCGCTCAACCGTGGAAGTTTGGATACGTCCATTGCTCGATCCCCGGCGCGTGAGGTGTGCGCTGGATCGTTCCCTTCGCCATGTCCTTGACCGCGCTTCCCGGACCCCCAGAATGATAACCATGTCCGAAGCCTTGAACCAAATCGAACAGCTCGCGCAAACCGCGGAAACCGAGCTGCGCGACGTGAAGACACCCGCCGATCTCGAACAATTCCGCATCCGCCACCTCGGCGCCAAAGGGACGGTGAAAGGGCTCATGACGCTGCTCGGCCAGGTGCCGCGCGAGCAAAAGCCGGCCCTCGGTCAGCGCGTCAACGCGGTCAAGGAGCAGATCACCCGCCTGTTCGAAGCCCGGAAGCTGGAGATCAGCGCCGGTGCCGCGGATGACCGCGATGCGGCGGATGTGACCGAACCCGGCATCCCGCTGCAAATCGGCGGACGCCACATCCTCATGAAAGTTGCCGACGAGCTGACCGAATTGTTCGGCCGTATGGGCTTCGCGGTCGCATCGGGTCCGGAGGTGGAGGACGACCTCCACAACTTCGTCGCCCTCAATATTCCAGAGAGCCATCCGGCGCGGGACCCGCTCGACAATTTTTATCTGACGGTGGGGAATCCTGGAGAGGATTCAGGGTTCGGGGTTCAGGGTTCTGGAGGAGATGAAAATTCAGCCGCGGCCCTCGACGCCTCTTCCCTGAACCCTGAACCCCGAACCCTGAACCCTTCCCCACTCCTCCTCCGTACCCAGACCAGCACGGTGCAGATTCGGGTGATGGAGCGGCAGAAGCCGCCGATTCGCGTGGTGATCCCCGGCCGGGTTTACCGGCCCGACACGATCGACCAGACGCACCTCCCGATGTTCCATCAGCTCGAGGCGCTCGTGGTGGATCGCGGGGTTTCGATGGTCGACCTCAAGAGCACCGTGATGCAATTCGTCCACGCTTACTTTGGCCCGAAGACGCGTGTGCGGTTCCGGCCGAGCTTCTTTCCCTTCACGGAGCCGTCAGCGGAGGTGGATGTCTTCTTCGAGGACCGCAACAAATGGATCGAGCTAGGCGGGTGCGGCATGGTGCATCCCAATGTGTTGCTCAACTGCGGGATCGATCCTGAAATCTACTCGGGCTGGGCGTTCGGATTGGGAATCGAACGCATTGCCATGCGGAAGTATGGCATCACGGATATCCGCAATTTTGTGGAAAACGACATCCGCTTCCTCCGGCAGTTCTGATGGGTTGGCCGCGAGTCTTACGGTGTCCGCGACCGATAATATGGTTGGTGGCGTGCCCGATCACCCCCACGGCTCCGCACCTAACTGTCTTAAATTGAATGATTTGTGGCCGGAAACGGGCTGCTGCCGGAAGAGGCCGTCACGCAGGGCAGAAGTAATGTAAAATACGAGAGGGGCAGCGGAAAGAAATCTAGTTGCAACCGTGTCTCAACGGACTATAGTGGGCTCGGTAAAGAGGGGCGAGCGGTGACGTATGCAGAAATCATGTTCGTTTTCGGCCTGTAACCACTGCGGCACTCCCGAGACCTGCGGTCTGAACCGCCTTGGGATTGGTTGCCGCGGCATCGTTTCGGCGGTGGGCGGCGAGCCCGAGCTGCGCCGACGGCTGCTGGAAATGGGATTCTGCAACGGTGCGTGCGTCGAGGTCGTGCGTCGAGCGCCGCTGGGCGATCCGATTGAATTTCGCCTGCGGGGGTATCACCTGTCACTCCGATCCGATCAAGCCGCACATGTTCAGATTGTGCCGAGCTAGTTTCTAAAAAGTGCTGACTGCTGCCTGTCCTGAGCGCAGTCGAAGGAAGTCCTGGGTGCTGAGTCCGTAAGGCACTCAGCGGCGGGCGCTTCGCATTCACTATGTCGCAGGCAGCAACTGGCTCTTCGCACCGACAACTCACTCGCACCGTCACCCTTGCGCTGGCGGGCAATCCCAACAGCGGCAAGACCACGATCTTCAATGCTCTTACCGGCCTTCGACAGAAGGTCGCGAATTATCCCGGCGTCACCGTCGAGAAAAAAACCGGACGGTGCCGACTTCCCGACGGCTCGTGGGCGGAGGTCATCGACCTTCCCGGTACCTACAGCCTCATCAGCCGGTCGCCCGACGAGGTCGTGGCGATGGAAGTATTGCGCGGGTTGCGGAAAGATTCGCCGGCGCCGGACGCCGTCATCGTCGTGGTGGACGCCAGTAACCTTCAGCGCAACTTGTACTTGGTGAGCCAGCTCATCGAGTTGGGACGCCCGCTGATCATCGCGCTGAACATGATGGACGTGGCCGAGCGCCGTGGCCTGCGTGTCTCGGCCGAGCAATTGCAGCGTGAGCTAGGCGTGCCGGTCGTGCCGGTCGTGGGTCATAAGAAGAAGGGGATCGTCGAGCTCAAGTCCGCCATCCGACAGGCGATGGTGGCGCCGATGCCCAACTTGCCGCTTCCGGCAGCCATGCGGGAAGAGGTGCTGCTCGTCGGCGGAGCGCTGGCCATCCTCGACGGCGAGGGGGTCCGCGACGTCACGGCTTTCGTCGCTCATCCGCCGAACCAGACTGATACTTCCCCATCCTCGACCCGCGATGAGGCCAGCAGCCGCATCCACCGCTATAACCAGTACGCGGAAAGACTGCTGGTCGGTGACCGCGCGGATGACCTGGAAAAGCTCGCGCGCCTTGAGCCAGTCGCGTCGCTGCTCGCGTCAGCCGGTGAACGGCTCCGTGCCGCCGGCATCGATCCGATGCAGGCGGACGTCGAAGGCCATTATCTCTGGATCGAAGGTGTCGCCGCTCGGTGCAGCGGCGGTGCGACCAATGCCGCCGCCGCAGCCAATTCAGGAACTTCTCTCCGCTCGGATCCCTCGGCAGCGGAATCCACTGGCGCGGTGGACCAGCCGACGTTGACGCAAAAGGTCGATGCGGTGCTCGTCCATCGTTTCTGGGGGCTGATCATCTTCGCGCTGATCATGGGGGGGCTCTTCGTCACGCTCTTCTGGCTCGCCCAGCCGATCATGGATGCGATCCACTCCGCCGTGGTGCTGCTGGGCAACGTGACGACCCGCCATCTCACGGACGGTCCGATCAAAGACCTGTTGAGCGACGGGGTGTTCGCGGGCGTGGGTGCCGTCGTCGTCTTCGTCCCGCAGATCGCGCTGCTCTTCCTGTTCCTGGCGGTGCTGGAAGACACCGGGTACCTCGCCCGCGCCGCCTTTCTCATGGACAAGCTGCTGTCGAAGGTCGGCCTGCACGGCAAGAGTTTCATTCCGCTGCTGAGCAGCTTCGCCTGCGCCATCCCCGGCATCATGGCCACGCGCACGATCGACAATCGCAAGGACCGCCTCGCCACGATCCTGGTCGCGCCCTTCATGAGTTGCAGCGCCCGGCTTCCGGTTTACACCCTGCTGATTGGCACGTTCTTCGCCGCTTACGGGGCGGCGGTACAAGCGGGAATCATGCTGAGCATGTATCTGCTCGGCATCGCCGCGGCGGTGGCGACTGCCTGGATTTTCAAACGCTCGCTGCTCAAGGGCCCCGCCGCGGCATTCATCCTCGAGATGCCTTCCTACAAGGTGCCGCAGTTGTCGCAGGTGGCGCGGCAAGTCTGGGTCAACACCCGCGCGTTTCTGACCAAGGCCGGGACGACGATCTTCTGCCTCAGCATCCTCCTCTGGGCGATGGCCTATTACCCGAGGCTGCCGGCGCAGCGGGCGGAGCTGATCGGCAGTGAGAAGGGCGTCGCCGCCGCTCAGCGCGAGTACAGCATCGCCGGCCGTCTCGGTCACGCGATGGAGCCGGTGATCGCTCCGCTGGGATACGACTGGAAGATGGGCATCGGCCTCGTCGGCGCCTTCGCCGCCCGCGAGGTTTTCGTGAGCACGCTGGGAATCACTTATAGCGTCGGCGAGGTCGAGGACGAGAAGACGCAGGACCTGGCCGCGGCAATGCGTGCCGATCGCTATCCCGACAATCGCCCCGTCTGGACGCCGCTCGTTGCCATCAGCCTGCTCGTCTGGTTCGTCCTGGCGATGCAATGCATGAGCACGTTCGCGATTGTCCGCCGTGAGACCGGCGGATGGCGCTGGCCCATCTTCATGCTCGTCTACATGAACGGCCTGGCCTACCTCCTCAGCCTGCTGGTCTATCAGATCGGATCGAGATGGTTCACGTGATGCCCAGCTCGTCTATAATCACAATGTAAGACTGCCATGCCCCTCTGGTCGCAACATCTTCTGGTCCTGCTGGCCGTCATGGCCTGCCTCGTCTTTTTCGGCCGCCAGGCATTTTTGTCACTGCGCGGTCGCAAGAGCAAGCTAAGCAGTTGCGGCGGCTGCAAATCCTGCGGCACGACCCCGTCCACTTCCCAACCACCGCGCCCCGAGCGTATCGTCTTCCTTCCCGTGGAAATGCTCGGGCGACGGAAATAAGCACGATCACGCTCAGTTGCGCGAGGCGTTCCTCAGCGAGTCCATGATTGTTCCTTTGGCCTGATATTCTGGATGTCACCTTTTCTTTTACGGTAAACGGATCCGATGGTGCGAATCCGTCGAGAATCTGCCGATACTGCTTTTCAGACACGACGGTCTCTCGCCTCCCCTGCTGCGGCTTTTCCAAGCCTCCAAGGGGAGAGCGGTCGATCCGTCCCTGCTTCGTCAACCAGTTGAAAGCCCGCTGGATGGCGATCATCCCCCCCGCTTCATGCCATCATTCCAGGGCTTCGCATCCGTCCAGGTCGTGACGTGTGCCAGAGATCAGAGCTCCTGACGTAAGTCCTTTGTTGACAAGCGAGCGCGACGGGACTCGAACCCGCAACCACCGGATCGACAGTCCGGTACTCTAACCAATTGAGCTACGCGCCCGTAGCTGGTGATGTGGAGATATTTAAGGGGTGGCGCGGCGTTGTCAAGGGCCGACTCATGGCCGACTCATGGCCGGCTCATTGGCCGTTGGCGGCGGCGCGCAACTTCGCGACAGCGCCGCGCTCGATCTGGCGGACGCGCTGCTTGGACAGGCCCATGCGCTGGCCGACCTGATCGTACGTGGCGGGTGCGTCCCTGCCGTTCAACCCGTAGTACGCGAGCAAGACGCTGCGCTCCCGGTCGTCGAGGCGGGTGAGCAGATCGCGCACCTGCTCGCGATCGACGAACTGCTCCCGCTCGAAGATGGGGCGTGGATCGGGAATCTCGGCCAGAGCCGACACGTCGAGTCCGCCAGCCGCGCGGCTCGCGAGCATTTGGGGCACTGCGCGGGCGAAGCCCTTCATCAATGCCAATGTCGCATAGGTGCTGAAGCGGAAACCGCGATGGGCGTCGTAACTCTCCACCGCGCGCATCAGCGTCAGGTTTCCCTCGCTGATCAGTTCCATGAGCGAGAGGCCCGGACGCAAGTGCTTGCGGGCGACGCTTACCACCAGTCGGAGGTTGGCGCCGATGATGCCGTTCTTCGCTGCGGTCGCCTGCCGTACATAGCCCTCGATCTCGTTGAGGTCACGGGCGCGAGCGAACTGCGGTTCGAGCTTGCGGCGAGCGGAGACGAACTGGAACTTGTGGAAATTGAATTTCAGGAAGAGCGCGCGCTCCCGCGAGGCGGACAGGAGCGGTGTTCGGTACAGCTCCTGCAAGTACGGCGGCAAGTCGCGGGGCACCCGACTCTCATCGGCCGTCGCGGTTGACATCAGATCGGCGTCCTGGCCGGCAATGGCGTTAACCGCCTCTGCGGCATCGAGCTGATGGTAGAGCGGATCATCGATGAACTTCATCTTCCGCCGGACGAGGCGTTCGATACGGCTGTCGAGGATCACCCGGTAAATCGCCGAACGCGGCCGGCAGCTCCGCCGGGCCATCGTGCGGATCGAAAGGCCACGGCGTGCACCGCGCAGGACACGGTTGCGCTCTTCCTCGGAGAGTTCCTGGGCGGCGTGCGGAAAGACGGCGCCGTCCGGATGCTCCAGATCGTGCTTACGCAGGGTGTGAAGGATCGTGGCCGGCGAGCGATTGATTCGCCGGGCGATCCGCCGGGCGATCTCGTGGACGCAGCACTGGCAAGCACCGGCGAGACGACGTGCCCGGCCTACGATCTCGATCCGCTCTTTATCGTCCAGTTGCGAGAAGTTGGTCCCGCGCGTCACCTGGTCACTGTGAGCGGCGAAAAAGCGCTCGACACTGCTGAGCAGGAACCCCACTCGCCGCTTGCCGTCGGCGAAGGTGAACCGACGCGCCGGCAACCCCTTGCGCCGCCAGCGCTGGATGGTCTTGCTGGTCACGTTGAACCGCTCGCACACGTCTTCGATCGCCAGGACGGGTTCGCCGGGCGAGTCGGCGAGCAGCGTTAGCGTATCGCTGACGTTCTCGATCAGCAGGCCAAGGTCGTGCTGAAGCGCGATGCCGGTGAGTAGATCCGCGGCAACTGCCCTGGGGCGGTAGCCGGTGATGCGGAAGATGATAAAGTCCTGGGGATACGCGCGGAGCGGTTCGATTGCGTGAAGGAGCTCTTCGGCAGCGGTGAGCTGGGCGTACCTAGTATCGTGCGGCGTGAACGGCATCTGCCGTGCGAGTTCACCCAAGCTGTCGATCCGGTATTTAGCCACCATCACGATTATCCTTACGTTGTTCCGATCGGTCAAGGTTCAACAAATCCAATAGCGGCATGCGGAGACGCGGGCGGCTTTTACTTTTTGCGCCGGCTCCCTTAGTTTCTTGACACATGGATGTGAAACTGCTGGACCTCCAGGCGCATTACCTGCCGCTCCGTAACGAGATACGACGGGCCATCGACGAGGTGTGCGATCGCCAGGCCCTGATCCTAGGCCCAAGCGTCGAGCGCTTCGAGAAGAAGCTGGCCGCTTATTCCGGCACGAAGCACGCGATCGGCGTCAGCAGCGGCACCGATGCGCTCCTCTGTGCCATGATGGCGATGGGCATCGGGCCGGGCGATGAGGTGATCTGCCCGTCGTTCACGTTTTTCGCCACCGCCGGCTCAATCGCTCGACTCGGCGCAACGCCCGTCTTTGCCGACATCGACCCGCGGACGTTCAACCTCGCCGCGGACCGGATCGAGGAGAAGATGACATCCCGCACGCGGGCCATCCTCCCCGTGCACCTGTTTGGCCAGGTCGCCCGCATGGAGGCGATCAACGACATCGCCGGCCGCCACGGCGTGAAGGTGATCGAGGACGCCGCACAGGCGATCGGAGCGAAGCGGAACGGTTCGCCCGCCTGCTCCCTCAGCCTGGCCGGATGCCTTAGCTTCTATCCCACCAAGAACCTGGGCGCGTTCGGCGACGCCGGGGCGATCTGCACGAGCGACGACGGCTTCGCCGAAAAATGCCGGCTGCTGCGCGTGCACGGGTCTGGGCACCAGTACCACCACCGGCTGATCGGTGGCATGTTTCGCATCGCCGCCATCCAGGCCGCGGTACTCGAGGTCAAGCTGAAGTACCTCGACGGCTGGCACGAGGGACGCCGTCGAAACGCGGCGCTGTACGACGAGCTGCTGGCGGGCGCCGGCATTACCACCCCGTTCATCGAGCCGGGGAACTGGAGCGTTTACAACCAGTACGTCGTGCGCGTGCCGAACCGCGATCGGGTCAAGGCACGGTTGGCGGAACACGGGATCGTGAGCGGGGTCTACTACCCGATTCCGCTCCATCTCCAGGAATGCTTCGCGTACCTCAACGTCCGCGAGGGTGACCTGCCGGAAAGCGAGCGGGCCTGCCGCGAAGTGCTGGCCCTGCCGATCTATCCGGAGCTGCCCGAGGAACAGATCCGTTTCGTCGCTAAAGAACTGGCGGCGGCGGTCCGATAAGCGCACCGCTGGCGCGCTGTCCCGAGCGATCATGCACGCGATGGCGATCGACCGATAGTGTTGCGGTGAGCGATCTCCAGCCCCCTGCCGCGTCCGTCGGGAATGACCTGATCAGTCAGCTGTCGATCCTGCAACAGCAGATCGACTTGCTGCGCGACCAACTGACCGAATCACAAAGACTGGCGACGATCGGCACGATCGCCGCGGTCATCGCTCACGAGTTCAACAACATCCTCACGCCGGTGGTCAGCTACTCGCAGTTCGCGCTACAGAGCGCTGAGAGTCCAACGCCTGACATGGAGCTGATCCGCAAGGCGTTGACCAAGTCATTTCAAGGTTCGTCGAAGGCCGGCCGTATTTGCAACTCGATGCTTGGCCTGGCCCGTGGTGAGTCGGTGCTGGGGCTTGTCAGCGTGCAGAAGCTGGTGGATGAGACCCTGCTGGTGCTTGCGCGCGACCCCCAGAAGGATGGAATTGCGCTGCGGGTTCAGGTGCAGCCGGAGCTGTCGGTTTACGCCGACCCGGTCCAGCTCGAGCAGGTGCTGCTCAACCTGCTGATCAACGCACGACAGGCGATGCTGGGCAAATCCGGATCCATTTCCGTGCGGGCCCAAAAAGTCGAGGGGAACGAAGTGCGTATCCAGGTCGCCGACACCGGGCCGGGGATTCCGGAGAAGCTGCTGCCCAAGATCTTTCAGCCGTTCTTCACGACCAAGGGAACGACGCGCCGCGGCGAAGCGCGTGGCACTGGACTGGGGCTGGCGATCTGCAAGGAGATCATCGAGCACCACAAGGGGCGGATCGACGTGGAGTCGGAGGTGGGCAAGGGGACGACGTTCAACATCTACTTGCCGGCGCCGGAGGCGTCGGGGAATTAAACCAGCTTCCACCGCTTCCAAATTTCCGGAACTGACGGCCGTTTCCATAGCCACTCTGGCTCGATCCATAATCCCTTCAGAACTGCGCTGCGATAAACCCCAGCATCGCTCAATTGGGTGGGATGAAAACGATCGTCACGACCGCGCTGGTAGAACTCCGCCTGTTTGCGGATTGGATCGATCAGCCCGTATTCGCGCACACCGCCCTGCTCATACTCATGGTATTTCTCGCCCCGGTCGATGCCTCGGCTTCCCGGACTGATGATCTCGATCACGAGATCCGCGGGTCCTTGAAGGTGATTCTGCTTAAGGCGCGAAAGGTTCCGCTTCGAGATATAAATGATATCCGGCGCCCGGCCTGGCAGGTCGGCTCCGGTTTTCATTTGAAACGGGTCGTGACGCACAACGCCGAGACCGTGAAAATCAACGAATGCTCGCAAGAGCGCAAGCAGAAAACCCGCAACGTCCTGGTGCTCGTTGGAAACGGGAGCCATCTTGACTACCTCTCCGTTCACCCACTCCACATGCGGGTCAAGGTCAGACGCTTTGAGGAAATCGAGATAGGTCAATCGCTTCGATCGCGTTGGCGTTGACGTGAGCTGCTGCGTCATGACGATGCTCCGGTCCCCACTATAGCATCAATCCGCCGGCACGCAGCGGCCTACCGACCACGCGCGAAGGGCGCTCATCCTCTCGGCCATCGTGACTGACAGCGGGGGTGAGGCGGCCAATGCCGCGACGATGTGGTCCGTCGTGAGCTGCGAGCCAGCGGCGAACGCGTCGTGGAGCGCGCCGATCACCGCCGCCTCAATTTCCGCGCCGCTGCGCCCCTCGGCGGATTCCGCGATGCGGCCGAGGTCGAACTTCACCGGGTCGCGCTTGCGCTTCGAAAGGTGGATCGAGACGATCGTGGCACGGGCCTCGAGGTTGGGCAGGTCTACGAAGAAGATCTCGTCGAACCGCCCCTTCCGCAGCAGTTCCGGCGGGAGGGCTTCGATGTCGTTGGCCGTGGCAACGAGGAACACGGGAGCAGTGCGGTCCTGCATCCAGGTGAGCAGCGCGCCGAACATGCGCTTGGACAGACCGCCGTCGGAGCTTTGGCTGGCGGCAGAGGCGAAGCCTTTCTCGATCTCGTCGATCCACAGGACTACGGGCGCCATTCGCTCGGCCTGAGCGAGTGCGTCGCGCAAGCGGCGATCGCTCTCGCCGATATACCGGTCGTAGAGCGCGCCCGCATCCATGCGAAGGAGCGGCTGCCGCCACGCCGTCGCGACCGCCTTGGCAGCCAGGCTCTTTCCTGCCCCCTGCACGCCCAGCAGCAACATGCCACGAGGCGGCGAGATGCCGAACGCACTGGCCTCCTCGCCGCTGCATTGCGCCCGGCGGCCGAGCCACGCCTTCAATTTCACGAGCCCGCCCAACTCGTCCAGCGTCACCGGCGAACGCACGTATTCCAACAGTCCATCCCCCAGCGCCTGTCGCTTCTCAGCCAGGACCCGGTCGACGTCTCCCGCATCCAGACGGCGATCGTCGCAGATGATGTCGAGAATGACCTGTCGCGCCTGTCGCCGGGTCAGCCCGCGCAGATTGCGAATGATGGTGCGCAGGTCCTGACGGCTGACGGAACATTCGATGCGCTGCTGCTCGTTCGCCTCACGCAGCGTCTGCTTGACGATCGCTTCCAATTCAGTTTCGTCGGGAAGGGAGATCGTGTAGGCGAGTGCGCTCCCGCGGATCACCGCCGGCAGGTCGTCGCGATGGTCGATGAGCACGAGAGTGGCGCCGCCGCCGGCGGCGCCAAACCTTGCGATCGCCTCGCGGAGCACGCGCAGCGTGCGTTCGTCCTTGAGATGACCGGCGAGGTCGGTCATCACCCAAATGCCTCCCCGCTGCTGATCGGCGGCAAAGTAGAGCGCGGCCGCGGGATGCTCGGTGTCGGCGAGCGACGTGCTGCCGGCAAGCATGCCGTCGCGCACGCCCTGTGAAACCGTCCAGAGCCACAGCTCCTGGCTACGTTCCAGCGCGATCTCGCGCAGCAGCGACAGGACGTAATCTTCCTCGAATGTGCTGATGGCGACGCAGGGATGGCGGGCGGCGATCAGGCGCTCGATGGCGACGCGGTCGGTCATGGGTTGGCAATGACTGCTGAGCTTAATTCTGACATTCTTATCGGACTGTCTCAAGCTTAACTCGCCGGCCGGTCGATAGCTCCTGCACAGAGACACCGCACCCGGGAGTATCGCCCATGTCCGTCACGATCGATCACGAACCATTGGCCGCTGAGGAACAGGGCTTCAGCACCGTTGGGCACGTACTGTCCAAATTGAACCGCGACAACCGCCTGGTGATCAATCTGCTGATCGATGGCGAAGCGCCCGACCTGGATCAGATCGCACACGTGCGCCGGTCGCTGCTGCGCGACCATACGGTCTTCATCGAGACGATCGAGCCGCGCGAGATGGCGTTTGAAGTGCTCGACGAAGTCGAGCAGCAGTTGCGCGGCGCCGACAGCCTCCGCGCCGAAGCGATCGTGCTCCTCCAGCGCAACGCCGCCGTGAAGGCGATGGAAAAGCTGAGCGGCTGTTTCAGCACCTGGCAACATGCCCAGGAATCGGTCCGCAAGATCGCCGAACTGTTGCGCATCGACCTGGACCAGATTCGCGTGGCCGCGCGATCCCTCGGCGATGTGCTGCGGGAGTTCACGGAGCAGCTTCGTCAGATCAAGTCGGCCCTGGAGGTTCGCGATTTCGTGACGCTCTGCGACGTGCTCACCTACGAAGCGACCGACGCCGGCGCCCTCTGGAGCAGCGCGCTCCAGGCCGTACGCGACGTCGCCCGCGCTCGCTAGATCGATCGATCCCCGCGCGCCAACGCTTTCCCTTCCTCTCGTCCATTCTCAGGACTTCCGTCCGGCGGTATAAGCACCGGCATGACGCCGGTGGGTCTTCAGCAGCATTGCGAGTTGGGTCAGCGGCAGCTCATGGAGATGGAGTACCTCCAGGCGGAAGCGACGCTTTCGACCGCGGAGCATGAAGCCTGGACGGCCCGCGACTGGAACAGCCTTGCCCGTCTTTACCTGCCGCTACAGGAAGCACGCCGCCAGCGCCGCCAGCGATGCGGCGAAGGCGTGATCTGCCTGGACCTGGTGGCCGAGTCGGCTCGCGATGTGGTGGATGGCCGACGCGTCGTCGAAAACTTTCCTCACGGGCAGCTCCTGGTGGCGGGATGGGCCAGCATCGCCCCGGCCGAGCGCGTGCGTACCCTCCAGGCTGAAAACGACCTCTACGTTGAAACGTTTCTGGCTGCGGTCTATCCTGCGGCCGATGGTGGCCGTTTCGTCGCCATCATCCCCCAGCCGGATCAGTCGCTGCCACCGGCTGATGTGCAGGAGCGCGATCAACTGCTCCGCCTGCTTCCAGCCGGCTCTATCGTGCTGTCGGTCGAAGAACTGCCGCAGGGGAGCCGGCGCGGCGACACCGAGACCTATGCCGATGTGATGGCGATGTGGGAACAGCTGCATACCCCTTTCCTCAATTCGGCCGATGCTGAGCCGGATGCGATCCGTAGAATGCAAGCGTACCGGCGTACGATCCAGGTGGATTACGCCTGCGAGCTGGCCCACCAGAAACTCGCCGCGGTCGCGCGGCAGATGTCACGCGGAGGTAACGCGCCATGACCCAGTATTACGGCGGAAGCGGAGGAGGAGGCGGATTCCCCTTTCGCTACATCATCGGGGCGATCATCGCGATCGCCGGCGTCGTCATGTACATGACGCGCACTACGGTAAACCCCTCGACCGGCGAGCGCCAGCACGTGGCCCTCAGTCCCGAGCAGGAAATCCAATTGGGCCAGCAATCGGCGCCGGAAATGGCCGCACAGATGGGCGGCGAGGTGGACCCGTCCGATCCGCAGGCGCGCGAGGTGAAGCGCGTCGGGGAACACGTCGTGCGCGACAGTTCCGCGTCGCGCGACAACCAATATCAATTCCAGTTCCACCTTCTGCGCGACCCCGAGACCGTCAACGCGTTCGCCCTGCCTGGCGGGCAGATTTTTATCACCCGCGGCCTGCTCACCAAGCTGGAGGACGAAGCCGAGCTGGCCGGCGTGCTGGGTCACGAGAGCGGTCACGTCGTCGGCCGTCATGCATCGGAACAGATGGCGCGCTCGCAGCTCGGCCAGATGCTGGTGACGGCGGTTGGCGTCGCGGCATCCGACCAGGACCACCCGGGCCGCGGCTACTCGGCGGCAATGATCGCGGGCGTCGTGAACCAGATGAAGACACTCCAGTTCTCGCGAAAGGATGAATCGGAGGCGGACGGCTTTGGCCTGAAGTTCATGTCCGAAGCCGGTTACGACCCAAGGGCCATGCTGGACGTGATGAAGGTGCTCCAGAGCGTCACGCCCAAGACGGGACGCCAGCCGGAGTTCCTGGTGACCCATCCTTACCCGGAACATCGAATGCAGGCGATCGACGAATCGCTCAAGCAATCGTATCCCAACGGCATCCCCGCGAAACTGGTTCGGGGGGCAAAGCTAGGCAACGGCGTCCCGGCCGGATCGGCCGGGTCGTCCGCGAGCCGCCGCGATCAGTGGTAATGCCGTGACAAGAGCTGGCGACGGCGGTGCCCCTTGGAAGCGCTACGCGTTCAAGTTATTTGCTCCTCCATGCACCGCCCGGCATCCGCGTAACACCGGGTATTCCCACCTTCCCCCGCTCCGGATGATCCCTAAACATCCCGTTCGGCGGTCATTCCTCCGTTTGGAGGATTCCATAAAAAATATTACTTGAATAGTTCTTTTCTGGTTGTAAGATGGCTCTTATGTTAGTATGATGTTAGGTACACTCTGGGCGACACGTATGAATCGTTCACTTTTCTCGGCGCAGTCCGACACTTCGAAAATGACGGAAATCCAACCCGTTCCAGCGGAGTTGGATCGCCTGTTGAGGTTCGAGAATGCCGGACTCTCGTTGCCCATTGCCGTCCGACGCAGCTGGTGTTCGCGACTTGAGAAGATGAGGCGGGAACTTGAGCAGATCGCTTGCTCGGCTTCCTGGATCGACCATTGCTGGAACGAGGGCGGTACGTTCCCTCCGATTGCCGAAAACACGCCGATGCGAGCCTGCCAGTGCGAGCGATGCAAGCGAACCGGTAAACTCTGGCCGGCGCATTACACTTCCCCGCGGCCCCTGAAAATATCCGGCGGCTTCATCTCCTACGAATGCCACCTCGAATCGCTTAGCACCCGTCCAGAAACTATTTCGTGAATCAGCGCGTCTGATGTAGTATCGCGTTCACTCCAAGGAAGGAGTTTGGACATGGCCACGGAGCGGCCGATTCACGAGTGTGGTTGCGCGGGCTGTCGGGCGGGTGACG
>JBBSDP010000006.1:0-122179 GCA_038240605.1 Tepidisphaerales bacterium | reverse complement strand
TGTCAGACGGCTGAAATTCCTGTGGTTATCCAAACCCACTTGGGTTACCTTCGTCTCTATTCTCACGGCTGTCTCCTTGGTAAAGCTTCACCACCGGCATCGTAACGCCGGCAGGGGGACAGCCTTTCATGAGATTACGTCGGGAGAAGGCGCGACTGCGGATCCATCGGCATATCAAACGAAACCGGGCGTCGCGGTGTTGCCGCGACGCCCGGGGAGATTCAGAGGGAGAAAACGCGATCCGAATTAGAACGAGAAGATCGCGTCGACGGCTGCCTGGAACTGGTAGCGGTCGGTTGCCGCATCGAAGTACTTCTTATCCGAATAGTCGAAGCGGACTTCGGGTCGGATGATGAAGTTCTTGGCGATCGCGTTCTCGGGGAACGGGGTGATCGCGACGCCGACGGTAGCCTCGTAGACATTCATGCCGACGCCGGTGCCGAGCGTGAAGCCGTGGTCGTCACGATACCACTCGCCGCGGGCATTGAGCGTGAAGTGCGGATCGAGCACGAGCGAAGCGTAAGCGGCGACGCCGTACCACTGCGCCGTCCCGGTGCCCGGGGCGTGCGGCGCATCGCCGTAGTCGCCGTTGACCGCGACGGTGAGCTCAGTGCTTAACTTGTGCGTCACGATCACGTCGATGACGGTCCAGTAGTCGCTGTTGTCCTTCGTCGCCTGCGGGCCGACGGAGGCGTTGACGATCAGGGTCGTCTTGTCGCTGATCGTGTAATTGACCTGGCCAAGGAAGTCGACCGCGCCGTTGTTGTCGTTGATCGACTGGTTCCAGCCGCGCGTGACGCCACCGGTAATGCCGAGCTTCTCAGTCAACTGGTACGACCCGAGAATTCCGGTGTGCGTGAATGGAATTGCATATCCGAACAGGTAGCTATGTGAGTAAAGTGCGTTGGCCGGTGCTCCGGTGGAGGTGCTTGCGTCAATCACTTCCTGGCCGAGCAGTGTCACGAACTTGCCAATGCGAAGCTGAAGGCCCGTCCCAATCGGGATAGCGATGTCGACGTACGCCTGCTCGACATCAAACTGGTTCTCCGGGCTGGTCCGGCTGCGGTAATAGCCGTTGCCGGGTGCGACGCCCAGGGTCGCCGGGTTGTCGAACAATCCGTTCGAGTGGATCGCGCCCGCGTCCCACCCGTACAAGAACTCACCGCGGAAGCCGATGTCGAAGGTGCCCGCCTTGGCCGAGGCAGCCTTGTCGACCGTGCGCTCGACGTTGAAAACGGCCTGATCGAGCACGATGCGCTCGTGCTTGGTATTAAAGACGTTCCCCGTGATGAGGTTGCCCGGGGGGGCGCTGCCTGAGTAGGTGTAGCCGCCTTCCAACCAGCCGTAAAGGTTGATCCGCAGATCTTCCAGCGGCTTGCCGACGCCAACCTGCTCCAGCGCGTACATGAGCGGCTGGGGAGGCGTGGGCGGAGCGGGCGCCGCGGCGGGCGCAGTCGTATCATCGAGATACGCGGGCGACGAGAGCTGCAACTGATCCGGCGTGAGCTGCGAGCCTGCGGTACCACTACCGCGGGCGTAGCCTGCCGCCGCGAGGGCCGCGCAGACGGCGAGCCCAAGCGATCCTTTCCGAGCAAACATGTGAACTCCTTCCCGTAACGGGAGAAATACGGCGAACCCCGCCCGGCAAAACAAAAACAATGCCAAGCCGACGGGGCATCGCCGGACGGTAGCACATCGGCAAATCACGCAAAAAAACCCGTGTTTTCCGCGACAGTCTCTTGTGACACCCGCTTCGTTTTTACGCAACATATGAGGTGAAATCGTGGTGGTGACTGAAAACCATGCATATTTCCGGACGGTTGCCGCTTACGCCCCCGTCTACCTGACTTTGCCCAGCAAAGTCCGCTATCTTGCCGTCGTTCACTAAATTAGGTTCTTGAGCCGGTTGCGGAGATCTTGAGCAGCGGCGAGTTGCACCATCGCGTAGCGCCAGCGTACATCTAATGGAGCGTTTCTCCGTGCGATGGGAGGCACCGCTTCATGAAGGTATGGCAACAACCGCTCCCGCCGATCTACCAGCAGCTTTCCGAGCCGGAGCTGCGCCTGCGAATCGCGGCCGCGCGCGAAACGCTGGGCAAGCGGCTGATCGTCCTGGGCCATCACTACCAACAGGACGCGGTCATCGAGTTCGCCGATTTCACTGGCGACAGCTTTGAGCTGTCCCGCAAGGCGGCCGAACAAACAGAAATTGAGTTTGTGATTTTTTGCGGCGTCCATTTCATGGCTGAGTCGGCTGACATTCTCACCGACCCCGGCGTTCGCGTGATCCTTCCCGACCTTGGCGCCGGCTGCTCGATGGCAGACATGGCGAACCTCGAGCAGACGATCGAATGCTGGGAGCAATTGACCGAGCGATGCCCGGGTCAGCGCATCGTCCCCGTGACCTACATGAACAGCTCCGCGGCGATCAAGGCGTTCGTCGGCGAGCACGGCGGCGCCGTCTGCACCAGCAGCAATTGCCGCAATGTTTTGCAATGGGCAATGCAGGAGGAGGGTTCAGGGTTCAGGGTTCAGGGTTCAGGTGAGAGCGACAAGGCGAAAGTCCTCTTCTTCCCCGATCAACATCTGGGGCGGAATACGGCTGAAGCGTTGGGTTATCCGCTGGAGCGCATGATCGTCTGGGATCCGCGCGAGGACCTCGGTGGAAACGATGCCCGCGCGGTGCGCGATGCGGACTTCGTCCTCTGGAAGGGACACTGCTCGGTCCATCAGCTCTTCCGCCCCGAGCACGTCGATCAGGTCCGCGCGCAGTTCCCGGGCATGAAAGTGATCGTCCATCCCGAATGCCGGCGCGAGGTCGTGCAAAAGGCGGATCTCGCCGGCAGCACGGCGTACATCGTCAAACAGATCGAAGCCGCGCCGCCGGGAAGCGAATGGGCGATCGGCACCGAAGTCCACCTGGTGCAGCGCCTCGCACGGCAACACCCCGAACAACGGATCATCGTCCTCAGCGATTGCCAATGCCTGTGCACCACCATGTTCCGCATCGACCTGCCGCACCTCTGCTGGGCGATGGAGAACCTGGTTGAGGGAAACGTGGTCAACGAGATCCGCGTCGACGCGCATACCCGCCGTTGGGCAACGGTGGCGCTGGAGCGCATGCTGGCGATCAAGGGGACGGGGAACCCGATCGGGAAAAATCAGCCGGTGGGAACGACCGTGGATTAGGCCTGCCCTTGAGCGATCCGATTAAAGACGATCACAATTCCCGATGCACGATGACGATCGTCTGATCATCGAGCGGTTCGTTGCCGTCGTGCCAGCGGCGGACGGCGTCGCGGAGGTCGGCGAGGAGGTCGGCGGGCCTGCCATATCGGTGGGCGTCGATGCAGTCGATCATGCGGGGGACGCCGAACAGTTCGCCGGCGGGGTTGATCGCTTCGAAGATCCCGTCGCTGACGAGGATGAGGGATCCGCCCGCCTCGATGCGGGCGGGCGGGGGCGCGTCGTCGAACCAACTGGAAACGACGCCGAGCGGCTGCACCGGAGGATCGAGTACGAGGGGTTCGGACTTCGGATCCGCGCGGACGAAGACCGGACCATGGCCCGCACTGGTCCAGTGCAGGTCCCCGTTGGGGGAGAGGAAGCCGAGGAACGCGGTGACGAACTGGCCCCAGTCCAGGTCCTCGGCCAGCCGGGCATTGACGCGGGCGAGCAGGCGGTGTGGCTCCGGCTCGATCTCGGAGATCGCGCGGACCAGCGTCCGCGCCTGTGCGACCACCATGGCCGGCGCGAGCCCGTGACCCGAAGCATCGGCGAGCAGGATGCCCAGGCGCCCGTCGGGCATCTTCCACAGGTCAAAGCAATCGCCCCCGGTCAGAGAAGCCGGAAGCGTCCACCCAACCGCCTCGATGCCGTGGATGTTGGGCGCCTGCTTGGGGATCAGCGCCTGCTGCGCCTTGCGGGCGAGTTCCATCTCGTGGCGGAGCGCAATCGTCTCCATCGCCGCCAACTGGAGGTGATGTCGCTGAAGCGCCACGCCAGCCTGTTCGGCGAGGAGCTGGATCATCGCCTTGTCCGATTCGTCGAAACCGCGCGCGTGCTTATTGACCGCCTGAATGGCGCCGAGCGGTTTGCCGTCGAGATCGGCCATCGGGCAGGTGAGCAGATTGCGCGTCACGAACCCGCTGCGGCGGTCTGGCTCGGGATTGAAGCGGCGGTCGTTGTAAGGATCGCTCACATGGACCGGCTCGTTAGCCGTGAACGCGTGGCCGACGATGCCGACGGTGCAGGGGACGCGAATCTCGCGAGAACCCAGGGCGATCTTCGTCCACAGCTCGTGCGTCAGCGGGTCGTGCAGGAAGATGCTGGCGCGCTCGCAGCCGAGCATCTGCGTGCAGATTTCCGCGATGTGCTGGAGGAGCGACACCAGTTCGGTGGGGACGGCCAACAGCCGTGATACGTCGAGCACCATGCGCATCTGGTGATCGGACAACGGCACCGGACCGGAGGGAAGCGGCGAGCGGGGGCGCACGGGAATGGCGGCGGCGTCTTCGATGCCGATGATATCGGACGGCGCGATCGGCGCGGCGCGCGGTGGAACGTTCGGGAACTTATCGTTGATTTCCCGAGCTGTGATGTCCACAGGGACGCCCATTCGCCGATGACGAAAAGAACCGCGTAACGCCGCGCCGCGTGACGAGGTCGTCTACCGTACAAGCTTGACAGTTCCCCTGGCTGACCCGCGCCTCACCTCCACTGCCTAGCGCGGATTCACCAAACGTGCATCCTGAAGCGTAATCGACGCCGGATCAATTTGCCAAACAAAAACGCGGGGATCCTCGTGAAATTTGCTGGGAATGCAACCCTCACCCCGTGTGGTCCGGCTCATTTCTCGCTCAGGACGATCTGACAATCGAAGACCTGCCCCTTCGCCAGCAGTTCCCGGCTCAGCGCACATTGCTCGCGGTAGAGGGCCGTGAGGCGGCTCTGGCCCAGGGCCTGTTCCATGCGTTCGATGGCGGCGAGACATTCGTCGACGCCGCCGGCGAGGTAGCAGTCAACGACCTCCCGTGTGAGGGCTGCGAGCTTCAGTTGTTCGGGGGTGGCGGCGTCGGCGCGGGCGATCGCTTCGTATGTCATCGTCCCCGCCTGCCGGCCGACCACGCAGATCTTGCCGATCGGGCGCACGAGGAACCTGTCCCCGGACATCTCGACGGTGCGGTCGGTGATCAGGCAGGCGCTGCCGATCAGTTTGTTGGCCGATTCGAGGCGTGCCCCGAGGTTCACACAATCCCCCAGCACCGTGTAGTCCGAGGCGTCCTCGTAGCCGGCATCGCCGACGACCATGTGCCCGGTGCTGATGCCCGCGCGCACCTTAAGCGTGGGCAACCCGCGGGCGACGAACGTCTCGTTGAGCCGGGCCATTCCGGACTGGAGGTCGAGCACCGAGGCGATGGCGCGGGCGGCGTGGTCCGGGACCTCGAGCGGCGCGCCGAAGAAGAACATGATCCCGTCCCCGAGGAACTTGTTCACCAGCCCCTTGTGGCTGCGGATGATCGGAACGGCCATACCCATGAACTCGTTGAGGAGGCCGACGGTCTTCTCGCCGATTTGCTCGGTGAGCTGTGTGAAGCCGGCCAGGTCGGTGAAGACCACCGTGAGTTCCCGAACCTGGCCCTCGAGGCGAGCTTCTTCAGGATGTTCGGCGACGTAACTCACCAGCGATGGGTCGACGTAGCTGCTGAACCGCCGGGTGATGCGGGCGCGTTCCCAGCTCTCGATCAGCAGCCGGGCCAGCGTGCATCCGGCCCAGACGATGATGATGGCGATCAGCGGACCGGCGAGGCTGACGATCCGGGAGTTGTGATCGAACAGCACCATCCCGTTGAACGCCGCATATCCACCGGCGAGCAGGATCGCATAGACAAACGCGCGGCTGGGAGAGAGACGACTGGCCAGGAACGTGGCGATCAAGCCGGCCAGCGCGATCACGACGCCATCGACCCAGACCGGCGCGCGTCGCCAGAAATGGCCGGTCATGATGGCGTTGAAGATCGTGCCGTGAATGACCACGCCCGGACATTTGGCGTGGAGGCTGGTGGGGACCTGGTCGGCGACCGATGAGGTTGCGACCCAGCCGATCAGCACGGCCCGATCGGCCAGGCGCTGCTGCAACACGGTGCGCTGGCTCTCGAGCTGGTGCTGGAGCAGCGGGTACTGCTCGAGCACCTGGCGCACCGCCCTGCCGGCGGCCACGAATTGGGCGTTGGTTTTCCGGTCGGCGTCGTCCTTAAGATCCGCCGGATTAGTCTCCTCGGCCAATTTGATGAAATCCTTATATTCGTCCAAGGCCTGGCCAAGCAGCGCTTGCCGGGTCACGCTATCTCCCGGCGGAATCGGCTGCTTAATGAACTTCTTCAGTTTCGACTCGTCGTACAGTTCGTAAATGCCTCGCAGCGCATCATCCGCCTGTCGGGAATTCTCGACGATGCGCCGGCGCGTCAGGCACACATCCCACACGGTGTTCAGCGAGAGGTGCGTGCCCCCCACCTTCTCGTACATCGTTTGCCAGTTTCCCGAACCGAAGTACGGAATATCGAACATCATCGGCACGTTCCGGTGGAGCGTTTCGGAATGGATCGTGTAAACCGGGAGCGTGGTCCGGCTACCATCGGCGCGCGGGATGCTGACGGCGTCCTCGGAAAATTCAAAATCGCTCAACTTCGCATTGAGCATCATCGCGGCCAGCGCAACTGAGATGTGCGGGTAAACCCGCCCGCCGTGCTGGATGAACAGCGGCACGCGCCGGACCACGCCGCCCGCCTCGGGAGGATAGTCGAAGAACGCCGCCGATGCGGCGGCCCTGGCCAGCGCGGGGATGGGGGCGAGCTCGTCATCGATCTGGAGGAGGGGTGGGAGCCCCGGCGGCAGCGGCCTGGAAAAGCGGACGAGGGCCAGGTCGGCCGCGGCCCGCGGGTACTCGGACTCCAGCACGTGGAACGCGACCGAACGCGCCTTTCCAATTGAGCCTGGCAGCAGCAGCGGTTTCAATTCCGCGATGCTCAGCGGGCGCTGCCGCAGCAAATCGTGGATGCGCGCGTACATCGCGTCGCGTCGGGCCTGATGAAAGTCCTTCGATGTCGCGTCCTCGGCAGCGCGCTCCGAGACCCCGTTCTTCACCAGCAGCGCGACGACCTCTTTTTCGTTTCGCTCCAGGTCCGAGTAGAGCGCCGCGCGGATGCGTTCGTAGAGCGACTGATCGGCGGCGGAGTTGGGAACGACGGGCAGCGACATACCGATGACCACGCACCCCGCGCGTTTGACGGATGCGGCAAACTCCGCGTCGTTGTCGATGGCACGGTAGGTGCCGTCGCCGCGCGGCTCGTACTTCACCTCCTGCGGGTCGTGAAAGAGGATGTCCATCGCGATCGCCCTGGGCCGGGTTGAGGCGATCTCGTCCATCAATTCCGCAAGCGTCGCGCGCGGCCAGGGCCAGGCGCCCAGTGAGTCGAGCACCGCGTCGTCGATATCCAGGTGGACCAGCCGGTCGGTTGGAGGGGGAGTGAAGAACTGGCAGGCGCGGACCCGCTGGTCGTAGCACCACCGTTCAAGATTTTCCAGGACCCCGGCTCGCTGCAACGAAAGGACGGCCGCCGTCAATAACAGACCGTACACCGTGCCGTCCGTGAGGATGTTACGTGCCCTGCGGATCATGCCGATGGCAAGGATACCGCACCCCGATTCGCCGCGTCGAATATCGGACCGCTCGATCGCGCGGGGTGGAGGCAACGCAGGGAGCCGTGAACATGAACCGTCACATTCGACAGTTGTCCGTTGCAATGGTGGTGATCGCAGTCGCTTCGGCGGCGGCAGCGGCGAACGTCATCGAGTTCGGCGAGCCGAGCCCGCTGCCCCAGAACCTCGCTCCACTGGCGGGAACAAGCATCTACGCCCCCGAGGGGATCTCCCTGGCGGGAGCGACTGGGTTCGTCTCCGATGCGCGGTTCGTCGGCGCTGGATCGGACGCCTACGGGATTACGACCGTCGGCGCCTCGGGCACGACGCCGGTCGGCATCGTGCAGTTCAATCAGCCGGTCAGCTCGCTGACCGTCGACGGCCTGGCGGTGACGACCGACTTCATCGCCGACGTTTACGACGGCAACACGCTTCTGAGCACGTTCATCGCCAGCGCGAACCCCACTGGCACACTCTACGTTTCGCACACGTTCACCGGGCACATTACCAAGCTGGATTTTCATGACCACGGGGGATATGTCGGGATCGGGCGGATCACCACCGTCCCAGCCTCGCCAACCCCCGAGCCGGGGGCGGTAGTGGCCGCGCCAATACTGGCCGGCGCGCTGATGCTGCGGCGAAAAAGCTGAGCCATGGTCGAAGCAATGTGCCGCCGCGACCGCTGCTCATCGGGTGCGACGACGGCGAAGCCCCGCGGCAACGATCCCGCCGACCATGAGCACGCCGGCGCTGGCCGGCTCCGGCAGCAGCGTGACCGAAGCGGTTTCCGGGGCAATTCCGCCCTGACCGACAAATCCATCGGAATAAACGGTGCGTGGTTGCGGATAGTTCAGGCTGGTCGGGTCGGCGGAATAGGTCGTCGTCGTGCCGTCGCCGTTGTCCACTGTGTACTGATCGGCAGAGGAAAAATGTCCGCCATTGGCCTGTCCTGGGTCACCCATGTTCGTGAAGGTGGCGATTGTATTGCCAGGCAACGAATCGAACGTCACAATATGGGTGTTGGTATCCGCCGTGAGAAGCGGAGAAGCAAATCCGGTTGATTGAAAATTCGGGTTTTGAAACGGCTGAAAGCTCACCTGAATGAACCCAGTTTCGTGGGAAATGCCGGTCAGACTTACGAAAGTAGTGCCGACATTTTGTGGATAGTCCAGCACGAAAGTGCCGTCGCCGTTCACCTCAACCTGTACATCGGTAATTTCAAAACCCGGCTCGGCGGTCACGGAATTGAGCGTCGCCTGAGTCAGATCCTGGGAATAGTTAGTGGTCATGCTCCCTGAAATGACATTCGCGGGATCGCAAATCAAATTCCACTGCGTGGCAGCCAGCGTGCCGCCCTTGGCGCTGTAGCCGGGGTGCGTGGTATGGGCCGCGTTCGCGCTCATTCCCATGACCGCGATCGAACCGGCGAAACAGAAAACCTTGGAATAGTGTGTTGCTCGCATCAAATCTCCCTATAGGTTAAAGGTCGAATATTACTGAAATGCGATGAATCATGACAACAAAAGGTCCGAATTTTTGTCCGACGCAACGAGAAAAGTGCCGTTTATGACGTCTGGGTCAGCCGATGCGCCGACCGCCTCTTAATGACCACGTCCCGCCGTCGCCGGGGCGAGCATCGGGCCGCGCTGCAAAGTTTGGTGGGAAACAGCCCCACCCCGAGACGCATGATTATGCAACATGGAGGAACGGACCACGGCCCCCGTATCGGAGGGCGGCACGGAACCCAGGGGGGGCGGCTCGACGGGGATCGGATCATCAAGTGCGGGCACCGAGGGGATCAATGAGAGAATTGAGGTCACGCCGGCCTTGGGGCCGAAAGGGGCGGAGGGCCTGCTCGGGGCCGCGACCGTCCGCTCGATCTGACTGTTGCGGATGAGGATCGGCAGGCCATTGGCATCCGTGACCAGGTTGCCCTGCGCGTCCACCTCGAAGGTCTGGAGATTATCCAGCGGCTTTCCATTGAGGAAGATATTGAACTTCACGTCGGCGGGCGGGCCCGATTCGTGGACGGCGGAAACGCCGTACACGCCGTGTGGGAAGTTGCTCCCCCAATACGCGATTTCCATTCCCCCGCGCGGGCCGCCGCGGTCGTCATAGGGGATGGTGCCTCCCGAGGCGCCATGATTGAATCCCCCGCCGGGAAAAAGCAATTCAGTGGGATTCAATCCGTGGTTGAAGATCGTCTGGGGATTGCCGCCCTGGTCCCCGACGAAAAGGTTGATGTTGGCGTTTCCCGTCCATCGGAGCACGATGTCGAGCGTGCCGGGCAGGCTGGAGGCTTTGGCCGCAAGCTCGGCATCGGTGAGTGGCCCCGGTCCGTTTCGGACCACCGGGATCTGCGTGAAACTGTTCAGATCAATGGTCGCGCCCCGGTCGGTTTCATTGGCGATATAGGCCAGCTCGCTGGCGGTGCGGGCGCCGGCGAACCGCGGGTCAACCGTTTGTTTGGCCAGCGCGGTTTCCGCGACGCTGCTTTTGTCGTTGGCGACCTGCGTGAAAGTCTTTCCACCAAAGCGGAGTTGGCGCTGGGCGTTCCGGAAGCTGGCGCGCCCATGAATGCTGTCGGCCACCGGGGTAAAGGGGGGCTGGTCGTAGAGGCTCACTTCCGTCCCGCGCACCGCCAGCGTGCTGCTGGGACTGCGGATTGTCGATTCGTGCTCGGCCCCCGCCGCCTCGATATCGTAGTGGGTGCGGCCGTATTTCATGACCATGTCGGTCTTGATCTTGTTGCCGCTCTTGATGGCTTCGGCGATTTTCACGGTGCCCAGGCGGTCGAGCGTGAGGGTCTGGTCGGGAGGGATCTGGCAGGTAACGCTCGATCGCGGCCCGGTGCGAAATTCCGCGCCTTCATCCAGTTCCATTCCCTCTTTGGCGGCTTTCCAGGGCGCGTTCTCCGCAACGCGGACCTGCACGAGACCCTTGACTTCCGCCACCACGATCTTCATCTGTTGGACGGCGCCATTAGGAGCCGTTGCCGGCGCCGATGCAGGCGCATCGGCTTCGTGAGAATCAGCGGCGGCGGACCAACTCGTTAAAAAAGCGGTAGCAATAACTGCAAGACGCCGGGACATGAATGCCTCCCATTGGTCCCCCCTATTGAGCCGCGGCCATCTTACTTTCCCCAATTGACCGGTCAAACGAAATTCGGAGCCGGAGAGAAGATTTTTGCGGGAGTCGTTAACGTGTTGGCTTCAATTTTTTTTATCTGTTTTCAGCGGCATTCAAGTCCCCGGCCCAGCGGCCGGCTCGCGGGCGGCGGATCCCGAGAGCGGAATTTGAGCCGCGCCCGCGGCGGTTTCCCCCTTGCCCGCTGAACGCTGGTAGTCTTCCAACTTTCCGATGATCCCCAGGAATTCCGAGCCATTGAACGTTTGCTGGGGGCTGCTGGGGGGATACAGGTCAAGATACTGGAGCTCGCGAATCGCGTATCGAGGCGAGTTGGCCGCCAAGTGCAGCATGATTCCACCTTTGATCTGAAGGGCCTTTACCATCGCCACGGCCAGGTCCCCGCGCGAGATGGCGGCATGCGCCGGCGCATTAAATCCGCCGGGCAGCATGTGCCGCGATTTCAATGTATCGACGCGCTGCTGATAATCGCCCGAATCGTCCTTGCCGTCGACGTACAGCAGCAAGCCGTGCAAAGCTTCGTCATTGCTGGTGACGCGCCGATCCGCCAGCGAGTGCCAGAACTCCATCTGCGAATCGGGATCATTGCCGCTGAGTTTTTCCGTCAGGGGATGTCCAACCTGCGCCGATTGGCAGCCCGTCAGAGCAAAAACGACGACCGCCGCGCGGATCGGGCCGAGGAGGTACGGGCATCGAATGAAGAGCAATCGCTTCGGGCAGGGAATCATGGTTTCCTCGACAGACCTGGATCAGAAGGCGAAGGTCAATCCGCCGTAGAAAAACTGCCGCACGTCGTGATTGGAAAACGCCTCGCGGTTCGGGAAAAAAGCACCGTACCGCAACGCCAGCGTGAGGTCGCTGGCGAGCTGCCAGTTGAGATACAGGTCCGGCTCGACGCCGAGATAAGTCGTGTTGCTGGTCGGTTCGGAAATAGGGGCGTTGGATTGGGCCTTGGCGAAGACGAAGAAATCAAGCCCGACCTGCATGCGTCGAAACACGGAGTTTTCGGGAATTGGAAACGTCGAGGCGCCGATGCGGAAGATAACCAGGTTCGAGACTTCCGGCGAGAACGCCAGCCCCGAGTTGAGCAGGCCAAAGCCGTTGAATCCTGTATCGCGCGTATGCGGAGCATTGCCGCCAAATGTATTAGTTGACGTCAGCCGGTCCTTGTCTCCGCTGGCCGCGATCAGCTCGGCGCTGTAGCGGCTCTCGTGAAGGTCCTGCAAGAAGTAGTCGAGTTTGGCATCGAAGGCCCAGGCGCTGATCGCGTCGCGGGTCTGCTTCACCGGATTTAGCGCTCCGCCGGTCGGGACAAAGCTGTTGGACAGGCCATTGCCCCCTTCGTAAACCACCTCAAGGCCGTAGCGAAGCTTGTCGCTGATACTGCCGGCCGATCCCGCGCCAAGATAGGCAGGATTGTATTCGTAATGAGTCGTGATGGGACCCGTGGTGGCGACGTCCTTGTTGTTTTCGTCCCGTTCCTGAAGGAAATAGACATAGGGCACATGGTCGCCGGCTTTGGCACTGAGCATCCCTCCCAAGAATAACCGGCGCGTGTTTTGGGCATATTCGGGCCGGGACGTATCGATATCGACCGTGCGGGTAGGGGTGATGCCGACGATGCCTTCCAGCGTGACAACATCGTTGCCAATATCGATCCGCCCGCCATCGAGCACCTCCGTCAGCACTAGGCCATTGGCCCAATAGGCCAGATCGCGCCCGGCTTCGACCACGAGCTTAAGAGGGCCGGGGCCGCCGCCATAAGCAGCCTGGGCTTTTTGAAGATCAAAGCGGTAATAGCCACGATCGAGATCGGGGTTGATCAGGCGGCTTCCAAAACCGTCAAAGCTGTCGCCGGGGTTGTAATCGTCGTAGTCGGCGCGGCCGCGAAGGAACAATTCCTGGGCGCCATCGAGGTTGATGCGCGTATAGGCGACCAGCTCATACTGGCGCAAGCCATGATTATTATGAACGTTGTCGTCGATCGAGAAATAATTGAATGATGCGAATCCCCCATAATCGATCAGCAACCGCTGTCCCGGCGGCACATCAGGGTTGGCGCGCAGGCGCTGGTCAATTTCGAGCTGTTGCAACTGGCGCAGCCGATTTTCCAGCAGCGCCCCTTGCGGATTGACGGCCGGATTCACCGGCGTTTGCGCCGGTGCCGCGACCGCGCCTGCAAACAGGCAAACCGCCGCCGCCCACGCACCCAACGGGTTCTTTAAGCGCCCCATGAATTCCTTCCCGAGTTTGCGCCCGTGGCTTAAAAAGCTCTTTGCGTCGAAAAAGTCTGATGCCCGATTCCTGGCACATTGGACTTCCGTTAACACCCTTATGGGGAATCGTACAGCTTCATCAAAAGTCGGGCAAACTTTGACCCTCTTCTCAACGCGGTGAAAGCGCGCCTGCGGAAAGCGATGAGATCGCCGAACTGTCCACCCGGTCCTCCCGGCGCGCACGCGAGCGAATATTGTTGCGATTCTCTCCCCCCGCTAGACTCCCAGCCCGGCCGAGGGCGAAACTCCATGTCAATCCACATCCTGGCGAACCACGCGCATGTTCTTCCCGCGGCGGTCAATCCAAACGGCACGGTGGTCAGGCTCCTCAAGCTCCTCGACGCCTGCGCGATCGAAGAGGCAATCTGCTTTGCTCCGTTTCCACAGCAGCTCGAAGCGATGGGGGTCGAGCCGAATCGGTGGCTCGCCACGGAGTTGCGAGCCAGCTCGCGCCTCCGCGGTTTTGGAACATTGGATCTGCGACGCCCGGATTTGCGCGATCAAATCCGCCGCATCAAGGACCTTGGATTTTTCGGGCTGAAGATGCATCCCAACGCACAGGAATTTGATGTGCTCTGTCCCGCCGCCATGATCGTCTATGGGCTGGCGCAGGACGAGAAGCTGTTCATCACGTTCCACACCGGCGTTCACCATTACCGCCTGAAGCACTACAACGTGAAGCTGTTTGATGAGGTCGCGTGGAACTTCAAGGACCTGCGCTTCAGCCTCGAGCACGTCGGCGGGTACAGCTTCTTCAACGAGGCGCTCGCGGTCATCGTGAACAACATCCCCTTCCCGCCCGTGCCCGGACGGCGCTGCATGGTGTATGCAGGGCTGACGAGCATCTTCACGCCCAACTATTGCCGGTTCTGGTACATGCCGCGGGAACGGCTCGACGAGCTGGTCGCGCAGGCGGGCGTGGAGCAGCTCATCTTCGGTCTGGACTTTCCTTACAACCTGGAAGAGGCGACGAAGCTGGGATTGCAGACGATCCGCGCGCTGGGCCTGACGGCAGCCGAGGAAGCGATGATCCTCGGTGGCAACTTGCGCGAGGCGCTGGGCCTCCCGGCCGTGCTGCCGGTTGCGCAGGACGTGCCCGCCGCCGTCGCGCCGGATTGAACGCACTGGCGCGGCGTGCGCGGGCTTCTCCCCGGATAATTTTCATGGAGCGGTTGATGGTTAAGCGATCACTGGGACGCGTTGGTCCGATCCTGCTCATCGCCGCCATGGCGATGCTGGTCGGGTGCAGTTCCTTCAACCGCGAATGGAACGCCGCTCCCGCGACACCCGCGAGTCCGAGTGACATCACCGGACGCTGGCAGGGCGCATGGCGGAGCCGTGCCGACGGGCACACCGGCAGCCTCAAGTGCGTGGTCACCGAGCCGAGCGCGGACCATTACCGGGCGCATTTCCTTGCAACTTACTGGAAGATCTTTCACTTCGAATACACGACCGACCTGAGCGCAAAGCCCGCGGTGAACGGCGTGATCCCGTTGGAAGGAAGCGAGAACCTCGGCTTCTTCGCCGGCGGCGTTTACCACTACACCGGCCACGCCAGCGCCGCCGACTTCCTGTGCGATTACAAATCGAAATACGACTTCGGCACGTTCACGCTAACGCGCCCCCGGTTTGCAGCCTATGATATCGATAGTAAGTCATCACGGAGTGATAGCCAATGAAGACTCGATCCCTTGTGTCTGGCGCCCTTGCTCTGGGAATCTCCGCAATCCTTCTGACCGGCTGTGAGTCGGATAACGGCGTCGAGCGCGCCTCCGGTTCGCGAGCCGCCCCGGCCCGCTACCGTCAGCCGGCAGACGCATCGCCAGCAAACTATCGCGACGAGGCGACACCCTCCGGGTTGAGTGGTTTCGACAAGTACGATCAGCCCGGACAGCTTCCGCCCAACAGCGGCGGGACGAATGCCGGTCGCGTAGGCGTCGATCCCGATCGTGCCCGTCGATAGCGAAGTGGCCTCGCAATGATGCGATATGGTAGCATTCGCTACACCATGACGCGGACCATTTGCCTTGCGCTTTTGCTACTCGCACCTACTCCCGTGGTAATAGCCGCCGAACCCGCGGCCACGCAGCCGGCGTCCGAGCCGTCGGCAACCACAAAGCCTGGCGACCGGCCCGCGCTTGAAGCGGACTTCCAGAAACTGATGACCCGCGCGGTGCTCGTCGGACACTTCAGTGTCGATGGACAGGATGCACCGGCAAAACAGGATCGATACACCATCGTCCGCGCGACCAAGCTTCAAAATGACATCTGGCTCTTCACCGTTCGGATCGAATTCGGCGGAAAGGATGTCACCGTCCCGATGCCCGTCCCGGTCCGCTGGGCGGGCGATACGCCCGTCATCTCGGTGACGGACCTTACCGTCCCTGGCATCGGCACCTACACCGCCCGCGTCGTCATCTATCGCGATCGCTACGCCGGCACCTGGAACGGCGCGGACCACGGCGGCGAGATGTGGGGACACATCGAGCGTGCGAAGTAACCTCGTCGCGTCGTCCTGCTCGCCCCTCGAGCAGCTTCATGCAATCTTCGAATCCACCGCCTGCTCTGGATTACGCCACACCCCCGCCCGCCCGGCGGCAGTGGGGTCCGTTCGTCTGGCACCTGTTCAACGGACTTACGCTGCTGGCCCCGCCGGTGGTGGCGATGATCCTCATCGTGCCGCATTTCGAGCGGTTCTTCCGGGATTTTAAGGTGGAACTACCCGCACCAACGATGCTGCTTCTTAAAACGAGCCGCTGGTTGAGCAATGACTTCGGCTGGGTCTACCTGCTCCCGTTGCCAGTCCTGCTGGCGATGTTGCTGGCCTGGCCACGCATCGTGGCGGCGACATCGCCCGGGCCTGGTGCACGGCGTCCGTCGTCGTACCGCGTCTACCGACTGCTGACGCTGCTGCTCCTGGGCGGCTTCACGGTCTTTTTTTTCCTGGCGCTGTTCAGGCCGTACGTCGCTTTGCTGGAAGGGATTTCTTCGGCGCACAAATAATCGGCGGCACGCACCTCAATGCCTGAGCCCCGACGTGATGTTCAAGAGCTCGTCGCTGAGGCGCGCCAGGTCGATGCGGATCTCGCGCAGCTCCCCCTCGATCCGCACGTTCCGCCCCAGCCGCGCGTGACGGGTGGAAATATCGCGATAGGAGCGGTCGACGACCTCGTCGAGCAAACGGTCGTACGCTTCCAGCTCGGCGAGCTGCACGTTGGCCAGCTCCATCACGTACAGCGTCTCATCGAAAAAGCGCGGCTCGTCCACCAGCAGCGCCGCGTCCCAGTCGATGACGACCAGGTCGCGGTCGTAATAGCTCAGGTGCCGCCCGGTGGATTCCTGTACCTCCTGCTCTGAGAGCCGGGAGGGATCGGGCTCTTCGGTCAGCAGCGCCGCAACTTCCCGGCGATGTGACGCCAGCCACGCCTCGGCGGCGATCGCCTTGCCGTCGCCCAATACCAGCGGGCCGTTCAGGCAGAAGACTGTATACGCCTCCTCGTCTCCCAGGTGCTCGACCGGCTTGATCAAGTTGGGGGTCAGTGCCCGACGCACGTCCTCCGCCAGGGCGCGCACTTCATCGTACAGCCACACGCCGTCAACGAACCGCACGTCGTGAAATGCGACCAGCTCGTCGAGTGAGTGCACCTGGAAAGGAATGCGGACGGTGATGCTGATGGCGCCGATCGGCAGAAGCTTGATCGACCGCTCGAGCCGAACCGGCCCCAGCGGCCCGAGCCGTTCGGCGGGCGGTAGGCGAACGGTCCGCGGGCGGTAAAAGAGCAGTTGCTTTGGGCCGCGCTTGCTCGATCCGATCACCAGTTCCGCGACCGGCTCGCCGAGCAGATGCGTGACGGGCGTGCGCGACATCTCGTACGCCACGTCGAACGCATAAAGGTAGACCACCTCACCCGTGAACTGCCTCACCGGCGACGACAGCGCTGCCGACGTGCGCGGGGCCGCCGGAATGGCCTTATCCACTTGCGTCACAACCCAAATTCTATGGCGGGACCGCTGGGCGAGCGAACCCAAACCAAGCAGAGCCGGTACTGCTCATGCCATGACTTTGAAGCAACCGTTGATTTCGGCCTTCCTGGCAATCGGAATGCTTTCGGTCGGCTGCGCTCGGATGCCGGCCTCCGTCCCCTCCAATACCTCTTCCCAAGCGGCCCCGACCGCTGCCCCGCTCGCCGATGTCTTCCCTGTCCCCGTCGTCGAACTGGAGGGCACACCCACCGGAATCGGCGCCGAGCACGCCCGCCGGCTCGGGGCGCCGATCAAGCTCCTGCACGATCAATACCTCATGAAGTTCCTGGGCAGCACTGCGAAACGATTCATCGCCCTGGCGGCGGCAAAGGCGTTTGAGGGACAGCTTCTGCCCGAGCATCGAGACGAGGTGGAGGCAATGTCGACCCAACTCGACATGGATCCGCGCGAGACGATGCTGGGGCAATGTTTCCTGGACCTGACGCCGATGACCGCCTGCTCGACCGTCACGCTCTCCGCCGACGCCGCTCCGGACCACGTCGCCCGCTTCGGTCGCAACCTCGACTTCCCTTCACTGAACGTGGCCGACAAGTACACGACGGTCTTCATTTATCATCCGCGGGGGCGTTACGCCTTCGCATCGATCGGGTGGCCGGGGCTGGTGGGCGTGCTGAGTGGGATGAACGAACATGGGTTGGCGCTGGCGAACATGGAGGTCACCCGCGGCGCGCGTCTGCCCAGCGCCATGCCCTACTCGCTCCTCTACCGCACGGTCCTCGAGCGATGCAGCACGGTCGATGAAGCGGTCGCGATGCTTCGCGAGACGCCGCGGCAGACGGCCAACAACCTGATGCTGATGGATGCGACGGGCGCCCGCGCCGTCGCGGAGATCACGCCGCAGGCAGTCAATGTCCGTTGTGGCCAGGAAGGCGCTGGTCTGATCAGCACCAATCACACCCGCGGCCACGGGGCCGACGCCCCTGGCGCCTGCTGGCGGTACGATGCGCTGCACCGAAGCTGTGCGGCGGAATTCGGCCACATTGATCGGCCGATCCTGGAATCGATGCTCGGCGAGGTCGAGCAGGGTCGCGACACCCTCCAGTCGATGATCTTCGAGCCCGCTGGCCGCGTGATTTACCTATCCGCCGGTACGCGCGCCGCGGAGGGTGATTTCCACCGCCTGGACCTCAAGCCCTATTTCAAGAAGTGAGCCCGCGGTCTAACCGCGCGCCCGCGCGCGTGCGTCAGATCGCTTCGTCCCCCGCTTCGCCAGTGCGGATGCGTACGACCTGCACCACGGGGTAGGCGAAGATCTTTCCATCGCCCACGGCTCCGGTTCGCGCCGCGATGGTGATCGCATCGATCGCCTGCTGGCTTTGTTCGGATTTCACACAGATCTTCAGGAGCACCTTCGGCACGAAGCCGACGTCCATTTTCGCCCCGCGGTAGCGCTCCGTGTGACCGAGCTGTCGTCCATACCCCTTACACTCGACCGCGGTCATTCCCAGGATGCCAAGGTTCGCCAGTGCGGCCTTCACCTCGTCCAGCTTATTGGGCTTAATCACGGCTTCGATCATCAGCATGTGGGATCTCCATCGGGAAACTTGTGGCCGTTGCGTGACGACGCTTCACGGCTGGGACAGGCGCGCCGCGCCAACCGCAGGCTCGTCGCCACCGGGGCCATAGGCGGCCGCTCGCTCTTTCGGTGACCACGCCAGCGTGGAGTCGGATTCCTCCATGTGGTAGCCGGCCTCGCCGTGCTGGGTCAGATCCAGCCCTTCCATTTCATCGGCCTCGATGACGCGCAGGCCGATCACCGCATCCACGATCTTCAGCAGGATCAGGGAACCGACGATCGCAATCGCCCAGGTGATTCCGACGGCGATCAACTGCGGGATCACCTGATTCGGATTGCCGTCCACGAGGCCGGGCTTCCCGTTGATCGCCGCCACCGCGAAGACCCCGGTGAGGATGGCGCCGAGCGTTCCGCCCACGCCGTGGACGCCAAACGCGTCCAGCGAATCGTCGTAGCCGAACTTCGATTTCAGCGAGGTGGCCGCGAGCATGCAGAGCGCGCCGCCGATGAATCCCATGAGCATGCCGTACATCGGCGTCGTGAACCCGCTGGCAGGGGTGATGACGACCAGCCCCGCGACCGCCCCGGAGATCGCCCCCAGCACAGTCGGCTTGCCGGTCTTGACCCACTCCATGACCACCCACCCAAGCGTCGCCGCCGCGGCCGCGAAATGGGTGGTGACGAAGGCGCTGCTCGCCAGCCCATTGGCGGCCAGCGCGCTGCCGCCGTTGAAGCCGAACCACCCCACCCAGAGCAACGCCGCGCCGATGAAGGACAGGACGACGCTGTGCGGCGGCATTGCGACCCGCCCAAACCCCGCGCGTTTGCCCAGTACCAGCGCACAAACCAGTGCCGAAACGCCCGAGCTGATATGGACGACGGTACCCCCCGCGAAGTCCAGCGCCGGGGAGTTTACCCCCGGGCCGGGGAGGAACGCGTTTAGCAGCCCTCCCTTGCCCCAGACCATGTGCGCCATCGGACAGTAGACCACCACGAGCCAGAGCGTCGAGAACAGCACCATGGCCGAGAACTTCATGCGTTCGGCGTACGCCCCGCAGATCAGCGCGGGCGTGATGATCGCGAACATCAACTGGAAGACCATCCACGTCGTGTGCGGAATGGTCGGCGCGTACTCGCACGGGCCGAATCCCACCTCCCTGAGGAAGGCGAACCGCACGCCGCCGATGAACGGAGTACCGACATCGAATGCCAGTGAATAGCCGATCACCGCCCAGACGACGCTGACGATCGCCATGAGAATGAAGCTCTGCATCATCGTCGCCAGGACGTTTTTGCGACGTACCAGGCCGCCGTAAAACAGTGCCAACGCCGGCCCCGTCATCAGCAGCACGAGGGCGCTGCTCATGAGCATCCACGCAGTGTCGCCGGTGTTGATGGCGGAGGGTTCCTTCAGCTCGACGGGCGTCAGCCCGGCGGCCTGAGCGGACGCGCTCGACGTGCCCAGCACCACGGCGCCGAGCAGCAGGTACAGGGCCCATGACCTGGAACGCGAAGCACTCAACATGATCGATCCTCTCAGTTTGGCCGGCTGTTGAATTGGATTGGGCGATTAATTATCCGTTGGGTGTCGGCGTGAGAATCGGGGCGCATCGCAATCTGCGGCGGGGGAAGTCCCTATCGGATAGTTCATGCCCCTAATGGCGTGTCAGGTGAAGGGAGCACGGGTCGTCGGTATCATCGCGTACCTGGCAGGCGTGACATCGCGCGCGGCGAGGCGGAAACAACTCAGGATAAGGGCTACCGCTCATGAACGATCTACGTCTTCGCGCTGGAGGGATCCTTTGGCGCAGCATGACCGCCCTCTTACCGGCCGGGACGATCGCGGCATCCGCCACGCACGACATCACCTCACCCGCGACCGAGCGCGCACGTCGCGCGCGCCTCTTGATCTATGAATATGTCCTGACCTTCGTGCTGTTCCTGGTCGCGGCGGGCGTGGCCTCGATCACCTGGCGATACCTCGGACCTGCAATCAGCACCTTATTCCTCGGCGCGATCGTCATTGCCTCACTTTATTTTGGCCGTGGCTCAGCCTTGCAGCGCAGCCAGGAACAGTTTGCACTCCTGGTGAACGGCGTGACCGATCAGGCGTTCTTCATGCTCGACCGCCATGCAACGGTGGCGAGTTGGAACCATGGCGCACAGCGACTCCTGGGGTACGACGCCACCGAGGCATCCGCACTGCGCCTGACACACATCTGGCCGGAGTGGGGACGCGTCGAGCAGCAAAACGCGCCCGCGGGCCGCTCGCTCTCCAGCGACCGCTACGAATATCAGGACTGGATCCTGCGGCAGGACGGGTCGCGCTTCTGGGGAAGCATCGTCCTCACCGCCCTCCACGATCCCGCGGGCAACCCGCGCGGCTATGCGGTGGCACTGCGCGATATCAGCGAGCGCAAGGGCCTCGAGCGCGACATCCTGGAGATCAGCGAACGGGAGCGCGAACGGATTGGCCGTGACCTCCACGATGGCCTTGGCCAGGAGCTGACCGGGATCGCGCTGCTGAGCACGGCCCTGTCCGAGCAGCTCGCGGCTGCCGGGACGGACGGCGCCACGGACGCGGAGCTGATCGCGGACCTGGTCCACGAGGCGATCCGCCACACGCGCGAGCTCGTCCATGGGCTCTCGCCCATGGACGTACAGGACGACGGGCTCGCCTCATCGCTGCGGCAGCTCGCCGAACGGGTGTCGCGCGTGGCCGACCTCCGCTGCACCTTCGAAACCCGCGGCGGCATACGGGTCGACTCGCGGGTGGCGGCGCACCTGTACCGGATCACGCAGGAAGCGATCAACAACGCGGTGCGCCATGCCCAGGCACAGCTGATCACCATTCGGTTCATCGCCGAAGCGGGCCGGCTGGCCCTCTCGATCACCGACGATGGCGTGGGATTCCCTACAGTGCGAACAGGCAGCGGGATGGGCTTGCGCGTGATGAGTTCGCGGGCGAAGACGATCCGGGCTTCGCTCGAGGTCGGCTCCCGAACGCCGCACGGTACCGCGGTCAACGTTACGCTCACCCGTCCGGAGATGACGATCCATGGCTGAGGAAATGACTGAACGCGACGGACAGCGGCATCGGATCTTCCTCGTCGACGACCATCCGGTGGTTCGCCAGGGCTTGGCGCGCATGATCGAGCGCGAGCCGGACTATGAGGTCTGCGGCGAGGCCGAGACCGCTGACGAGGCGCTTCGCGCCATCGCGGAATCAAACCCGTCGCTCGTCCTCGTGGACCTGGCGCTGCGGGGCAAGCCGGGCCTGGAGCTGGTGAAGGAAATTCGCTCGGCACATCCGCACGTGCGCGTACTCGTGCTGTCGATGCACGATGAATCCGTCTGGGCGGAGCGCGTGCTTCGCGCCGGCGCATGCGGCTACGTCATGAAGCAGGAGAAGCCGCGCGTACTGATGGCCCGCATGCACCAGGCGCTGGGCGGATCCCTCTGCCTGAGCGAACGCATGACAGAGCGGCTGATTCGAAAGTTCACGGGCCAGTCAGCCTCCGCCGCGGCCGCGCCGGCTGAGGAGGGACTGGGCGACCGGGAACTGGTGGTGCTGCAACTGATCGGCCAGGGTATGGGCACGCGCGAGATCGCGACCGCGCTGCACGTGAGCATCAAGACGGTCGAGGCCCATCGCGAGAACCTCAAGCGCAAGCTCAACCTCGGCAACGGCCCCGAGCTCCTGCGTTACGCCGTCCTGCGATTTTCCGGCGATGCCTGAATACCGCGGTCGAGTCAGTCAACGCATCCGCCTCCATGTCGCTATGAACCTGCAAATGACCTATCAAAAACTGCCGGGCGTCGCCGTGGTCCTGTGCGCGATGGCATTGCCGCTGTTGCTCAGCACGTCTTCGGCTGGCGAGGAGGCGCCTGTCGCATCGGCGCGATGGGAAAACATCTCCGATCCGGTCATTCGTAAACTCACCGACGAGAAGAAGGTGATCGCCTGGCCGGGCACGACGGCGGGCATCGTGGCCGACCCCGCCAGCGGCGACGTTTACCTCATCGTCCCCGGTCAGGGACTCTGGAAATCCGCCGATCGTGGAGCGAATTTCGAACGCTGCGACGGGAGCGCGGTCGGCGGGCGCTGCGAGACCGGCTATTCGCTGAACGCCGATCCCGCGGGAGGTCGCATTGCCTGCTTCATGCTCGATGGCCCGTGCGCGATGACGCTCGACAGCGGTCGAACCTGGGAACCGATGAAGAGTGTGGGGCGAAACTGGGACTATGCGGCGGTGACCTGGCCCGCCAAGGAACCGAAAAACATCTTCGCGATGCGTCACGAATCGGGCGGAGAAATCTACCTCAGCACGGACGCGGGCAAGAGCTGGAAACAGATCGGCAAGGACCCCAAGTTCGCCGCCGTCGGAATCTTCGACGAGACGACGCTGGTTGGCGCCCGCGGCGAAGGCGTCATTCGCAGCACCGACGCGGGGCTGACCTGGACGAAAGTCTCAGACCTCAAACCGGTCGGCCGGGTGATGCGCGTCTACAAGGGCGTCGCCTGGTGGCTCGGCGCCGAGGGACTGATCACCAGCAAGGACCTGGGTGTCACATGGCAGCAGCAGGGCGGCCGCGTTGACGCGAGCCTTGGCCCCTGGTTCAAGGACGATCGCCACATCGTCGTCGCCGGCAAGAAAGGATTCTTCGAGACGCTCGATGGCGGCGAGACCTGGAAGCTGGCCGCCCCCCTCCCCGACGGCTTTGACGTTCCCATGCCCGGTTGGTTTTCGAACTGCGCCTGGGACCCGGTCCACGACATCTTCTATGCATCTCGCATGGGAAAACCGGCCTATCGCTGGGCGAGGGGGAAGTAGACGACCCCACGCGGACCCGCCTGAATCTGCGCCGCAACCGCTTCGTCAAGACAATCAGCCAAGCACGGCCAAGCTGCGGGAGTCCCCATATCCTTTTTCAGACGTTGTTGCCCGTTTTCACGCCGGACAAATCCTTACCAGCTCAGGAACTCGCCCGGATAAGCGAGCCGGACGCGCCGCTGTGGATTTTTCTCGGTCGTCACCGAGCCGTCGGCGTTGGCGCAATTGACAGCCGCTGGGGCATCTATCGGGTCCGAGCTGCCGCGGCTGCCGTTCCAGAAGCCGCCGCCGGACCTGGTGTGATTGACCATCAACCAGCCGTCGTGGCGATCCACCCAAAGGGCGGCGTCCACAAACAGAATATCTCCGGGCGCGCCGCCACGCCGCTTGCGGATGAACTTTAGAGGCGCGCCGGTCGCCGGATCAGCGCCCGCATCAAAATTCGCCAGATAAGCGTAAGTCATGGTGGCTCGTTCGCCATCGAACCAAGCGCTGAGATTCCAATCGGGCGGAGGCCAACCGGTATTGTTCCACCAGGTTTCGACATGCTATAATTGTTACGGCCCTCAAAGAAGTGTGGAGCCCTACCCAAGAACCCCACGATGCCCCCTCCCGTTCAGCCGGCAAAGCGGCTTACTTCCGAAGACCTCGACGGCGATCTGATTCAGCCCGCCCACCCGCTTTTCGGAATCGTATGGATCAACCGTGAGCGTATGAGCGGTGCGCGATTGCGCGGTCGAATAAGATTTCCCACCTGGTCCCGTTGGCGCCCCGGATCGAGGAAGTTCTCAAGGACCTGCATCCGTGCACGCTCGTGGAAGTTTCTCTCGCCGCTCCTTGAGATCGCCGAGAGCGGCGTCAAGCGAGTGATCGCCGGACCCCATTGGTATACGAATAGCGGTGCGGCGGAATAGAAGCCGACCATCACGCCCTGGATTGTCATCAAAGTCACGGGGGACCCTGCACGCGCGCGGCGTAGCTCATTCTGGAACATCATGTTATGATTGCGCACGAGGTGAATTCATGATGCTAAGTGTTTTGCTTTCGCCTGAGGCCGAGGCCAAGCTCCGGCAACGTGCCGCCGCCGAGGGCAAAGATCCGGTGACGTATGCATCTAAAATCCTGGAGCAGGCTGTGAGCCGGCCTTCAATCGACGAAATTCTCGCGCCGCTTCGCGAAGAGTTCGCGGCGAGCGGCACAAGTGACGACGAACTTGTGCGGCAGATTACCGAAGACAGGGACTTCTACAGGAAGCAGCATTGACCAAGGCCCCACCGCACGTTGTCCTCAATGCCGTTATCTTTGTGCAAGCACTCATCAGCGGCCGAGGACCTGCCGGGGCGTGTATCGAGAGGGTGTTGGCAGGCGAAGCGGTTCTCTTCCTGAGCGACGCGATCCTTGCTGAAGTGAAGGATGTTCCGCTGAGGTCCGAACTGACCCGTCGCTATCGACAACTGACCCCCTCTACTTACGCGCATCACCGATTCCCATTGATGCACTTCCGCAGCGCCCCAATGATCCGTCGTTTCGCCTGGTAAACGCTCTCCACGCTTATTCCAAGTTTACAAGCGACTTTCGCGACTGGAATGTTGAGCATCACGTTCATCTCAAATGCGCGGAATGTGTTGTTCGATTCATATCTCTCACGCACGGCATCGATCGCGCTGGCGAGCGCGTTTGCTTCCCACTCCTCATCCCACGGGCTATCAATTTCGGGCGCGGCAGGTTCGAGATCGTGGAGCGGGCGGCCATCAAGCTTCGGCAGCCTGCCAAGACGTAAGGAGAGCGCCCTGAAAGTGCAGACCTTGAGATAACCACGGAAGCGGCCCTTTTCTGGCTCATAAATGAATAGCGGCGCGGCGGAATAGAACCCGACCATCACATCCTGGATCACGTCATCGATGTCCTGAGGAGCAACACGCAACTTGCGGGCGAAGCCTGCGATGATGGGGGCGTAACGGGCGTGGAATTCCGCCCAGGCGAGCTCGCGTCCGTAGCGGTCGCCTTGTTGCAGGCGCGGGAACAGCGTGGCGCGTGTGGCACAGGGGTCTACCGGCTTTACCTGTTCAATCGCATCGAGCATCCGGATTCTCCCCTGTCAGATGCGTCTTACGCACAGTTGAACGCCGACCCGCGGAGAGCGGTCACAACTGTGGTCAATTTACTACAGAAACGGGGAAGACAGCAAATCGGCCCGGCAATTCCGCTTGTCGGGTTACGTTCGGGGCGCTCGAGCCCATCCGGTCCGGCCTGAACCCGCGCCGCGCCCGGCTCGTCAAGACAATCAGCCAAACACGGCCGCGCCGCGGGAGTAATGAATACGAGCATGCGCGCGCTTCTAACGAGAATAACCGCGGCCTTCGTGGCGGCGTTCGCCGCGACCAACGCGGCCGGCGCGAGCGCGGCCGGAACACCTCGACCATTGCAGTTCAACCGCGACGTCCGCCCGATCCTGTCCGACACTTGCTTCAAGTGCCACGGCTTCGACAAGAAGGCCCGCAAGGCGGACCTACGCCTCGACGTTGCCGACGAAGCCTTCAAGGTGCGCAAGCACGGCGCGCCGATCGTCCCCGGCCACCTGGAGCAGAGCGAGGCGTACCGCCGGTTCACCTCCGCCGATCCCGAGCAACAAATGCCGCCCCCGGCGTCACACCTGTCGCTGAGCGATGCGCAAAAATCGATCCTCAAGCGATGGATTGAAGAAGGCGCGGCCTATCAGCCGCATTGGGCCTTCATCCCTCCCCAGGAATCGCCCTTGCCGGAGGTGAAGGAGAGCGCCTGGATCACGAACCCTATCGATCGGTTCATCCTTGCCCGCCTCGAGCAGGAAGGACTCAAGCCTTCGAAAGAGACGGACCGGCGGACGCTGATTCGCCGGGTCACGCTCGACCTGACCGGCCTGCCGCCGACCGAGGCGGGGGTGAACGACTTCCTCGCGGATCAATCGACGGGGGCGTACGAGAAAGTGGTCGATCGCCTGCTGGCATCGCCTCGGTACGGCGAACGGATGTCGGCCGACTGGCTCGACGCCGCCCGCTATGCAGACAGCAACGGCTACCAGGCCGACCCGACGCGGACGATGTGGCCCTGGCGCGACTGGGTCGTGTCGGCGATGAACGCCAACCTGCCATTTGACCAATTCGCCGTGGCGCAGATCGCCGGCGACCTGCTGCCCAACGCAACCAACGATCAGCGTCTTGCCTCCGGCTTCAACCGCAACCATCCGTACAACGGCGAAGGCGGCGCGATCTCTGAAGAGGTGCGCGTGACCAACGTGCTGGATCGGGTGGACACCACCGCCAGCACGTTCCTGGGGCTCACCGTCGGGTGCGCCAAGTGCCATGATCACAAGTACGACCCGATCACCCAGAAGGACTACTACTCCCTCTACGCCTACTTCAATCAATGCAGCGAGAACGGGAACAATCCGGGCGCGGGTGGCAATGCCCAGCCGACGATGATCGACGCGTCCGCGGAGGATCAGAAGAAACTGGAGGCATTGAAGGAATCGCGCAAGCAGGCGGAAGCGCAGCTTGCCGCCGCCCTCCCGGCCATTGATGCAGCCCAGGCGGAGTGGGAAAAATCGACGGGCCATCCGCCGGAGTTCGTCACCGTCGTTCCGACGTCCGTTTCCTCGATGGGCAAGGCGTGGATCCGCCAGATCGAGGATGGGACGATCCTCGCCGGTGGGACCAGCCCGATCACGGACGTGCAAACCGTCGTGCTGAAAACGGATCTGATCGGCGTCACCGCGGTTCGGCTCGATGCCCTGCCCCACCCTTCGCTTCCACACGAGGGCCCGGGCCGGGCACTGGAGAACGGCAACTTCGTCCTGACCGAGGTGGATGGCGAAGCCGTCTCCACCGTCAATCCGAAGGAGACGCGGAAACTCGCGTTCACCGGTGCGTTCGCAACCTATTCGCAGCAGGGTTGGCCGGCTTCAGCCGCGGTAGATGGAAATTCGAAAACGGGTTGGGCGGTGATGAGCGCGCCCGACAAAGACCAGTTGTCGGCGACGTTCACGCTCGGCGAATCGGTCGGCTTCGCCGGGGGGACCGAACTTCGCGTGCAGTTCCACTACGAGTCGGAGCATCCGTATCACACAATGGGCCACTTCCGCGTGGCCATCGGAACCGGGCCGGTCGTTCCTGGCGAGATCGCCCCGATCCTGGCGGTTGAGCGGGCGAAGCGAAATGACGCGCAGAAGAACAAGCTCCGCGACTATTATCGCGTCAACGTTGATCCGCAGTACAAGTCATTGAACAACGCCGTGGCCCTGGCGCGAAAGGCCGCGGAGGATTTGGAGCAATCGTTCCCGCACGTGATGGTGATGGACGATGCGACCCGGCGCGAGACGCACGTCCTCAATCGCGGCCAGTACGACAAGCCCGCGGACAAGGTGGAACCGGGCGCGCCGGCCGTCCTCAACACGCCGCTGCCGAAGGACGTGCCCAACAATCGGCTGGCACTGGCGCGATGGCTGGTGGATCCGGCGAATCCACTGACGGCTCGCGTGATCGTCAATCGATACTGGCAAGGGTTCTTCGGCGTCGGCATCGTCAAGACCAGCGACGACTTTGGCACGCAGGGCGAACCCCCCACGCATCTGGAGCTGCTCGACTGGCTGGCGTATCGCTTCGTTGCCGGCGGGTGGGACGTGAAGGCGATGCACCGCCTGATCGTCACCAGCAGCACCTATCGCCAAAGCTCGAAGATGACGCCGGAATTACTCGAACGCGATCCGGCCAATCGCCTGCTGGGCCGCGGGCCGCGTTACCGCCTCAGTAGCTTTGCAATTCGCGATCAGGCGCTGGCGGCCAGCGGTCTGCTCGTGGAGAAGGTCGGCGGGAAGCCGGTCAAGCCCTATCAACCGCCCGGGGTCTGGGAAGAGATGAGCCTTGGTCAGATCCGCTACGACCAGGACCACGGCGACGCCCTCTATCGCCGCAGCCTTTACACGTTCTGGCGTCGAACCGTGGCCCCGGCGGGCATGTTCGACGTTTCCCCGCGAACCGTCTGCATCGTCAAACCATCGCGGACCAACACGCCGCTCCAGGCGCTCACGCTGGAGAACGATCCGACGTTCGTCGAAGCGGCACGCGTGCTGTCGGAAACGCTGCTGAAAGAGCGCGCCAAGCCGGTCGACACAAAGATCAACACGGTCTTCCAGCGCTTCCTCGCCCGTCCTGCCACCGACGCCGAGCAGACGATCGTGAAGCAGGCGTTGGAACGGCTCACCACGGAATTTCGCGCCGAACCGGCGCGTGCCACACAGCTGATCTCGGTGGGTGAACGGCCGCGCGATCTGGCCGTCGATCCAGTCGAGCTGGCGTCCTGGACCGCCATAGTGAATACGGTAATGAACATGGATCAGGTGATCACGAAGGAATGATTGCGCGCGTTCGCTTCAGCCAGAGGAACGATCGGATGTCACTCGAACCTAACGATCCCTTCCAACTTAACCGCCGGCAGTTCTTCGGGCGGACCGCCACCGGGATCGGCACCGCCGCACTGGCAACGCTTCTGAACAAGGACCTGCGCGGAGCCGAGGCATCGACCGCCGCGCCGGGCCGCGGCCTTCCGGGATTTCCCAACTTCGCCCCCAGGGCCAAGCGCGTCATCTACATGCTGATGTCCGGCGGCCCGCCGCACGTCGATACGCTCGACTACAAGCCCGATCTGGCGAAGCTGCGCGGCCAGCCTCTCCCCCCTTCCGTTCAGATGGGCCAGCGCCTCTCGACGATGACGCAGGGTCAGAAGCAGGTGATCCTCCCGTCGATCGTGCCGTTCCAGCGATACGGCAAATCCGGCACATGGATCAGCGATTACCTGCCGCACACTGGCTCGATCGTCGATGACATCTGCCTGATCAAGTCGATGACCAGCACGCAGGTCAACCACGCCCCCGCCGTCACGTTCTACTTTACCGGCGCCGAGCAACCCGGTCGGCCGGCTATCGGTTCGTGGCTCAGCTACGGCCTTGGGAGCCTCAACGACAACCTCCCGACGTTCGTCGTGATGACCTCGCGCGACAAGGAGAACACCTGCGGCCAGCTTTTCTACGACCACTACTGGAGCAGCGGCTTCCTCCCCAGCAAGCACCAGGGCGTCAAGCTGCGCTCGGCCGGTGATCCGGTTCTGTACCTCTCGGATCCGCCCGGCGTCACGCGCTCGATGCGGCGCGAGCTCCTTACGGACCTCGACAAGCTCAACGAGATAACGCTCGCCGACGCCGGCGACCCGGAGATCGCCACGCGCATCGCGCAATATGAGATGGCTTATCGGATGCAGGCATCGGTCCCCGAGCTTTCGGACCTCACGACCGAGCCGAAGGAAATTCTCGACATGTACGGCCCCGACGTGCTGCGCTCCGGCTCCTATGCCGGCAACTGCCTGCGGGCGCGTCGGCTGGCGGAGCGCGGCGTGCGCTACGTGCAGCTCATGCACGCCGGCTGGGACCATCACAACAATCTGATGACGCAATTCAAGATCCAGTGCCAGGACACCGACCAGCCGTCGGCGGCGCTGGTGAAGGATCTCAAGCAGCGTGGCTTGCTCGATGACACGCTGGTGATCTGGGGCGGCGAGTTCGGCCGTACCGTTTTTGGCCAGGGAGACCTGAGCTCCAAGTCAGTCGGTCGCGACCATCACCCCTACTGCTACAGCATCTGGATGGCCGGCGGCGGCATTCGCCCCGGCATCACCTACGGCGCCAGCGACGACTTCTGCTACAACGTCGCCGAAAACCCCGTCCACGTTCACGACTTTCAGGCCACGCTCATGCATCTGTTCGGCATCGACCACGAACGACTCACGTTCAAATTCCAGGGTCGTCGCTTCCGGCTCACGGACGTCGAGGGAAATGTGGTGCGCGGAATCCTCGCATAGAAATGTTCCGCTCCCTCTTTCAGTACCCTGGGAGATGGTTGGGGTGAGGGTTCTTTGCTCTGGCCGCGGCCGATCAACTGCTCAAGGCACCACATTCAACGTGTAATCCAATTCCTGCTCGACCGGCGTGCGGTCGGCCGCCGTCAGCCTGAATGTGAGGGTGAAGTTCGTCGAAGGTCGCAGCCCCGGCACTTCGATGGCGACGGTCTTGCCGTCCGGCAGCAGTCGCGCCGACTTGATCGGCACGTCGTCGTGGGCAGCCTTCTTCGGATCCTTCACCGAAAACTCAGGCGAGCCGTAGTTCGACGTCCGCACGACGTTGTATTGCTCGGCGCCGATGTTGTCGGCTTCCACCGACTTGGGATCCAGCGCACCGCTGAACGTAATCTCCATCCCATCGTGCGCCGTCTTCACGGCCACCGGATAGTAGACCGGCTTGCCGGTGTACCGAACGCGCTGGAAGCACTCCTCCCGCGCCGCCCCGCTCGACCACCCGCGCAATCCAGCCAGGTAAAGCTGGCCATCGACCGGATTGAAGCGTCCGCGCATCACGCCGCTGGGAAAGTGGAGCGGGAATTTCACCACGCCCCCCTGGACCTGGTCGCCGACCATTTCCTGGATCACTTCAAAAATAGAGCAGTCGTAGCTGCACTCGATCATGTGCCCTTTGAACGGGCCCCATTGATCCCCCAGGTCCCACACGAGCGCTCCGGCGGACTTGTCGCGGTTGTAGGGGATCCAGCAGAGCGGCTTCTCGCGTTCGGCCGGCGGCTCGGGACGCCCTTCGTGAAACGAATAGCCGTAGAAGGCGTCGCGCTTGATCAGGTTAATCGGGCACGATGGCACCCAGTTCCCCTGGTTGTCGGTGGTATAGACGCGGTCGTCGGGACCGACGGAGACGCCATTGGGGGCACGCAATCCCGTGCATAGCTTTTCCAGCTTCGACCCGTCCTTGCTGACCTTAAGGACGCACCCGGCATGTTCCGCCAGACGTAACGGCGGCGCCCAGATGGCCGAGCTCTTGGAGAAATAGAAATCCCCACGCGAGTCCGTCTGAAGGTCAAACGCCATCTCGTGGAAGTTAGGGGTGAGCGTGCAGTCGTTGTTCACGTTGGCGCAGAGGTCGGCCTCGCCGTCCCCGTCGATATCGATCAGTTTGGTAATCTGGCTGCGGTCGATCGTGTGGACGATGCCATCGACGATCTTCACGCCCATCGGGTTATTCAGGCCCGTTGCGAATCGCTTCCAGGTGAGCTGTTTGAGATCGTGGTCGATGCCGGAGACCACCCATACGTCGCCGTTCCAGGTGCAGAGCGCGGCGCGCTTGCCGTCGGGGAAAATATCGATGCCGGTGAAGCGAAGCCACGAGTGATACGGGTTGTCGGTGGGAGTCTTGATCGTATCGATGACGTAAGGTGCGTTAACCGCCCCAAGTTCGCCGGTTGTAGTGAGCGTCTGCTTCCATCGCGCCGGACCGCCGTGCGTGAGGGGCTCCGGGTCCGCTGGTGAGCCGATGGGAAATGATCCGAGTGGTGGTTCGTCGGCCTTTACGGGAATTCTTGCCACCGCGACGCGTAACACGGTCGTCGTCGTCGCTGGAGGAATCTTCAGGTAAGTCCGCAGGCCACTGGTGACGAAGGTCGTGCCGTTCGGCGCACCGGCAACGCCGCTGACGAGGAGCGCATGGTCGGCGAGCTCCGGCGAGATCGTGAAATTGGCCGACGTAGGAAGCGGGTGGGCCTTGAGCACGCCTTGGGACTCCGAAGCGGGAGCGAGATCGTCCTTCGTCAGCTCGTAGACGAGCATTTCAAGGGGCTGCTCATGTGGCGCAATCCTCAGGTCGCGATGGAATAGCGCCCGACCGCCGTCAAAGGTCACGCCCGGCATCTCCATCACGTCGGTTGTTCCGACGCTATACGAGAGGACGGCCTGGTTCGCGTGCAGGTAAAGTCCCTTATAGCGGATCCAGTCGTGCGGCAACGGCCCGTCCTTCGGATTGCGCGGGTCGTCCTGCTTCTCTCCGCTTTTCCAACCTGGCGTGATGGCCGTCGCGAACTGGATCCCCCCGTCGATGGTGCAGTGGAAATCGTTGTCGCCGCTAAAGACACGACTGGCGAGGTGGAGGGTCGGCCCGACCCAAGTGCACGATACACGACACAGCTCCGTATCGAAGAGAAGGTTCGCGTCATGCTCCTTGTCGAGCTTCACGAGCACGCCCTTGAGGGTGAGGTTGCCCTTGGGCGCTTCAAACGTGTTGGCCATGCAGGGGCCGTAGTCCATCGCCATCGCTTCCCGATCCGGCGGACGGGTGCGGTCATTCTGTCCGGCGATGAGCGTCCCGGTGAAGATTCCCAGGAATCCAATAGCCGCCCCGGCCACCGATGCGCGCGAGAAATCTAGTTTGGTCATTGGGTAGTGATACCACCTTCGGAAGCGGACGTTTGGAACGCCGTCGCCAGTCGCTTGTCGCTGCGCGACAACTGACCGACACTTGGCCGCTGATGTGTCGCCATTGTTGATTCGCGAGGTGCTCAGCCATGGAACAGCTTGTGAAGTCCCACATCCGCCAGCGTCTCAAGGAAGGTGGAATCGTCCGCGCGTATATCGCAGGCATGCTCGCAACGCCGGCCCTGGTGGAGATCATCGGGCTGCATGGCGGCTTCGATGCGATCTGGCTGGACCAGGAGCATGCCGGCATCACCCTCGACGCCGCGGCCAACGCCGCTCGCGCGGCGCGGGCCGCGGGGATGGATAGCTTCGTCCGCCTCGCCGCCACCGACTACGCGACCGTGATACGGTACCTGGAACACACGGCCGGCGGCATCCTCGCCGCAGCGGTCAACACCGCGGCCCAGGCCAGGCAAATCGTGCAGTGGGCGCGATTCGCGCCGCACGGGGCGCGCGGCATCTATGGCGCCAACGTGGACTCGCGGTATGGCCTCTTGCCCCTCGGGGAGTACACGCGCCATTGCGGCGCTGAAGTCTTCGTAGGCGTGCAGATCGAAACCGTGGAAGCGGTGGAGAACGCGGCCGACATCGCGCGCGTCGGCGGCGTCGACCTGCTCTTCATCGGGCCGGTGGACCTGAGCCAGTCGCTGGGAGTCACCGGCGAATTCGAGCACCCGCGCTGCATTGAGGCGATCGAGCGCGTCGCCCGCGCCTGTGCGGACGTCGGTCAGCACTGGGGCATCCTCGCCCCGACCGCCGCCTATGCCAAAAGGATGGTCAACCTCGGCTGTCGGATGCTCACCATCGGCAGCGACATCTCCACGATTCATCGCGGACTGACAGCCACGAAATCGATGTTCGCCGAGTGGCTGAACAGCAGCGACGCGCCGACCCATCCGGACCTGACGTCACGCTCTAAACAATCAACCTGACCTTGCCAGCCGCGCGTTAACGCGCGGAGCAATCTCATCCCAGGACGAGATTGTCGCGATGGACGACTTCGTCGTAAGCCGATTCAGCCAGGAGCTCGCGCACGACGGCGGTCTTCTTGCCGCGGATCTTTTCGACGTCGGCGGCGGAATAGTTGGTCAGGCCGCGCGCGATCGCCACGCCCGCCTGGGACTGGATCAGCACGACGTCGCCGCGGGTGAAGTGGCCCTCAACGCTCAGGATTCCCGCCGGCAGAAGGCTGCGGTTCTGGGCGCCGACGGCTCGGGCGGCCCCGTCATCGACGACGATCGTCCCCGCCGGCCGCACGCTGCCGATCCAACGGCTGCGCGACGAGAGCTTGCGCGGCGCCGGCACGAACAGGGTCCCCAGCTCTTCACCATCGAGCAGGCGGGGAAGCACGTTGGGCATTCGGCCATCGGCGATCAGCATCGCCTCGCCCGACTCAGTCACGGTGCGGGCGGCCTCGAGCTTGGAATTGAAGCCCCCCTTGCCGAGCGGCGACTTCTCTGGGCGGACGAGGTCGCGCGCCTCGGCGGCGCGCTCGACGAGCCGTACCGCCCTGCCGGTGGAATCGAGGATGCCGTCGACGACCGACAGCAGCACGAGCAGATCGGCGCGCAGCGCGTGCGTGAGCAGTGCGGCAAGGATGTCGTTGTCGCCGAAGCTGATCTTCGCCAGCTCGTCGGTGCTGACCGTGTCGTTCTCGTTGACGATCGGGACCGCCTTCAACTCGTGAACCGCGTTGACGGTGTTCCGCAGATTCAGAAACCGGCTGCGGTCCTCGATGTCTTCGCGCGTGAGCAGGATCTGGGCGACGGGGATCTGGTTCGGCGTGAACGCCTGCGCCCAGACGTCCATCAGCCGTCGCTGCCCCACCGCCGCCACGGCCTGAAGCTGGCCCAGGTCGGTCGGGCGGCTCGGCAGGTTCAGCTCGCGCAGCCCCGCGCCGATCGCGCCGGAGCTGACGAGCGTGACGCGGACAGCGCGCTCGCGCAACGCCGCCACCTGTTGCGCAATCGAAGCGATGAACGGCGCATCGAGACGGCCCTCGCGGTCGGAAAGCAGTTGCGTGCCAAGCTTGATGACGGCGCTGCGCACCGAAGAAAGATAGGACTGTCGCCGGGGATTCATGGGCAAGGCAGGGAGTGTACCGCGCGATCAGAGATGATGCCCCAGCTTCAGCTTCTTGGTCTGGAGATACCGTTGATTGTGTTCGCCGGGGTCGATGCGAACGGGAATCTCCTCGATGATCTGAAGACCATACCCATCGATGCCATAGATCTTGCGGGGATTGTTGGTCATCAGGCGGATCTTGCGGACGCCCAGGTGGCGAAGGATCTGCGCGCCGATGCCGTAGTCCCGCTTGTCGACCGGAAGGCCCAGCTGCTGGTTGGCCTCGACGGTATCGAGCCCCGTTTCCTGAAGCGCGTAAGCATGGAGCTTGTTCGCCAGGCCGATGCCACGCCCCTCCTGTCGGAGGTAGAGCAGGACGCCGCGCCCGGCCTGCTCGATCATCTGCATGGCGGTGTCGAGCTGGCCGCCGCAATCGCAACGGCCGGAGCCGAAGACGTCTCCCGTCAGGCACTCGCTGTGAACGCGGACCAGCGCAGGCTCTGTCTGGGGGGCAATTGCCCCGTCGGGTCCGGCCTCGCCGATCCCACCCTTGCAGAGCGCCAGGTGCGGCTGTGTGTCGATCGCGCTCTGATACGCGTGGAGACGGAATTCGCCCCACCGCGTTGGAAGCGTCACGCTCTCGATCCGCTTCACGAACTGCTCGCGCTTCAGACGGTAGCTGATCAGCTCCGCGATCGTGCACATCTTCAAGCGGTGCCGCTCGCAGAACTTTTCCAGGTCGGGCCGGCGTGCCATTTCGCCGTCGTCGCGAAGGATCTCACAGATCACCGCGGCCGGCTCGAGCCCCGCAAGCCGGCACAGGTCGAGGCTTCCCTCGGTCTGCCCCGCACGGACCAGCACGCCACCCTCGCGGGCGCGCAGCGGGTTGATGTGCCCGGGGCGGAGCAGGTCCTGCGGCTGGGCATCTCCCGCGATCGCGACGCGCACGGTGGTCGCGCGGTCCTTGGCGCTGACCCCCGTGGTCACGCCGAATTTCGGGTGGGCATCGACCGAGACGGTGAAGGCGGTCCCAAGGTGCGCGGTGTTCTTGTCGGCCTGGGCGTGCAGGTGGAGTCGATCGCAGGTTTCGGCGGTGAGGGAGAGACAGACGACGCCGCGGGCGTGCGTCAGCATGAAATTCATCGCCTCGGGCGTGACCTTCTGGGCGGCGTAAACGATGTCTCCCTCGTTTTCTCGATCTTCATCGTCCACCAGCACAATGGGCTTGCCGGCGGCGAGTTCTTCGAGGATTTCGGGAATCGGAGAGAACGGCATGCGATTGATCGATTGTAGCCGCTCAATTCGGTGAAGCATAAGCAGGTTGAGATCCCCCTCAGCTGGACAGACATTCCTGCACGTTTCGGGCCTGCCGCGTCACGCACCAGTGGGGCGGAAATTTTTGTCTGCCGCGTGACGGGGAGCGGAGACGTACTTGTCTCCCGAGCCGGCACGCACTCGTCGTACTTGCGCGAGGAGAACGCGTCCGTTCGGCGGGCGAGTACACCCGCACTCACGACCGCGTGGCAGACAGGAATGATCTGCCCTACTCGCTCGTGCTCTATCGTCTGTTGGCTGCCGCCGCTGACGATGCGCTCCGGCGTGTGCGGGCGGGCTGGCTCTCATACATCATGTGCAGGGCGGGCTTTCCCTTGCCGTAGTAGTCGGGGACAACGCCGATCGCGCGGAATCCGGCTTGCTTGTAAAGGCGGATCGCGCCTTCGTTGGCTTGCTCCACTTCTAGGTAAATGCGTTTGGCGCCGCGGTCGAGCAATTCTTTGATCATCGTGTGCAGGAGCTTCTGGCCGATCTTCTGGCCGCGTGACTCGGCGCGCACCACCAGGCTGTAGATTCGGCCAGAGATGGCATTGCGGTACTGGCGAACCAGCGCGATGCCGTCCCCGACGACCTGCCCGTTCTGCTCCCCGACGAGGAAGATCGACGTCTCCCGACGCTGCAAGTATTGGAGCTGACGTCGGGAGAGGGAGTGGGCATGGAAGTTCTCGCGCTCCAGCTCCAGGGCGGCGTCGAGGTCGGATTTGCGGGCGGCGCGAATCGTGGTGCGGGTCGTCGACACGTCTTGCGGCTCCGGAAATTCCAGCGGCGCGGCCGCCGGCGACATTGCGATCGAGGGCGTTGCGACCGCGACCATTTCGACCGACTGCTTTTTCAGGACGAACTTTTTGAGCAGCTTGACCGGTCGGTAGCTCATCTTCGTCCAGGCGAGGCTGGGGAGTCCCCAGTCGTCGCCGACGTTCACGAAAGGCCGGACCGCCCAGTGTGCCCGGCAGAATTCGCTGAAGATAAATTGCGCCAGTCCCTTGGTCTCCAGATCGGTTTTCTCGATCGTGATGCTGCTTTGGTCCCCACCCAGCATCTCACCAAACGTAAACCCGCGAAGCTGCCAGGAGGCTGATCGTTCCGACGGCTGGATGGTGGTGGCGGGGTGATCAGCGACCGGCGGATCGGCGGCCGGACCGCCCTTCACGTAGACGACCATTCCTTTCAGGCCGAGTTGCTCACCCGTACGGAGGCAGAGGGCGGTGGCGATTGATTCCTTCGACCGCTTGATGGAGTTGACGTCGGGCTCCTCGAGGTGCGTCGCGTCCTGATGGATCTTCCAGCGGTCCAGCAGCGCGAGGCAGTCGTCCAGGTGCAGCTCGGAACGATAGATTTCGACGCGATGCTCGTAGTTGCGGAGGAAGCGATTCTTCGCCTGGCGCTTGCTTGCCAAATCGCCGCCGGCCAAGTCGATCATGCGGTTGACGTCGTAAACGTAATCGGCGCCCATCGGCTCAATGAGGAGCCGGTCGCAATCCAACCGGCCGAGCAGCTCTTCGCTGGCGTACTCGATGCGGCTGCGGCCGGGAACGCCATGGGCGGCGTTGTAGGCGTCCATCAGCTCGAATGCTTCGGCCAGGGCGCGGTCGGAGCCGGTGTCGCCGATCGGCGGGATTAGCAGCGTGAGGTCGCCGCTCCCGTTGGCGAAGACGCACAGGTGTCCGCGAATCTCCTTCCAGATAATTCGCAGACTGTTCCGCCAGGTGAACAGTTGGGAGAACGTGTAATCCGACAGGGGCTGGGCAAGAGATGCGAAGGCGGCGTTAAGCTTGACCTGATCGGCAAGTTCCACCTGCTTCAGGCCCCACCCGGAGAAGGGGTCATCGTCCATAAAATTGACGGTTTCCTCGGAAAGAGCCGCCTCCGCCGAACGCCCCGATTTCAAGACCAACTCCGACTCGAATGCGGAGCGGCGCGGGACCACCCCGGCGACCGATGGTTTCGGTTGGGCATATATCGGCCCATCGGGTTGAATCAGTGAAAATCACGGAGGCATTCGCCCGGGTGTAAGGGATGCGGCAACACGATTCATCGCAATCCCTTGCAACATTCGTGCCCAGTTAATCAGCCCCGTTCAATCCCCACGAGCCACGCCCGATAACGGGCGACGCCGGTAGAGGATCGCGTTACCGCGCGCGGTTTGGCGTTTCCAGTCGGGCGAACGCTCCACCCGCGCGAGCAATCCCTGGTGATAGGTACGATCCAGCAGCAGAAAGTCAACTGCATGATCGTCAAGAATTTGCTGCCAGTTGGCCTGACCCGAGGTGACAGATTCGTACTCTTGCCACAGCGAATCCGGATAAATCTCGATTCGCCCGTCCATGAATACGCGTCGTGAAGGTCCCAGCGCCGCATCGAGATAATCACCCCATTCGAGCCGGGAAAGGACTCGCCCCTGGTTGCCGCCGCCCGCGAGGTTCGTGCTGGCAATCACGTGCAAGTCATCCTCGACGCGATGCGCATCGCGCACCGGACCGAACAGCGGGTTATAGCGCTCCAGGCAGGGAAGGCTGAACAGACAGAGCACTGCCAATAGCACGCAGGCGCCCAGCGCAGGCACGGCTCCCCTCGGACGCGACGACTTGGCCGATTCGGGATATCGCTCCGACAGGACTGTCGCCAGGATCGGCGCGATCACCAGGAACCACCACGCCGTCATCCGCACGGAGCGAAAGGCCAGTGGAAGGAACAGGAGGAAGGTGCACCACTCGATGGCCCGCGGCCACCGACGGACCGCGGCGTAAGCGATGATTAGTAACAGCAGGGAACCGAAGAAGACAACGCCGATCCACTGGTGTAGCCCCGGCGGCAGCCATTCCTCGATGCCCCGCTCCGCCGCCCGCGCGGTGAGGGAGCCAACATAGCGATAAATCGTCCAGCCGTAGGGATTGATGAATGTGGCGAGAAGGCTGAGAACAAGGGGGAGAAAAGCACGCGCCGACCTGATGAATACTGCCGAATCATGCCTCCAGGAGCGCCTGGCAGCACGATTCAATTCGTTTGCGCCGCCACACTTCTGAGCCGCGACCGTGAGGGAGCGGTGTGCGTGGGACTGCGAACACCGCTCCCTTACAGTCGCGGCTCTGAAAGAGAATTTTGCCGCGGATTCCAGCCCGCGATCGGTCGCGCTAACGCTGCGCCTTTTCCACTCCTGCCAGAATTCAGCCGCGGCGAAGGCGACGATGAGCGCGAGCCCGATCGGAAATCCACCGTGAAGGTTGCACCAGACGGCGAGGAGCAACGGACAGGCGATCAGGCGGCGCCGCGCGGAGCCGTATCGCAGCACGTGATACAGCAGCACGAACAGCAGGAGCGAGAGGCTCTGCGGTCGGATCAGGAACGTCTGCCACAGCCCCAGGAACGTGAACGCCGTCACCGCGCCGCAATGCAGCCCCGAGGCGCCCGACCGGCGGCAGAGTCGAAAGACGATCGCGAGCGTGGCCGCGAGGATGAGCGCGTTAACAGCCTGCACGAGCGACAGACCGCCCCAGGCGTGCAGCCGGAAGAAGAGAACCTGGGCGAGCCAGTTGGCATCGCGGGTCGGCGTGCCGCCGAGCGTGCAGGTAAAGGACTCGACGTCGACGATCGTGCCGGACTCGACGATCGCCTTTCCGCGGGCGAGGTGATGCCAGAAGTCGGTCTGATAACCTCGGTCGAGACAGCAGGTGATGAACACGACCGCCGGCACGATTGCGGGGCGCAGCCAGTGGATCCCGGGATGGAGCGTGTGCCGCGGCGCGGAGGACATCGTACCGCTCTATCGGCGATCCGGTGCGGTGGGCGTGCAAGATCCTGCGGGTCGCTCGCAGCGTCACAACATGGGGACTCGCCTCGCCCTGAGCGGATAAACGCCTCGACCGCGCCCATACCGTAGCGAGCCGCGACCGTGAGGGAGCGTTACAGTAAGTGCATGGCCACGCACATCGCTCCCCTGATGGTCGCGGCTCGCAGCGCCCGCTGGTTTCACTGAACCCTGGACCCTCCGTTGCTTCCTCGCGGTCGCGGCACTGAAATGTCAGCGTTGTCGAAGCAGCCTCTCATTCATCGGTCGTCATCGCAGCGCCGGCGGTCGTGTTGCCGCTCAGTTCCTCCGCCGGCTGTGCCGTCGATTCGGATTTGTCCTCTTCAAGCGGGTCGGCGTGGTGGATCCACTGGAGGTACAGCCCGTGAGGCGGAGCGGTCGGACCCGACGTGGACCTGTCCTTGGCGGCAAGCATGCGAGGGATGTCGTCCGGCGTGAAGTGCCCCATGCCGACCTGCACCAGCGTGCCGACCATGATGCGGATCATGTTCCAGAGGAATCCGCTGCCTTCGACGCCGATCACGATGCGCGGGGTCCGGGCCACGACGTCACAGCCGTGAATCGTGCGCACGGTGGTGTCGCGGCCGTGACCCGGGCGCGCAAAGCTGGTGAAATCGTGCTCTCCCACGAAATGCGAAGCCGCCTCGGCCATGGCGGCGGTATCCAGTTCCTGCCAGCGGTGCCAGGCGAGGTCGTTGAAGAAGACAGGGCGGTCGTGAGAGTTCCAGATGTAATACTGGTAGCGCTTGCGGAGGGTGGAGCGAAGGGCGTCGAACGACATCGGCACGCGTTCGGCGGTGTGGATGATGATGTCGCCGGGCAACCGATGGTTGGCCGCACGGCGGAGTCCCTCGGTGGGAATGGTGATCTGCGTGGTATCGAAGTGAGCGACCTGTCCCTTGGCGTGTACGCCGGCATCAGTCCGAGAGGACCCCATCAGGGTGATCGGATGACCGACGATGCCGCCGATCGTCCGGCTGACCGTCTCCTGAATGGTGGGAATACCGTGCCCCTCCAGCGGGGCGGGACCGCTGTACGTTTCCAGGGCGGGCTGTTGTTGCCAGCCGTGGTAGTGCGTACCCCGGTATGCGAGCGTTAGCTTGATTCGTTGCACTGACATCGGCCGAGGCGGTTATAACAAAACCGCGGGGCCGGGAAAGCAAACGCCGTCACGTCGTGCGTCACCGCGAGCAGCGCGCATCACCCCAGCAACCCGCGCTCGCGGAGATAATTCAGAACGAGGGTGTCAAACGGCACCGCGGTGCTCGTGAAAAGGTAGGTGCCCCCGCGCCGCGTAATGTAGTCCTTCAGCGAGAGGCAATAGGCGTTCAGGTTGGCCTTGTACTTCTTGACCAGCGGCTGGGTGATCGAGACCTCCGCCGTGTCGTCATCTTCCATGTCTCGCAGCTTCAGGTCTCCCTGGAGGTCCGGCTCGATCTCCTGCGGCGAGAGGACCTGCACGCAGAACAGGTCGTACTTGCCACCGGCCACATAGCGAAGCCCGTTCTCGTAACCCCCCTTGTCGAAGAAGTCCGACAGCACGACCAGCACGCCCTTCTGCCGGTGCCCCAGTGCGAACCGCTTGGCCGCCTCGGCCAGGTGACTGGGGCCGGCGGACTCGAGCTTGGTGATGAACTCGATCATCTGCGAGACCCTCCGTCGCCCGCGCATCGCCCCCGTCTCGGCGACGATGCCGTCGGCCATGGCGGCGATCGAGACGCGGTTGTAGTTCACCAGCCCGATGTACCCGAGCGCCGCCGCCACCTGTTTCAGGTAGTACGCCTTGTTTGGATTGCCGTACTCACAACTCTTGCTGACGTCGAGCAGGATGTAGAGCGAGAGATCTTCCTCCTCGAGGAAGAGCTTGAGGAAGAGGCGGTCGAGGCGGGCGTAGATGTTCCAGTCGATGAAGCGCAGGTCATCGCCGACCACGTAATTCCGATAGTCGGCAAACTCCACGCTCTGCCCGCGCTGCTTGCTCCGCCGTTCGCCTTTCATCTTCCCCGCCAGAAGCTTGCGCGACATGACGTCGAGCTGATCGAGACGGGCCATGAAAGAGGGATCGAGGAGGGCTTTTGACGGTGGTTGTTGAAGAGATTGAACGGCCATGTCAATAACCGGCTTCATTGCTGACCGAGCAGCTAGCCCGACTTCAGTTTCAACCAAACAGTTCTTCCATCATCCGCGGTCTGGTTTTCCGGAAATGACTCGCCACCTCCGCGATGATTGAATTCAAGGTTCCAACTCGTATCGGGTAGTGTGCCGGTACAGTTACATGATGTTCACCCCCGACCGTCGTCGTAAGGCGAACATGACTCCCGGATTGGCGGCCCATCCGATAGCCCAACTTACTCAAAGCGCGAATGACATCATCAGATGAAAGGTCACGCGGCGTCTTCACAGCGCCAAGACCTCGTCCCGGATGAAATGAAGTCGGACCCGACTTGGCATTTCATCAGGCCGGTCGTAATGACATCGAACGGCATCACGAATCATCTCATCCAGCCCTTCACGCGTATCGGCCTGGGTGATGATGCTTTCGCCCACTGCGTGCGCAACGAAACCGCCATCCTCTTCCTGTTCGACAATGAACATTAGCTCTTTCATCGTTGATCCATTCTAACCCTCAATGCCGTCACGAGCGAACTTGCCCATCATGCCGCTGGATTGCCCTCATGATCTCCTCCGCCCGTGATGCGTCATCGGACCAGATCATCAGGCGTTGTTTCGGTTTTTCGTGATGGGTGGCAGGCGAAACTGCCTGCACATCGCAAGCTACGCCGCCGGCCACAAGCTGCTCTGCCAAAGCGCCTGCTTCAATCAAGTTGTTCGTCTCAAAGGCGCAGATCTGATGCTCGTCCGGTGAAGGGATGCGCGGCGAAATAGGAGTCGGCATGACGAGCAATTCCACGGTCGTGGTCCGGCCGGAGCGTGGCCGTCAGATGGTGTTGGCTGGTTTGCCGGCGTCCGGATCACGTACTCGAAAATCGTTCACGATCGCCGTGGCGCGTTGGGGATTACACCCGCCCCGCCGCCAGCTCGCTTTCGATCGTCGTCGGGGTTTCAGCGACGACTTTTTCGAGAACCATGTCGGTGGTGATGCCTTCAGCCTCCCCTTCGAAGTTGAGGATCACGCGGTGGCGCATGGCCGGGACGCACGCCTCCTTCACGTCCTTGAAGCTGACGTGGAAGCGGCCGTCGAGCAGGGCGCGGACCTTGGCGGCGAGGGTGATCGCCTGGGCGGCGCGCGGGCTGGCGCCGACGCGCAGGAACTGGTTCACCATCGGGATCGCAAACTGCCCCTGCGGGTGCGTCGCCAGCGTGCAGCGGATCGCGAAGTCCTGAACGTGCGGCGCGATCACCACGCGCTTCACCAGCTCCTGGTTGGCCATGATCCGCGGGCCGTCGATCACGGCGTTGATCTGCACCTTGTGACCGGTCGTCGTCCGATCGAGGATCGCGCGCAGCTCTTCGCGGTTGGAATATTTCACGATCAGCTTGAAGAAGAACCGGTCGAGCTGCGCCTCGGGGAGCGGATAGGTCCCTTCCTGCTCGAGCGGGTTCTGCGTTGCCATCACGAAGAACGGCTCCTCGAGCTTGCGGACCTCGCCGCCGGCCGTCACCTGCTTTTCCTGCATCGCCTCGAGCAGCGCGCTTTGTGTCTTGGGGGTCGCGCGGTTGATTTCGTCGGCGAGGACGATCTGCGCGAAGATCGGGCCTTTCATAAACGTGAACGCTCGCTGCCCATGCTCGTTCTCCATGATCACGTTGGTGCCGATCACGTCGGCGGGCATCAGGTCGGGCGTGAACTGGATACGGCTGAACTTGAGGTTCAGGGCCGATGCGAGCGTCCGGATCAGCGCGGTCTTGCCGAGCCCCGGTACGCCTTCAAGCAAGGCATGGCCACCGACGAAGAGGCAGGTCAGCACGCCATCGATAATGTCCTCGTGCCCCACGATCGCCTTGGCGATCTCCGCCTGAACGGCGCGGTAATCGCGGCGAAACGCTTCGCATAACGCGTGGACCTGGGGATCAACTCCGGGGACGGGGGCATTGGTCTGAGTCATAATTGAGCTCTCGCTATGAACACGTTTTTCGACAAAGGGAAACGGACGTCAAGGCGCCTGAATCGCGGGCTATTCACCCTGCTCCTTCCGCTTGATCTGTTGCTGGGCACGGCGCTTGGCCTCGAGCAGTGAGCCGGTATGGCTGCCGGAGCCAGAGCCGCCCTTCGGCTCGATCTTCTTCGGGGGCGGCGGGATCGGCTTGTCGGTGGCGCCGCCGACCATCTGCGTTATTTCCCCTTCGACGCCTTTGGCCTGGAATTTCGCTTTCGGATCGGGCCGCACCGCGGCAGGTACCGGAGGCGGCGTGGCGGTGCCGGCGGCCGTTTCAGATGGCTTGAACTTCTGCTCCGCCACTTCGCCGCGCACGCGCTTGAGCGCGTCGAGCGTCTGGCGCGACTCCACCTTGCGAACCGTGGTGAAATCGTGAACGCGCCGAGTGACGGCGGACGCGAGACGCTTGGTCGCCGCCCAGTCCCAGGCGATCCGGCGCGTCGCCACGTCGATCAGGATGAGCAGCAACAGGACGAGAATCAGGCGGTCCCAGATCGGCATCGGCGAGGAGGTGACGGCCACGCCCGCGCGGGTGAAGAGGTTGGCCGCCTGCGCCTCCCAGGGATCAAGCCGGCGTCCGCCGGTGCGGTCGGCGATCTCCGCCAGGCGCGTGTCATTGCTGCGCAGGTCGCGGAGTTCGGGATCGTTGTTCAAGGCGACGCCGCTGATGAGCATCCCGCCCTTATTCTCCGGTCCGCCACTGTAACTGAGCGCGACGACGTAGTTGCCGGGGCCGTTGGTATCGAAGGTTCCCTCGTAGGTGCCGGGGCCGGTCTGCACGAGCCGGACCGGGTGCTCCTTCATGTCCTGTCCGCCGACGACCGTTCCACCGACGCTGAGGAAGTTCTGGCTCGAGGAGTCCTTGTTGAAGGCTTCGACGACGATCTTCCCCTTGTCGCCCGTCACGGTGGTCTGAACGTCAAAGTCGGCGCTCATCGGCGCGCGCGAGACGCCGCGAATGATCTGCGCCCAGAGCTTGTCGTAGACGCTGGACCCCACCCACCGCGCCGCCCATTTGTTCCAGGCATCAGAGGTGAAGACCGCGGACTTGCCCAACCCCGCCTGCCAATGGGCGAGGATCGGGTCGTTCATCTTTCCCGCCCCCAGCGGCACGACGACCTTCGGGTCATTCTTACGGCTCGTGAGGACCATGCCGCGGACGGCGGGAAAGTCCGCAAGCCCTTTGATGAAATCGTCGGAGGTGTCCAGCGCCGCGATCGGGATACCGGCGTTGTCCTCGTGAATCAGGCTGCGGCGGACGACCGTCGCCTCCTTGATGAAGATCTGCGGGAGCTGATTGGGATTGGAATCGATCGGCCCGTAAGACTTTCCCTTGAGCTGGTTGGCGATGTCGTCCATCGTCGGCGGCCGTCCGGACGCGCCGGTCATGTGCGGGTAGACGGTGACGGTGGAGACGCTCACTTTCGCCGCCTGGTATTGGGCGACGAGGTTGCCGTTTGGCGCGGCGGGATCGCCGTCGCTGATGATGGTGACGTGCTTGTGGCGGGCGTTGGAATTTTTCAGGCCGCCAATGCCATTGATCCCGTTGAGCGCGACGTTCAGCGAATCGTCGAAGCTGGGCATGTCTCCCAGCTTCATGTTCTTGATGGCGGCCTTGACGGCGCTGCCGTCGCCCCGTTCCTGGAGGTTGAAATCCCACTGGCTGCCGCCGGCCCCGTTCACGCCCCCGCCGCCGCCCCAGTTGTAGCTGATGACACCGATCTCATCGTGTTCGGAAAGAGCGTCGGCGGCCTTGATGCCGCATTGCTCGCCCCAGTAGTTACCCTGCGGCATTTCGCAGGAGTGCATGATCAGGACCAGCGCCCCTTTGCCCACCTGGCGCTGGGCGGGGATTTCCATGTCGACGGGAAGGACCTTCTCGGTCTCGGTGTTCTGCCAGCCCCCGGCACCGAACGATTCGTCACCGCCGATCATCACCAGCCCGCCGCCCATGTCGTGGACGTAGGTGGCGATCATCTTGTCCTGGTTGGGATCGATGCCGCCGGCGCCGTGGGGCACGTTGGCCAGAACGATCGCGTCGTAATTCTGGAGCTCGATGATGTTGTTGGGGAACTGATCGATGCCGATCGATTGCAGCTCGATCCCCTGTCGCTTCATCGCCTGCACGAGGATCTGCCCGGGGCTCCCGGCCCCGCTGCCGCCTGGGACGTTGTCAACGTAAAGCACCTTCCCTTCGCCCCGGACGATCGTGAACGCGTCAGCTTCCTTGTTGATCTGCGGCCGCTGCTTCGCGCCGGGCGCGCCCGTGCCGCCGATCTCCGTGGTGACGGCGTCCGCGGGGCCGCCCTTGTCCGGGGTGAACGTCGCATGGAACTGGTGAACGCCCGCGTTGTGCAGCGCCGGGACGTGAATGTGCTGGACGGTCACGCCGGGCCGGTCCCCCTCCGCCGGCCGGAGCGTGATAAGCATGTCGTTGACCAGGTACTCCGGCTTTCCCTGGATCTTGTGCAGGACGTTGAGTTTTCCGCGAACCGGCACATCCGCGGTGGAATTGAGATAGACGTCAATCGTGAATGGTTCGTTCTCGCGACGCAAGGGCGGGGCGACGAAGCGATCGACCATCGTCTCGTTGCGCACGTCATAGTGCAGCGGCATCACGTCGATCGGAACGTGCTGAGCGGCGGCGGCCGATACGGCCGCATCCAGATCTCCCACCGTCTGATTGCCATCCCAGATCAGCAGAAGCCGGTGCATCGCATCAGGCGACATCGTCGCCAGCGCCAGTTGAATGGCGGCGGCCGTGTCGGTACCGGTGCCCGGGTCGCGAATCCCCCGCGTGTCCAGTCGGAGCTCCTTGTCCGGCATCGCGTCGACCAGGGCCCGCTCCTTGAAGCTGATGATCCCCAGCCGGTCGTCCGGCCGCTTGTCCTTGTCCTGGCGGGTCACGCCGCGCAGGTAATCGTCCACCGAATCCTGAAGCGTCTTGCCGGGATAGTCGGTGACCAGCTCCGTCGAACGGCTGATGTCGCGCAGGACCATGACCTCCAGGTCCTTGTGCCGTGACTGAAATCGCACGCCGCCGATGATCAGCACCAGCAACAGGAGGACGGCGAGGCGGATGCCGATCGCCACCCACTTCCGCACCGGCCCAAGTCCGTTGAGCGAGCGCCGACCCAGCAGGACGATCGGCGCCGCGACCACCGCAAACAGGAGCAGCGCCATCCAGACCGACAGGTATTCCAGACGGATCGGCGAGACGAAGGCGAGGACGTGCAATGGCCCGACATCCAGCAGCAAGCCAGTCGGTGGGAGAAATGACAAAACCACCACGTTCTCCGTCAACCGCCAACTCGCGCCGCGCCCTCGCTACGCACAACTGAGAACTGACAACTGACCACGGACCACGGACCACGGACCACGGACCACAATTCAAAATTCAAACACCTGAAGCCGATTGTTCCCCGCGTCCACGACGACCACGCGGTTGTGCTTATCGACCGCGACGCCCCACGGATAGGCGAGTTGTCCCGGCTCCCGACCACCGCCGCCCCAGGTCTTGATGCCCCGGCCGCTTTCCTTGTCGATCATCTGTACCCGGTTGTTGCCGAACTCGCAGACGATCAGGTGCCCCTCGCGGTCCTGATCCAGCCCGTACGGGAATCGGAATTGTCCCGGACCTGAGCCGACCGAACCCATGTTCCGCACGAACGCGCCGGCCGTCGTGAAGACCGCGATGCGATGGTTGCAGGCGTCGGTAACGTACACCAGCCCCCGGTCGATGACCATCGACTGCGGCCGCGAGAACTCGCCGGCGCCGGCGCCGAACTTCCCGAACTGGTAGAGGACTTTTCCGCCCGGACCATCGAAGACCTGGATGCGGTCGTTGTCGCCATATTCGCTGACGAAGACGTGGCCCTTCTCGTCGAAGGCGACATCGGTCGGATAAATGAACTGACCCGGGCCTTTTCCTTCGCCGCCCCACTTGTGAAGGATTTTCCCCTGCGGGCTGTAGACAATCACGCGATGGTAGTGCGTATCGGGGACCCACAAGTTGCCGTCGGGGCCAGACGCGACGCCGACCGGCTTTCCGTATTGCCACTGCGGCATCTGCCAGGCGTTGAGGAACGTTCCGTCACGGCTCAGGTGCTGCACGCGGGCAACGCGATCGATGATGAAAAACGAATCGTCCGCCCGGTCGTAACTGATCGCCCGCGGATAAACGACCTCGCACGGCCCCACGCCGGTCTTGCACCAGATCGCCTCGGGCTGTTTTGGATCGGAGCAGCCGGCGAGGCATCCGAGTCCAAGGGCGATCGCCAGTTCGGCCAGTCCCGCAACGTTGATCCACGCCCTTTGCATTGGTTGCGGACTTAGCCCTTCAGGTGCCGGGGGTAACGGTGCGACGCCGCCAGGTCGTTCGCAAACTTCATCGAATCCCTCGCGACGGCATCTGATTCAATCGCGCGTGGCGCGCCTACTTCGCGTTTTGCTGGAGGGTCTTGAAATACTCCTTGACCGCGTTCGACGCGTTGCGCGGAATCCGGTCTTCCTGCACTTCGTCGGTTGCTTCCTGGTAGTCCTTCAAGGCATCGTTGGACAATTCAACCTTGGAATCACCCTTGACCGAACCCGCCTTCACAAAGCTGCTGGCGAGAATCTTTCCCTTCTCATCTGTTTGATAGCTAGTCACTTCCTGCTTGACCCCGAACGGCGCTTCCTGGGCATCCGGCCGCGCGCCAGCCGCCATCGCCGGGCCGCCCTGGCCACCCTGTCCCTGCTGATTCGGATTCCCCTTGGCCCACTGACCCCCCTGGCCCTGGCCGGGTTGTTGTCCGCCCTGGTTCTGTCCGTTCTGGCCACCCTGACCCTGTCTGCCGTTCTGACCGTTTTGGCCGCTCTGGCCACCCTGCTGACCGGCGGCAACGGCTTGGCCGTCCTTCGACATCGCCTGTAATTGACCGAGTTGCTGTTGCATCGACTGCCCCGCCTGCGCCATCTGCTGTGACGCCGATTGCTGTCCCTGCTGGCCACCCTTCGCCTGTCCCTGCTGACCCGACTGTCCTTGCTGTCCGCCCTGCTGCGCCGCACCCTGCATCGCCTTGGCCAGTTGCTGGGCCGACGACGCCATCTGCTGTGCCTGCGCCTGCCCGTTGGCCTGCTGCTGCATCTGCTGGACGGCGTTCTGGATCTGCTGGGCGGCCTGTTGTTGCTGCTGCGAATTGCCGCCCTGTTTCTGGTTGGCGGCCTGGGCGACCTGCTTGGCCATCTGCTGGAGCTGTTGCTGCGCCTGCTGGTTTCCGTTGGCAGCCTGCTGCATGAGATTCGTCATCTGCTTCGCCTGCTGCGGGTTGGCGCCCATCTGCTGAAGCTTCTGCTGCATCTGCTGCTGCACCTTGGGATCCTCGGCCATCTGCTGCATCTTCTGAGCGAGCTGGTTCATCTGCCGCGCGGCCTTCTCCTGCTCCTTGGGATCCATCTTCTGGAACTTATCGACCGCGTCCTGGATGTTGTCGACCGCGTCGGAGAAGTTCCCCTTGGCGATGCTCCGCGCCGCGTCCGCGACGGGGCCGGTCTCCTCCGTCGGCATCGACATCGACTTGAACGCCTGCATCTCGTTTTGTGCTTCGGCGTAGCGCTGGTTGTCCTTGATCTTCTGCTTGACCGCTTCGATTTCCTTCAGCGCCGCTTCGGCCTTCTTCTGCGCCTTGTCGGGGTCCTCGATCGGACGCTTGAGCATCTCCGAGAGGTCCTGCTTGGCCAGCTTGAGTGGCTCGGCGTTCGCTACCGCGCGCGGCGTCGCCTCGATCTGCGCGATTGCCTGACGCACCGCGTGCTCCGCATGCGCCCGGCGGGCAACGGCGACCTGCTCCTTCTTCAGCCGGGCCGCCTGGACGCCAAACAGGTCGACGACCGGCATCAGCCACGCCGTCAGCAACACCGCGAGCCCCACCGCGATGGTCGTGATACCGACCATCGGAAGCTCAATGGGAAATCGCTTGGCCAGGCTGACGTTGTCGGCCGTGCGCTCGGCATCGCGCACCGCCGCCGCCGCGAACGGGTCTTTCATCGGACGCACATAGAGCGCGGTGCTGAACTTCTCCTTCAGCGCCAACTTCTCGTCGATCGCTACCGCTGCCTCGCGCGCGCTGGGCCGGCGGATGATCGCCCATGTCACGGCGGCGACGACAGCGCCGCCCAGAAACGCCAGAAACCAGACGCGTTCTCGAGGCAGGTGAACCTGCACCAGCTTGCCCACGATCACCGCGATCCACACACCCACGGCAAAGCCAAGCAGCGTCCACGCGAGGCCGCGCAGCACCAGGGACAGCGCCATTTTGTTACGAACGAACTGAACGTGTCGATCGAGGCGGCTCATGGGACCCTCCCGAAGGTGAGAAGACCGCTGTTGGGGATCAGCGCTTCATTCTACGGCAGCGACGCGCCGGCACAATCACAAAGATAACCGGTCAAGGCGAATCCGGCTCCGCCGGCCAAGATTTACCCCGGTTGCTCATGCGTCAATTTCGGGGACGGTTTACCGCATTCGGGGCATCGATCAGTTGACATGCGCAGGTCATACCCACAGTTGCGGCACAAACCGTCAGGCATGCGTCGGAGGCGACGACGCCAGGCCAGGAACCACCACGCGGGAAGGATCGCAAAGGCGACGAAGATCAGCATGTGCGGCACCGCCGGGAGCGTCCGCTGGTAGACAATCGTTACCCGGTCGGTGGTAATCGTCACCGGCCCCACACGCTCCAGCGCCACCACGCCGCCGGCCGACCACACCTCTAAATGCGCCGGCATCGGATGGAATGGGGTGATGCCGCGCATCGAGTGCCACGTCGCCGCCCAGAGCGCCGCTGTGGCGATACACAGGAGCAGCGACAGCGCCGTCATGGAATCGAAGACGATCTGGCGGGCTGGCATCGGTCCACCTCTGTGCCCTTCGTGCGACGCGCGTTCAGGGACCGGCGGGCCGATTCGGCTGGGCGAGCAGTTCGGCGCTGCGGAGCGTGTTCTTCAACAGCATGGCGACCGTCATCGGCCCAACACCGCCTGGCACGGGAGTGTGGCGGGCGGCGATGGCTGCGACCGCTTCCGGATCGACGTCGCCCACCGTCTTTTTCACGCCATCCGCGCCCGTGATGCGGTTGATGCCGACGTCAATGACGATCGATCCCTCGCGCAGATGCTTGGCGCCGATCAATCCGGGATGTCCGACCGCGACGACGAGGACCTCAGCCCGACGGGTATGACTGGCCAGGTCGTGGGTGGCAATGTGGCAGAGCGTGACGGTGGCGAGGCGCTCGGTCAGCAGCAGCGCGATCGGCTTGCCGGCGATTTCGCTGGCGCCCACCACGACCGCCTCGGCCCCGCGCAACGACGCCCCGGTCGACTTGATCAACTCGATCACCGCCAGCGCGGTGCAGGGCGCGATGAGCGTGCGCCCGTAGACGACGTATCCAATGTTGGCCGGGTTGATCCCTTCCACGTCCTTCACCGGATCGATCTGGTATTGGAGACGCGTGGCGTCGAGCTGCTTCGGGAGGGGCAAGTGCAGCATGATGCCGGTGACCGATGGATCGCGGTTAAGGCCGTGAATCACTTGTTCGACATCCGGGGGCGAAATGTCGGCCGGCAACGTGCGAAGCTCGTAGTCGATGCCGGCCGTCTGACAGGCCTGGCGCTGTCGCTCGGCGTAAAGCTCCCCCGCCGGGGTCGAGCCGATCAGGATCGCGGTCAGGTGGACGCGCCGGCCGCTTTCGGAGAGAGCGCGCACCCCCGCCGCGACCTCTTCTCGAAGGGTCGCCGCCAGCGCTGCGCCGTCAATGGGGATCGATGCCATAATTCGCAGATGAACCTACGGGCGAAACGAGAAAAAGTAAAAGCGAAAGAGGAGGAGGTGCGAGCGGCGCGTTCACGCGTCCGCGCAAACCATTTGCGTTGATCCTCGCTTGATCGGCTCAACCTCCCCGTACATGATCGGCGCATGAAGATTTACACCAAGACCGGGGACGACGGCTCCACCGGGCTGATCGGCGGGAGCCGGGTGCGCAAGTCGGATCCGCGCATCGAATGCTACGGCACCGTCGACGAACTCAACGCCGCCATCGGACTGGCGGCGGTTGTTGCGGACGGGGAATTGCTCCTTCGCCTGCGTGAAGTTCAGAGCGATCTGTTCGTGATCGGCGCCCACCTGGCGACCCCGGAGGCCAGCCCACAGAACAAGTCGCTGCCGCCGCTCGATGAAGCTGCCATCACACGACTGGAGATGCAGATCGACACTGCGGAAACCCGGCTTGCCCCGCTGCGCAACTTCATCCTCCCCGGGGGAACTGAACCGGCCGCGCGGCTTCACCTGGCCCGCACGATCTGCCGCAGGTCCGAGAGGCTGCTGGTCGCATTCTCACTGGACCGACCGGTCGAACCCGCCCTGATCACGTACCTCAATCGGCTCAGCGACTGGCTCTTTGTCCAGGCGCGATGGGCAAATCACGTGGCGCAGGTCGCCGATGTCCCCTGGTTGGTGACGGAACGCAATCCGTGACGTGCTCGGCGCAACAGCCGGCACGTTCGATCACTTGGCCACGGACGGCGTCGGGGCGATAGCTTGCGTCGAAGCCGGTTTCGTGGCTGGCTGAGTGGTCGGCTGCGTCGTCGGTGCGACGGGCGCCTTGCCGAAATACACCTCGTCCAGGTCGGCAGGCTGTCTGGCCTTCAAGTCTTCCAGAAGCGTCTCGAATCGCTTTTGCACCACCTTCTCGCGGGCCTGGTCGTATGTCGAGGTTTCCTTGTCGAGCAATTGGATAATGTGGTAGCCGAACGGCGTCCGCACGGGCTCGCTGATCTCCCCCTTTTTCAATGCGAACAGGGCCTGCTCGAACGGCGGGACCATCATGCCGCGGTAGACGGAGCCGAGGTCGCCCCCCTCGGCGCCGGAGCGAACGTCATCGGATTCAGCCTTGGCCAGCTTGGCGAAGTCCTCGCCCTGGTCCAGGCGCTTCTTCAGCAATTGTGCCTTGGTACGCGCCTCGTCGTCGCTCAGCTTCTTGCCGGGGACGACCGAATCGTCGGTCGCGATCAGGATGTGACGCGCCTTGAGCTTGTCGAAATAGGTCCGATGGCTGTTGAAGAACTTCTGGTCCTCCACCGTGTCCGCCGCCAGCAGGTTCGTCATCGCCTGCATGAGAGCCTGCTGGTACGTGAGGCGATCGCGCGGCGCGGCCTCGGCCATGCGACGCTGCGCCTCGTCGGCCACGACCTTGAGCATGACGATCTGCTCGGCCAGCCGGCGCCGGCCGTCCGGACGCGCCAGGACCTGCGCCGCGCGCTGCGGCGGCAGGTCTGCGACGAATCCTTCAAACTCGCCGGCGGTGATCTTTTCGTCACCGACCTTCAAGACAATCCTGGCCGGGTCAACCGACGTTGGCCGGCTGGTCGGTCGCGTGGCCGGAGGGGCGAGCGGCTCGGGCACGGGATTGGTATTTCCGTCTTCGGCGGCAGCCGCGGTGCGGGACTCGTCGGCAGAGCGGTTGGCTGACTTCCTGACTACCTGGCCAACCAGCGGCAGGCAGACGACAACCGTGACGGCCAGGATCAACGTGTAACGCAGTGAACGATGCTTCAGCAAAATAGCTCCTGTCGGAAACGAAAAGTGCGGGGACTCTACACGAGCCATGGCAGGCGGGGAAGCAAAGCTCCTGTTCCGCTCCAACGCACGGGTGTCTGAATAGGACGATCAGGTAAGCGAATAGTTCGCCCAGGTCAGCCACGTCTCGGTCGGATTCAGGCTAGAATCGAGTCGTGCTCGCCAGGACCTGTTAAAGGAGCCTTTCGTGACGGCCAATGAATCGATCAGCTACAGCAGCGCGTTGGGCGAACTTGGCCGTTAATCGGAGTTGCTGACGACGCGGATGGTGCTGGTTCCACGTCCGGCCTTTCAACCCACAAGGCGACTGACAGTATGAAGGGTGCAAACTGCAACCCATTGACGGTGCGTCCTTCAGGGACTCACCGTCGCCGCCTTGCCGGAGCCACTCATGATCACGCGAAATTCCCTCGCCGTATTCTGCGATCCCCTGCGCCGTCGCGCGCTGATGCTTGCCGCCGCTGCTTCGTTCATCCTCGGACCCTGCATTGTGGCCGGTGACGGCCGAGGACGCGGTAATGCGCTCGCGCCGTCCGCCCGGGCCGATCAGGACGAAACGGTTTCCCCCAAGGCGCGCGAAGCGGTCGATAAGGCCCTTAACTGGCTCAAGGACAACCAGAAGCCGGATGGGACCTGGCAGGCCGGCGGCGGCTCGACGACGGCGGTGCCGTCCCTCGCCGTCATGGCCTTCCTCGCCCGCGGTCACGTGCCGGGCCAGGGGCCGTACGGGGACATGCTCTACAAGAGCATCGACTACGTGCTCGATGCCCAGCAGGAAACCGGCGTCCTCTCCAAGGCGCAGGGCGGCAACGCCGTGATGTACGAGCACGGCATCAGCACCGTGATGCTCTCTGAAGCATTTGGAATGGTGGACGACGCGCACCGCACCCGCATCGAGCGGGCGTTGTCCAAGTCCGTCAAACTCATCCTCGACGCGCAGCGGCCCGGGAAGAAGTCTCAGCCGGTATACGAAGGGGGCTGGCGTTACACGACCGAAGCGCCCGACTCGGACCTGTCCTGCACGGGCTGGCAGCTCATGGCCTTGCGCGGCGCCGCCAACTGTGGTGCCGCCGTGCCGAAGAGCGCGCTGGAGGCGGGGTTGGCCTATGTGAAGCGCAGTGCCGTCCCGACCGGCGGCTTCGGATACCAGCCGGGCGGCGCGCCCAACCAGGCGCGGACCGGCACCGGCATCCTCGCGATGGAGCTGCTCGGCCAGCACAATTCAGCCGAAGCCAAGGCCGCCGGCGACTGGTTGATCGCCAACCCGCCCGACAACCCCAACATGGAGTTTTACTACTACGCCGTATACTACAATGCCCAGGCCCTCAATCAGCTTGGCGATAAGTACTGGGCGACGCTTTACCCCAAGCTGGTCGATGCGCTGCTTGCCAAGCAGCAGCCGGACGGCACCTTCACGGCCGGCGGAGGCCAGGAACAGGACGCCGGGCCGGGATACCAGACCTCCATGGCCTGCCTCGCGCTCTGCGTCCCGTATCGATACTTGCCGCTGTATCAGAAGTAATTCTTGCTTCGGCAGTGATCGGACCTCTGCCTTGGTCCGATCCCCAAATCCAGCCACCTTGATCGACCCCAGTCTCGAAGCCAAGATCGCTCGTGCGCGTGTTTGGTGTTCTCGACGGGGAGGAGCGGTTGTAACCGTTTAAATGTATTAAGCAGAACGCATCGCGTGTTTGGCCGTCGAACGGTGCGACCGAGAATTAAGAAGCGAATGTTTGGTCTTTGGCCTCTATCATCTCGGCTGCAAATCGTGGGAAATCTTGGAGACGTCTTAATGAACTTGCGCTGCGGTGGTCTCAAGGCAGGACGGCGGTTGTTCTTCGTGTGGGTATCTGCCCTCGCGCCCAACGTCCTCACCGGGAGCGCGATTGCCGCCCCGTCCACGCAGCCTGCCGCTCGCGTGACGGGCTGCGAACATTTCGCGTTTCTGCGACCCTCGCTCGCCGGCGGGCTTGGCGGGCCAGCGCGGCAGGCACTTAAAAGCTGGGAAGGCGAAAAGAGCGCCTGCTTCGGCCCCGACAGCAGCTATTACCAGATCGACCAGAATAACTGCGTCCTCATTCGGGTGCAGGACGGCCAAGCCCGCCTGTTCGCCGGTGAGGGCATTCGCGGCTGGCGGGACGGCCCTGCCGACCAAGCTCACTTTGACTTCGGCGTCGGCAGCTATAGCGACTGCGAGCCCCACTGCGACGCCGCCGGCAACGTTTATGTCTCAACATACTAGGGACAGTCACCTATTTATCTCAACATACTAAACATACTAGGGACAGTCACCTATTTATCTCAGCGGCAGCGCAATTTAAAAGCGGTCCACACCTGCCGCGCAGCACGGCACTCAAGCGAAATGAAATCCCGATTCAATTGTCAGGAAGGAAAGTGGGCTGCCGCCCGCACGCTGTACCAGTCAGAACCTAAGCAGCACCGCTCAATCCGTTCTAGAACGTAGTCATCGTCGGTCGATCCGTTCCTCCCTACCGAAACTCGGTCGACGACGAAAACGGAACCCGTACTCCTCCGCAGCCCGAGGATCCCGGAGCGATCCGCAACGAAGTTTCGGCGTCGGCGGGCCTAAATTCAGGCGAGGATGGAACGGCGGATGCGCTCCATCTCGCCCTCGCGGGCTTCGGTGGCGGGCGAATGAAGGAGTGCAAGAAACCGGCTTTCGATCAGGCTGATGCCAGCGGGAACCGGGAATGACCTGAGCGCCTGATGGAGGACTGAAACGGCGCGGGGGTCAGCGGCAAGTGAAATAGTCTAATGCGGCCCGTTATCGAGTTTTTCAATGATGGCGTCCGCAAAATCGTAAGTGCCGGCGCTGCCACCCAGATCGCGCGTGCGGACTTTTCCTTCCAGGAGGACGGTGTCATAAGCGCGCTTGACGTTCTGCGCGATCCGCTCCTCGTGAATGTGGTTCAGCATCATCACTCCGCTCATGATCAGCGCCAGCGGGTTGGCGAACCCCTTGCCGGCGATGTCCGGGGCGCTGCCGTGTACCGCCTCGAACACCGCGGCCTCCTCACCAATGTTCGAGCCCGGCACCACGCCCAATCCGCCCACCAATCCAGCGCACAGGTCGCTGACGACATCGCCGTACAGGTTCTCCATCAGGAGCACGTCGATTCGGCTGGGATCCTGCACGAGCTTCATGCAACCGGCGTCGATGATCAGCTCTTCGTATTCGAAGTTCGGATATTCCTCCTCGTGGATCCGTCGCGAGCAGTCGAGGAACAGCCCGTCGCTCATCTTCATGATGTTCGCCTTGTGGAACACCGTGATCTTCCGTCGCTGCCGTTTGGTCGCGTAGCGAAAGGCGAAGCGGGCGATGCGGGTGCAGGCAACTTCCGTGGCGACCTTGAGACTGGTCACGACCCCGGGAATGACTTCGTTCTCGATACCGCTGTAAAGGCCTTCTGTATTTTCGCGGACGATGACCATGTCTACGCCCTCGAAGCGCGTCTTGACGCCCGCGAGGCTGCGAACGGGCCGTACTGCCGCATACAGGTTGAGCTTCTTGCGAAGCTGCACGTTGACCGACGCGAAGCCCTTCCCGACGGGCGTCGTCACCGGGCCCTTGAGCGCGACCTTGTGGGCCTGGATGGCGGCGAGCGTCCGCTGCGGCAGGACGTTCTCGAATCCCTGCTCGATCGCCGCCGCGCCCGCGGGCAGTTCCACCCAGTCGACGCTAAGCCTCGCGGCCTCGATCACGCGTCGAGTAGCCGCCGTCACCTCGGGACCGATGCCGTCCCCCGGAATCAAAACGATCGTGTGCTTGGCCATGCGGCAAACTATACGAAGGTTGGCGGCGAGTTGGGAGAAACGCGTTGAGCAACCTCCCGAACCTCCAGCCAAAATGAAAGAGACGCGCCACGTGGAGTGGCGCGTCTCTTTTCAATTACCTGTGATGGGAATCAGTTGGCCAGGCTTTCGGACGTGGAAGGCAGAACATCGGAGAGCGCCTGATCGAGGCGCTGTTCGGCTTTGCGAATGTCAAATGAAGCAACGCCGGTCCGTCGATGCGCGGCCAGCCGGTCCACCCCGCCCGGCTGGAGAACGTCGTGAATCTTGGCACTGATCAATGCCTCAATCGCCTTGCGTAGCGATTCTGCCTGGCTTTCCATCATGTCGAAGCTCCTTGCGTCTGTGCGTTTTCCCGTGAGGGGAAAGCGCGGGTGAGGCCTGGCAGCCAGCGCAAGCAAATGACCCAACGCCGATTGGCCAGGCGAAGAACAACAACTCGGGAAGGATTCGGACGCGGATGGAGCGTCGAGATCCCTTTCACGTGCCTGCGGAGTTAGCTGACGGGCTGGGAGTTGAAAGTCTCCCTCGGCTCAGATCAGCCGATTCGCCCCTGCCGGCGGATAGCCGCCACCGGCGAAGCGGCCCGCGCGGGCCGCCTTGGTTTCTCCACGCCCTTTGTTTGAAAAGGGCTTAGGCGGTCGAACAAGGACAAATTCTAAAAACGAGCCCATGCGTGTCAAGGAAAAATCAGGCTTTCGATCGAGAAAAACAGCTAATTTTCCAGCGGTCGATCACACCCGGCTTCGCCTCAACTTACAGAAACTGACATTACTGCCTCCCACCGCTACACTCGCCCGACCATGATCGAGAAGTCGTTTCTGGTTCAGAAGTTCGCCAAAATCCCGCTGGGGCTTCACAGCGTGATTGGCTACAGCGTTGCAGGCGAGGAAACCGTCGTGCAGGTTCCGGAGCTCAACGTTTGCTTCGATATCGGACGTGCTCCGCATTTTTCCCTCACCAGCGATTTCGTCTGCATCACGCACGGGCACATGGACCACCTGGCGGGCCTCCCCTACTACCTCTCGCAGCGCTACTTCCAGGGGATGAAGGCGGGCACGATCCTGCTGCCGCGCGAGCTGCGCGACCCCGTCGATCGACTCCTGCGCTGCTGGCGCGACGTCGAGCGGCAAGGCACACCCTTCACGCTGGTGCCGATGGCGCCCGATCAGCTCTTCGAGGTGCGGCGCGACTTCGGCATCCGCGCCGTCGCCACGCATCACGGCGGCGCCAGCCTGGGATACGTTCTGCTCAGCATTCGCGAAAAATTGAAGCCGGAATTCTTCGGCAAGACCGGACCCGAGCTGGCGACGCTGAAGAAGGACGGCATCGAGATCCAGTACCGGCTGGAAGTTCCGCTGGTCGCATTCCTCGGCGACACGACCATCGGCAGCGTCTTCGACCAGTCCGACGTGCAGAATTCCGAGACGCTGATCACCGAGGTGACGTTTTTCGACGCCGAGCATCGCGTCAAGGCGAAGGCGGGAAAGCACCTGCACCTGGACCAGTTCGTCGAGATCCTGCCGAAGCTGAAGAACAAATTGATCATCATCGGCCACGTCTCCCGGCGCACCGGAATTCGCCGGGCGCGGAATATGCTCCGACGCCGGATCGGCGATGAGGCGATGAAGCGGATCGAGTTCATGATGGATTTCGAAGGCGCCCGTGACGCCGGCGACGTCGAGGATGCCGGCCCTCCACCGCCCGACTCCGCGGAGTAAGGGCGTCCTGGGTACGGGCGCACGCGAGCGCGAGGATTCACAGATGAGCACATCTCCGTTCACGCTTCGGGAATTTCAGAAGCACATTGCGTCGCGGTACGAGAAGGCCGACCGCGCCCGCGGCACGCCCGGCACGTTCATGTGGTTCGTGGAAGAAGTGGGCGAACTGGCCACCGCGCTCCATGGCGACGACCGCGCCAATCTCAATGAAGAATTCGCCGACGTGCTCGCCTGGCTCTGCACCCTCGCCAACGTCAACGACGTCGATCTCACCGACGCGATCACCGAAAAGTATTTAGGTGAGGAGAGGCCGGAAGGATCAAAGTAGGAGAGGGTTCAGGGTTCGGGGTTCGGGGTTCAGTGAAGAACGATTCGACGACGTCATGTTTGCCGTTTGAACAGATGAAAGGGCGCTTCACCATGGCGCTGCGCAATTCGCGCGGTTCGCAGCGGCTTGACCTGAATCCCGAACCCTGAACTCTCATTCCGGCCAATGCCACGTTCCCGGCGCATCGGGTTTTTCGACGGTGGATTCTCGAAAGCTGACGGCGGTTACCATCACGACGGCGCCTGGCGCGATGAAGTCGTCGTTCTTGGCCTTGAAGACGCACAGGTCGGAGAGGCCGGGGTGGATGGGATGGTCCTTGCTCCAGAGGTGCGTGATCACCGCCGGCCGATGCGCGCCGCGTTGCGAACCGTCGGGAAGGATGTAATGAACCATGGCGCCGACACTCGGCTCACGGTCGTTGGCGTGATGATGCCCGCCGTGCGAGGTCTCATCGGGAATCTGTTCGATGGAGCTGACGAGGTACCCCTTTTGCTCGGCGCGATGGGCCGCTTCCTTCTCGTTGCCACACTCGACGTCCCACGTTGCCTCGGTTCCCGACTCCCGGTCCGCCACGCTCAGCCGATACCACATGGATCGCCTCCGCCCGCGCCACGGGCCAGTTGAACCTCGATTGCGAGAGGAACTCCACCGAATTATGACGATCGCTCGGATTCTGGCAATTACATAATTGCCGGACGGCTTCGCGATTTTTGTCAGCGATGCTCAGGCGTATTGTGGGGATTTGCCGCGCTGGGGTCTAATACAATTAGATGCAGTGAAAATCGCTCTCCGCCCCGATTGCCCTGGATCGTCGTTCCCAGTTGCGGGCCGACGACGCACCCTTTCTGCTTCAGCCATTCCATCACCTGATCGCCCGCCGGCTCCAGGACGTAGATCTGCTGCGCCCGTGGATCCAGGTCGAGCCGCTCGGGCGTATGGGTCGCATAGACGCTGCTGCGAAAGGTGAGGATGCGCCCCAGCTTCATCGGCGCCAACACCCAGGACCGCGGCGCCACCTGGGAGTTGAGAAGGCGGGTCACCTGGTCCAGCGACGCAAACGTCCCATCCTCGCAGTACTGGAGAAACGGACGGCGGTGCTGCTCGACGAACAACTGCCCGATTCGCGCAAAGTTCGTCCCAAACCCTACGCAGAGCAGGAAGAGAAACACCCGATCACTCCATGGCCGGCTCATTCGATGATCGATCCAGACCAGCGCACGCCACCATGCAAATAGCAGCAGAGGCAAAACGGGCAGGAAGTATCGGTCGAGCGGCTTCACGACCGTGAACATCAGCAGCAACACCATAAAGACCCAGATTCCCCACAGGGGCCGGACCCGGAAAAGCCAGATCGTCGCGCCGATCACGAACACGCCGGCTAGCGAGTTGAGGCCCGGCCCAATCCGCGTACCGAATATCGCCTGCGCTGCCGACGCCTCAAAGAAACGAGGAAGAAATTCGGAAATCGATCGATGCAGAAATTGCTGGAAGTGAGGCAGGACGGTTTTGACGATCTCCGATTCGTAATCGCCCATGGCCACGCTCCCGCCGCCACGTCGTGGGTCCATCCAGTAGAAGCACGCCGCCGCGATGATGACCAGCGCGAAGCACACGAGTATCTGCGGACGACGGCTGTTCCCGCGCAACAGTGACACGATCAGCGCCGCGACGATTGACAGGACCAGCGCCCACATGACCGGGCGCATCAGCACCGCCAGGCCCAGGCCGACGATGAGCAAAACCCAGTCGAACCACCGCGCGCAAGCTGTGCCCGCGGGCGTCCGACGCGGATGAACGATTGCCTCAAAGCCCGCGAGGAATGCGAGAACGCCGACGAGAAACGGCAAGTCGGTGAGGATCTCAAAACAGGAGCGGTAGAAGATCCGCGTCGTCGCCATCGCCAGCGTCATGACCAGCGCAGTGCCGCGGTCACTGTGGAGAAGGAAGACCCGGTACGTGAGCGCAAGTGCGGCGACGCCCGCCATCAGCATGAGGATGAGCGCCGCGCGCGGAGCCGATTGATTGAAAATCTTGAACAGTCCGCCCAGCGCCACGGGCAATCCGGGAAACACGAGGTGTTGAGGCTGACCCTGGTAGGCGTAGCCGTTGCCGAGCGCCAGGTTTCGTCCGATCGTGAGGTAGAGGGCGCTGTCCGGGTCAGGTCTCCACAGGCCGTTGAAGCACGCGAGGTACAAGAGCAGGACTGCGGCAAATATCGCATAACGGTGCCGCTCGACCAGCAATTTGAGGCGGTCGGAAAGTGACCCGCACGGCAGACCCGCTGCCTCCGGGCTGGTGGGAATGTCGACGGATGCGTGGTTCGTGACGAGTGCCAAGCGCCGGTAGTTTACCGGGCTTCAGGCAATTCTTGATATTGCCGCGACGGTTTCGCGAGTCTCATTCGCGAATGCAGAAGGGGGCCGCGCTTCTCGCCGCCATGCGTCGATCCACGAATTGTCAGTTTCGTAACCCAGACGCACGAGCGCATCGGGCAACTCCGGGAGTTCGCGCAGCGCCTGCTCGACGCGATCGTAATGTTCCAGCGCTGCCCAGCGTCCGACCAGCGATTGCTCGATGGGCCGAAGCCCGTTCAGCGTGCTCGTGTCGAACGTGGGGCGATCGATCGAGTGAAACTGATCGAACGGCACCCCCATTTCTTGGCCGCAGAACTTCTCGATGCGCAATTGCTCCTGGGCCGGCTGAGCCACCAGTTGTTCGTAGCGAACCAGAAGCGTATTGCAGTCATTGACGTGCTGGCAAAACGCTTCGTAATAATTCCGCCACCGCTCGAGCCCGACGCAATACCCAACCGGCCCGCCGGTTTTCCGCTGCGAGGTCAGCAGATCACGCGGGTCGCGAAGCATGAGGATGGTCTTGAGCGTGGCACGGCGGCCGGCGTAGAACGATTGCAATTGGGGAAGGCGAAACAGGTCATGAGGCATCTTCGAGATCATCAAGCGATGATTTCGCCAGGCATAAGTGGCGGCGCGCCACCCGCTCACTTCGCGCTCGAAACGGCGCGCGTTCGGAAGCGCATTCTCCAGCATGAGTTGGAGGAGGGTGGTGCCGGATCGCGGAAAACCGCAGATCAGAAGATGCAATTCGAGGGGTTGCAATCCGAAAAGGCCCGTATCGGACAGGCGATACAACGGCGCGCGTAGCCCTCGACGAATGCGTTTCAAAAACGGCCATGAACGATCCAGCAGGGGGGAGGTTGCGGAGACGAGATGTGAAAGGCGACCGCGGGCCAGCATGACCGAATTGTAATGCCTTGAACTTCGTCCGCAAATTGGCATTCTGCATATTTACGAAATTCGCACCAAATTGTCATTTCTCCACGGTGGTGTTCACCAGTCGGACCCCGCCGGCGGGAACAGTGAGATTCAGGGTGGAGCGTGCCTCTCCCTGCCGGTGCCAGGTCAATTTCGCATCTGTCATCCATTCCGCGCTGCTCTTGACCGAGAAAGGCACCGTCAGAGTCACGGACTGCGCCTCATGGGCGTCGGTGGGATTAACGCCATGCTGCGGCTTATTAACCCCGCGATTATTCAGCAGGCCAATCAACCAGCCGCCATCGTCGAGGCGATTGATCGTCCATTCGACATCCCCTTCCACGCGGACCGGCGCCAGTCCGTCCGTCAGCCGCTGAAGGAGCAGTGGAAGGATCGGCATGGGCCGTCGGTCGATGCCCAGGCCCATCGGCACCGCGATGACCACGAGCCTTCCCTTGCCGTGAGGGTATGAGACCGCCACTGATTTTCCGTCTGGCGTTGATGCAAGCACCTCGCCGCCGCCGTTCGCGTTCAGCGGATGAAATCGGAAGACGTTGGAAGCCACGGATGTTTGGCCATCGCCGACCCAGACAAATTCCGAAGCCTCCACGACGGGAGGCATCGTCGGCAGTTGCAGCCTCGAGACCCCCGGACCCGCGAGCTGGTCGGCGCAGACGACCAGCGTGCCCCCTTTCTCGACGTAATCCTGGAGCGTCTGTCCCCATTCTTCTGACAGATGAATTTCCCCAGATGCGATCGTCACTGGATAAGTCGCCACGATCGAACCTCGCTTTGGCGCGGTCACAATTACGTCGAAGATGTCGCCGAACACGCCGTTCACAAAAACCTGGCGGATCGATGTGGCCGGCTCGTTCTGCGTCAGCGGGGCGGGGAAATAGGCGACGTCGAACCAGCCGCGGATCGAATCGAAGTGGGCGCCGGGCATCAGCCGCCCCGGATTGAGCTGCGGGTCCAGACCGAAGGCGCCGGGCTGAAAGGCTTCCTGCGAGTAGCCGTGCGCCTCGTCGAGGAGGAACGCGACGGGTGTATATTGCGTTCCGCGCGGGTGGGCCTGGGCGAGGCGAACGACCGCCTCGGTAATTCGTCCTCGCGGTGAAAGTTGGACCGGCGCCGAATCGCCCGCGGAATTGCCGCCCGGCTTCCAGAAGATGTCGTTCCCCTCTTCGTGATAGAACGCATCCGCCCCCGCCAGGTGGAAGAGGACGTAGTCCTTCAGCACCCAGTTCACGCCGGAGCCGGCCCAGGCGTCGTACTGGTTGTCCATGATGTATCGAGAGCTGGCGGGGAAGAAAAAGGATTCGCGAGAGAAGATGGTGGACGCATCGCCCAGGTTGCACGACTGATAATCGACGACCTTCGCGCCGAACTGCCGGGCCGCGCCGCGCAGGAACGCTAGGCGACGGGCCAGTGTCGGCGAGTTGCCGCTGCTCTCATGTCCAACACGCCGTACCCCCCATGCCGCCAGCGCGTGCGCGTAAGCTTCCATGCCGGCGGACAAGCAGGGAATGTCTGGCCCCCAGGCCTGCTCGGGTGATAGAGCGGCCCCGGCATAGTCCGAGTATTTCCTGACCGTGGCGGTAGTGTGCGCGTCGCGCAAGGCGGCGAGGATTTCCCCGCGCGAGCCGGCCTCGCGAATTCGCGCATCGAGCGCCGGCTGATCGACGCTGTCGTAGGAAATGCTTTCCCCCGCCACGTAACCGACGAATCGATCAGAACGTTTCTCCAGGTTGGCGTGGATGGCTTTGTGGTCGGCGTCCTTTGGCCAGGACGGTTCGCCATAATTTAACAGGATCGCGAAACGCCGATCGGGATGTTTATCCAGCCATTCCAGAAATGGCGTCCCGGAGGCGAAGACCGCGGGGTAGAGCGGAATGTGCATCGCCGGCCCGCTGAGTGGACTGCCGAAGACAGGCAGGTCGCGCCCGGCGTAGGCCTCGAGAAATTCTTTGTGGATCGGCGGATCGGAAGCGAACGGCCACTCGACGCGGTTCGCCGGCTTCTTCAGCTCATCGAGCCACGGCTGACCCGTGTTCCAGAGAAACGACGGCGCGCCCGGCCCGATCTTCCATGCCGCGGGAACCTCGCCCAGCGCGGGAGATAAATGATCGGTGTTTCCGTGTCGCGGTTCGCGAAGCACTTTCCACGTCGGACTGTCGGGCTTCTCCCGCCCCGCCGGTTGATAGCTGGAGTCGGTCGTCAGGCAAACACAATCGACCTGGCGTCGTGCCTCGGTGGGCCCGGTCGTGTAGAGCTCCACCCGTACCGCCCCCTTCTTCAGATCGACCTCGGCGTGGTCCCACCCGAACGACCAATCCCACAGGACCTTCATCGGGTCCAGCTCATCCACCACGGGCTGCTCGCCAAAGACGTGCGAAATGACCTGATCCCCCTGCCGAACTCTCACGCCGAAGGATTCTTTTTTCCCCCGGTAGTCGGCGTAGCGCACCCAAAGCGTGTACTTGCCCGCCGCGGGCGCCTCGGCATCGCGCGTGATCACGAGTTCTTCCGGCTCGTCGGCGCGGGCGGCGACCGACATCCATTCGCTTTCACCCCCCTGCGTCCACTCCGCCGCTACGCCCGGCCCGGATACCGCCCACGATCCCTTCGTCGTTTGCGCAAGGGGCTGATAAGAAAAGTTCGCGCCCTTGAGCGGCGCGAACGTTTCCGCCTCGAGCCATAGCGTGTGAGGGGGTTGCTCGGCCGGCGCTGCGCGCAAACTGCTTGTGCCGCAGTTCAGCAGGATCACGAATAACGCAATCGCCCGCGCGCATCGCGACATGAAGTGTCTCCCGCGAGGTGACCCCCGTAGAAAAGAGTACCGGCGGGAGCCGCACACCGTTTGAGCGCGATCTACGACCTCTACCCAGCCTTCTTGCCCATCAAGTTACGAAGGATGAATCGCTCCAGCCCTTCGTAATCGCGAGCTTCTACGAAATCCTGCCATGCTTTGCGGTCGATCGCGTGAACGAGGTCGACCAAATCGAGGAAAATTTCCTTCGAATGCTTGAGGTGCAGGAACGAACGCTCCGCCGGCTGCGTGCGCATCGCCTTCACGTCGAGGCCCACGACCTCCCCGTTCTTGCCAAACCCATTGCGGACCAGCACGTCAACCTGGTTGAATGCGCGGCGCAGATCCACCGAGCCGAACGTCTTGTCCTGGTCGTATTTCAGGCCGTTCTGGTCATTGAGGTGAACGCCCCAGAGTTTCTTGTGAAACATCGCGTTGGCAAATTCATCAGAGGGGTCGAGGCCGGCGAGGATGCAGTGTGCCGTCTCGATCAGCACGCCGACGCGGGACGGATCCTTGCTGCGGTAGGCGAGCGCGAGGAAGTGGCCGGTCGTCGGCGCGTACATCAGGTCCATCGGCTCGTTGGGCTTCATCTCGCCGAGGATCTTCACCTGTTTGTCGTAGTCGAGCACCTGATCGATGAAGTCGAGCATGCGCTGGTAAGACGTGACGGCGTCCTTGCTTTCGCGGATATACGTTCCCTCGCGGGCAGGCCACCAGACGAACCGGTCGGTGCCCAGGACGCGGGCGACGTCGCATGTGCGCCTGGCACGCTCGATCGCCCACTTGCGATCGGCGGCGTTGTTGCTCGTGACGGGGCCGTCGATCCCGTGGCTGTGCTCCCAGTGGCGCGGGGCGCAGATTTCCGCCTTCAGGCCGTGGTCGTCGAGGAGCTTGCGAACCTCTTTCGCCTTCTTTTCCCGGTCGGAGGAAGAGAAGTCGTCCGGCACGGCATCGTCATCGTGAAACTGGACGTAGTCGAGGCCCAGCTCCTTGAACGACTTGAGCTTTTCGAGGAACTCCCGCTCCGGACGGACGGTCGGACCAAAAGGATCGGCGCCCGAGTGAAGGTTCCAGGGACCGGCCGAAAACTTGAAGTCCTTCTTTGTGCTCCACTGCTGCTGCGACATGCGAACGCCTCCGTCAAAGCCAAAATTGCGTTGGGTAATCTATGGTGTGGCGCCGGCCGCCGCCAGTGGCGACGACGCGAAGGCGGTCGTCCCACCGCGCCCTCCCATCGTGAGCAGCGATAGGCCGCCCGTGGCACTTTGTGGCACGGGCGCCATCGCCCGCGGGCTGCGGTACGCCGCAGCCATCGGCGGTACTCCGCCGAATCAGCATGAGCGCAGCGACCGCCCCTGCAAGACAAAAGAACGCTGCGCTCGTGCTGATCTCGGTCGAGTACGGTTCGACAGGCTCACCGGAGCCGACCGAGCCGGCGTGAGATACACGCCTGCATGGGCGGCGAGGCGCCCATGCCACGAGTTTGGCGTCCTGCGCGCAACAAAAAATCCGGCCCCCGGTCGGGAAAGGATCAACAACCGAGGGCCGGACCGAATTTTTGTGACTACGGTTTCTACTGAATTGCCGATCCCGCTCATGCCGCCATGGGCTGCGTGGAGAGGTAGAGGCCCAGCATGCCGCGGTCGATCTCGTCCATGTCGACGAGCCGGCCGGCGACGTCGAATTCGCCCCCGTCGATTTTCTGCACCCGATTGATCGTCATCCACCCGACCCAATCCCGGCGCGGCTCGGGCGTCGGGGACGACGTGTCGACGAAGGGAGAAATCCCGGCGTATGCGGGAAGCTCGAGGCGCACGCGAACCTGGTGATCGGCACGGATGTTCGACTGGCTGGTACGAATGCGCACCCCGCCCGCCGACAGGTCCACGATGCGGCCAAACGGACGGCGGTCGCGCTTGTCCCCGTCCCAGCGCTCGACGTGGATCGATTGCGTGTCCAGGTCATGACGCCGGTGAATGCGGCGATCCGCGCCCGACTTGGGCGGACCGGAGGCCTTGGCACTCGCGGGCCGCGCGGCACGGCTGGAAGCTGCGGAAGTCTTGTTCCGATCGTTCATGCGAAGCGAGTTCATGGATGCGCTCCTGCGGCGAATAGCCTGGGCTGATAATTGGATTCCAATTCCATTGCGGTCGTGGGTTTCATCGACCGACGAGCCCGCCAACTTTTGTTAATCTGGGTAATTTCGGGGAAGCGGGTGAAGAAACCGGTTATCGGACGTGAACCAACGTAAAGGCCGGTGAGTACGTTCATTGGGATATATAAACCCAACGGGCTCGACGGCTTCTCGGAGCGCGGCTAACGTAGCCCGGCCGAAAACCAGGGAGGATTGCTTCCCGTGTCACGCATTCTGATCCTCATCATTTTTTTGATTTGGCTGGCGTGGGATCCCGCCGCTCCACCGCCCCCGCCCCACACCGCCTTCGCCATTCCCATTTTTCTCGCCTTCTACGGGATCCTCGTGTTGCTCATGGGGATCTACGCACGCTTGCTGGCCCGCCGAGTCTCCGCTTCCAACTTCGATCGCAGTCTCCGGCGGTTCCACTTCACGATGGACGCCGCTCGGATTCTCATCCCCGCCTGGTTTGGGGTGGGGATCCTGCTGCTGGGATGGCGATGGGTGGTCGATCGCGTGCTCGGTGGACAGGTGGCGATCGTCAGCGTGCCCGGCGTCATCCTCGGAACGCTGCCGGCGTTTGCGGCGTGGGCGGGACTCTGGTGGTCGCAGTTTCCCGCCGACCAGGCACTGCGAGAACAGAACGTTTTGACGCTACTTGACGCCGGCCTGCCGCATCATGCTCCGCCGCGATTTGAAAAATACTTTCTCAGCAACCTGCGGCTCCAGGTGCTGTTCCTCGGCGTGCCGATGCTGTTGATCGTGCTGGGACATGACGTGACGATCCTCACCGTGCGCCTGTTCCACGTTCACGGCGGCTCGGAGTGGATCGACCTCGGCGGCTGGATCGGCTCCGCGGTCACGGTCTTCTTCTTCGCCCCGGAGATCATCCGGCGCGTCCTGCACACCGAGCCCCTGCCCGACTCACCGCTGCGACGCCGGCTGGCCGCGCTGTGCCATCGCACCGGCGTTGCCTACCGCGACGTGCTGCTGTGGAAGACCGATCACAACATGGGGAACGCGGCGGTCATGGGTTTTGTCCCGCGCTTCCGCTACATCCTGCTGTCGGACCTCCTCCTGGAGCGCATGCCCGATGAAGAGATCGAGGCGGTGTTCGCCCACGAGATCGGACACATCGTTCACCGCCACATGGGGTGGTACGTGATCTTCATCCTCGTCCTTACGCTGCTCAACGCCGGCCCTGGACGCTGGATGACCGAGGCGCTGACGAGCCTCAGCGCCAATACGCAGCAGGTGATCGTGTTCGGCGTATGGGTCGCGACGTTCATGATCCTCTTCGGCTTCGTGAGCCGTCGCTTCGAGCGCCAGGCTGACGTATACGGCGCGCGGACGATCCAGATGAATCCTCCGTCGGCGCGCGTCGAGATACGCCACTCGCCTTCGCTCGTCAATCAACTGCCGATGCTGGAGAGCGCCGCGCGGGTCGGCGGGTCGGACGGAACTGCGGTTGCGGTGACGACGCTGCTCCCAACGTCGCTGGCTGACGCGCCAGAGGGCGATTCCTATGTGGGAGAATATGGGGCCGCGCTATTCGCCTCGGCACTGCGGCGGGTGGCGCACGTCAACAACATCCCCCTGGCGTCGCGGAGCTGGTGTCATGGCAGCATCGCCCGGCGAATGAAATACCTCGAGTCGATCAGTAAGAACCGGGAACTGACCGTGCAGTTTGATCGGTGGATGTTGCGCCTTTACAGCTTCATTGTGGCTGCTCTCGCGGCGTCAGTCGTCCTGTTTCTCATCACTCAGTAGATATCCCGTGGACGGTACGGGCAGTTTTTGCGCTTAATGGCATGTTAAAATAGGTAAAGAAATTTTCGGGGGCCGCCGATACATCAATCGTCGCATGTTACCCAAATTAACATCGATCCTTGATTAAGCGGCGGCATGGATGCCTCCGGTGTTAAAGTGGACAGCCCGCCCTGTGGATTTTGGCGGGCTTTCCGGAGAACGCATCCATGAACCGGATTTCTTCAATTGCTTCCCTCGCCAAGCGGTACCTTGAACCCCTTCTCGCCGGTGAGCGGCAGGCCTGCCGTCAGATCGTCGACGAGGCGATCGCCAGTGGCGTCAATCCCGCGGACCTGCTCATGGAGTTGGTCTGGCCGACCATGGAACTGGTGCAGACGCTCTATCGCGATGATCGAATCAACAGCGTGAGCCTCAACATGGCCACGCGACTCAACCGCTCCATCACCGATCAGCTCTGCGCCCGCCTCACGCCGGCTGAATCAAAAGGTCGCAATGTCCTCATCTTCTGCGGCAATGATGAGCCGGAAGAACTCGGCGGACAGATCTGTGCGGACCTATTCGAAGCCGATGGCTGGACCGTCCGCTTTGCCGGCGGTGGCGTGCCCGACGATGAAGTCCTGAAGCTGATCGGCGAGGTCCGTCCCGACCTCCTGGTCATGTTCGGAACGCTGCCGAGCGGCGTCCCCGCGGTCCGAAAGCTGATCGACTACCTCCGCGAAGTGAACAGTTGCCCGCAAATGCAGGTGATGTGCTGCGGCGGAATTTACAAGAGGGCGGAAGGCCTGTCCGAGGAGATCGGCGCCGACCTCTTCGCCGCCGATGCCGCGGCCGCCGTCCAGGTCGCCAACGACCATCCGTCGCGTCGGGCGACGGTGGATCAGCAGACCGTCGGCCGCACCCGCCGGATCCGCAAGGCCGCGGCCCGCAAGGCCTCGACCGTCGGCAGCGAGTCCATCGCCGAAACCGTCTGATCAAATCGCATGAATCACGGGGACCGGGAGAGTGGGACGGCGTGTGCAACCACCCGGAGGGTGGCCACGCCGGGGAACAGATAGCAGGACGCCGTCGCGACAGGGCATGTCGCGCCCGAATCGCGAGTCAAGGATTGACGCTGGGGCAGATGATCATGGATGCCGGCCGGTGGTCCGCGGAGCGGGCCGCCGGCCGCAGTTTTTTCCCAGGCCTGGTTCGCTCGCGATCAACTGCTCAGCCGGTCGGGTCATCGCGTCTGTGCAGCCGATAACGTTGCTTCCCGGCATCGCCCCACCCATTCCTCACAGCTTCCACCCAGCGTTCACCGCAAGGTCCGATAAATCGAACCTTGGGTTTCCCCACATTGACGGCCACCACTGGGTCCGTTAAAAGTGCCAATCGTCAGTATCGAACCGGGTTGCTCGCCGGCTTAAATTTTTATCGGCCGGATCCCGCGATGGGTGCCACAGTTATCGCCACATGAGTTACGCAACCATCAAGCTGGTTCATCTGCCCCGGAGCTTCCGCCCCTGGATCGGCTACGGCCTGGCACTCTCCCTGATCCTCCTCATGGGTGCCCGCCGGGCCCCTTCCCACGCCCCAGCCGCCGCTGACGCACCGGATAAATCGATCGAAGCTTCGGCGACACCTGCCAGTTTCACCGAAATCGCCACGGTCCATCCCGTTCCAAATCTTTCCACCCCACCCGCTCCCACTGCCACGGCCAACCAATCGATGGAATTGATGCACGACCTGCCGTCGTCCGTCACCGCGATGGCGCCGGACCCCGCGCCTGAGGCGTCGGTTGGATCGACGCGCATCCTCTGGATGGAAGTGACGGCGTATTGTGCCTGCAAGAAGTGCTGCGGCCCGCACGCATCGGGCCTCACCGCCAGCGGTCGATCCGTGACGTACAACAACGGCACCTTCGTCGCCGCCGACACCACCCGCCTCCCCTTCGGCACCCGCCTGATGATCGCCGGCTACAACGACGGCAAGCCCGTCGAGGTGATCGACCGAGGCAGCGCCATCAAAGGCAACCGCCTCGACGTCTTCTTCCCCTCCCACGACCAGGCCCTCACCTGGGGCCGCCGCTGGATCGCTGTCGCCGTTGCGGCAGACGGGGCTGATGATTCGACCCCGGGCCCTCGCACACCGATAACAACAGATCGCTAGAATTGCACCTGCCTCGTGGCGACCAAGCTGCCGCCCGCACCTGTTTCTACCGTGCTGAATGTTCAACTGCGGAAAAGGCTTATGACCGGCTCTGTAGAGAACCTCGCGTTTTCAGCGGTATTTTCCAAAAAACACCGCATAGAAACGGTCCTTTTCTTCAGAGCCGGTCAACGACGGATCTGTGCCCTTGGCGGATCGGGACAGCAATTTTACCGATCTTTTACGTTGCGAGACATTTAAGCAGCCGTGACCCATGCGCCGTTTCCGGTCAATCTTTACCCGCTTAATCACGACGGGAGCGTTCGCCCTATGTTTATCCTCTGGATTTCTTGCAATCCACAGTCGAGGCATAAGCGAGGGAGTCGACTTCAGGTTGGGGCGGTTCGTCCTGACGATTGTTTCGGAAGGGTGGCAACGGTTGGGCATCGAAATTGTCGCCTTCGCAAACGACCGCGTGCCTCAGAATTATCCTGCAGGTTTCAACTACTATCACTTTGACGGTGTTTACGACCTGTATCAGCCGCAGACGTTCTGGCAGCGACTCGAGTTTGAAGCAACATATGAGTCGCGGCCTACGAGGCTCCCGGATTCTCGGCTCATAATTTGCGCGTATGTACCCAAGTGGTTCCTGTGTCTGCTTTCGATGATCCCGCCAGTCGCATGGGCGGCAATGACAACACGTCGCAATCGTCACCGAAGGCTCGCCGGACCTTCATGTCACAGTTGCGGCTACGATCTGCGGGCTTCGCCGCATCGGTGTCCCGAATGCGGTACAGCCTGCAAGGCTTAGGGATCGTGATAACGAGGGAAATGGTCATAGAGAGGAAAAGGCGGAAAAGACTGCCATGGACGAATCGGGCGATAGAAAGCCAACGATCCACATTGGGATCGGCATAGTTCAGAGGCTGGGGAGCGCTTTTCGAATCGTTCATCATTACTGGTTCATGCTGGCCGTTCGAAGCGATGCACGTCACGTTCATCGCAGTCAACGTGAACGCGTTTCGTCACTTCTGATTCGGCCCGGGAACCTCGATTCAATGATTTTCCACCGCCTAATGCGGTTGTAGTCGATGTCCGTTGATCCATGCCCGAACAGGCGTCGTCCCAATTACTTGCCCAGAATTTCGGACAATTCGAAGGCGTGGTTGCGTTTCCATTTGTCGGACTGTTCGTGGGTGGCGAAACCTTCGATCGGAACGTCGGAACAGATGAGAAACGCGTCCTGCGATTGATTCGGATCGAGGAATCGTTTGAGCCAATCAGTTGCCACCGCCGGTCCGTCATACGTTGCAGCGGCATCAATGAAGGCGGCGACCTGTGAAGATCGAGAAGATCGAACCGAAGAATACAAATGACGCCCTTCACCAATCGCGCATCTGACGCGGTTACCTGAGCCGTACGAAAAAAGCCACGAATGGGAACGGGACGGCGCAAGATGGTGTCTGGCGACGACGACACTGAGCGGCGTGTGAAGCTCGGAGTGTGATCGCCAATAAGTTATGTCGACAAACGTGAGTTGCCACTCGGTGGTGCTCTGGATGCTCCCGCAGGTTGTGCAAATAGAGTCTTATTTAAAGGTTGATTGAATCAGGGCGAACGCGCCAATCACGACGAATCCCGAACAAATCCACCTCCAGTGCGCGCGTGACAACTTGGGCAGTCGAATTCCTGACAATTTCCGTGAGTAGTCGAGCTGTCTCGTTTCTGGCGCTGGGTGTGACATGCGCTCCGCCCGCTTCTCATGGCTCCGCGTCTCAACTTATCTATGGGTTGAATTGCAGCAATCGGCAGCAGTGATTTGTAGATAGCAGATCATGACGATGTCTTGGTTTTTCGGCAGTCTGATGAACGATGTGCGGGGCTGCAAACACCGGAGCGTGATACGGGGTCAGCCCCCTCCTCGACGGCTTCGCCGTCGCCATACCGGCCTCGTTCAGCGCGTCGATCATTCGGCGAGAACGGGCGAGTCAGCCATGGCTTTGCGAAATGGAAAACAGACGCTTGCCTCGCGCAAGGCATGGTCTCACGCGATGGGTTAACGTCTGGTGTCTTACTGCTTCACCGTCGTCCAAAGCTTGTCTTCCACCTGCTTGAAGTTGGCGAACGTCGCATCGAGTTGCTGCATCAGCTTCTGGACCTGCTGCTTGTCGGCGGCGCCGCCCTCCTGGATCGCGTCGCGCAGTGCGGTGGCGGCGTCGGTGAGGTTGTCGGCGCCGTCGGCGAACTGGCGGGCGGCGTCGTACAGGTTCAGGTTCGCCATCTCGTTTTCGCTCGGCTTATAGAGCAGCCGCCAGGGGCTGCGGCGGATCTCGACGCTCGCGGCCTTCAGGTTGTCGCTGGTCAACTTCAGCGCGACGATCATCGATTCCAGCTTCCCCTTGTTGCCGGCGATCAGCGATTTGCCGGTTTCCGTGATGCGTTTCACGTCCTGGAGCGCGCCGCGGGCGCCGTCGAGCGTTCCCTGTACCTTGTCCAGCGCAAGCTTCAACTTGTCCATCAGCTCCGGCAGCCGGGCATTGAGCGTGCCGGAAGTGCCGTTGAGGTTCTTCATCGTGCCGCGGATGTCGGTCTTGGTGTCGCCGATCAAATCGCGGACCTGGGCCATCGCCTCGCCTGCCCGTTCGGTGACGACGTTGTAGTGCGTGACGACGGGGTCGATCTTGGAGTCAACGTGTGTGACCAGGGCATTCGCGCGATCGACCGCCGCGTTGACCTTCGGCACCGTGACGGCGCGGACGTCGTGAACGACGCCCTGGATGTCGGGCGCCGCGGCGCCGAGGCTCGCGAGCAACTGGTTCATCGCGCTGGGCCGGCCCGGCGGTTCGGCGACTTCTTCGGCCTTCCCCAGGTGCTGGATGTTGAGCGAAGCAACGCCGGTCAGAGAGCTTTCCACGAAGACCAGCGAATCGCTCCGCAGCCGGTATTTTGACGGCATCGAAAACGTCACCACGATGTGCGGCTCATCGCCCGCCTGCACAGGCGGGACAACGTTGATGCCGCGGATAGTGCCGACCTTGTAACCGCCAAGCCGGACTTCGTCGCCGTTGCGCAGTCCGCCGAGGTTGTCGGACAACTGGAAGGTCACGCGCCGGTCCGCCATCGGATCGATCACGCCCCCCGCCCCGCGAATCGCCAGGATGATCGCCGCGGCGGCGAGGATGCTGACGACGATGAAAATGCCGGCCTTCAGCGCATTACGGTCGTTGTTCATGACGGCTCCTTGGGGAGCAAATCCCAAATCTCAAGATCGATCGGACAGGAAACTTCGTTCCTGCATCAACCTTTATCATCCCCCAATAGGTCAACCTCGTAGCCTCCCGTCCTTCTTCGGTCGGTAAGCGGCCCTTCGGTGAGGCCGTGGACGAACTGGCGGACGAGCGGATCGGTCGAGTCACGCATCTCCTGGGGAGTGCCGGAGACGACAAATTTGCCTCGGTCCAGCAGCACCATCCGGTCGGCGATGCGGAAGGCGCTCTCCATCTCGTGCGTCACGACCACGCTGGTCACGCCCAGCTTTCGGTTCAGGTCGATGATGAGCTGGTCAATCTCCGCGCTGGTGACCGGATCGAGGCCGGCCGACGGCTCATCGTAAAAGAGGATCTTGGGGTCCAGTGAGATGGCGCGGGCGAGGCCGGCCCGCTTCTTCATCCCGCCGGAGAGCTGCGCGGGCATCTTGTCGGCGTGTTCGCGCAGATCGACGAGCTCGAGCTTGATCTTGACCATAATCTCGATGGTCTCTTCGGGCAGGTCGGTGTGCTCGCGCAGCGGCAGGGCGACGTTGTCCGCGACGCTCATCGAGTTGAAGAGCGCGCCGCTCTGGAAGAGCACGCCGATCGACTTTCGGTATTCGTCCAGCTCGTCGTCGTTCATCTGCCGCAGGCTCTTGCCGCCGTGGACGATGATGTCGCCCCCGTCGGTCGGCACGTTGCCGATCATCAGCCGCAGCAACGTGGACTTGCCGGAGCCTGATCCGCCCAGGATGACGAGCGTCTCGCCTTCGAAGACCTGGAGCTTGATCGCGTCGAGGACGGTTCGTCCACTGAACGTCTTGGTCACTCCGTCGACCTGGATCGCCGATACCGCCATGTTGCCGTGCCGTGCGTCGGCGGACCGCGTGGCGGCCCGCCATCGCGTTGCCTACCATCCGAAATAGTAAAACGTCGCGGTGAAGATGAGGTCCACGGTGATGAGCGCGACGATCGTCAGCACCACCGTTCGCGTCGTGGCCACGCCGACGCCCTGTGCTCCGCCCGTCACCCCCAGTCCGAGATAACAGGCCAGCGAGCTGATGATCGCGCCGAAAACGCCCGCCTTGAGAAGGCCCGTCAGGAAATCGCGGATCTGGATAGCGCCGAACGTGTGATCCACGTAAGAGCGCCAACTGATGCCGAGAAACGTGTTGCCGATTGCCAGCCCGCCCAGGACGCCCATCAGGTCGCCGACGACCGCGACGCCGACCATCATGATTGAAGTGGCGACGACGCGCGGCAGGATCAGGAATCGCACCGGGTGAATCGCCTGGGCCTCCAGGGCTTCGATTTCCTCGGAGACGACCATGCTGCCGATCTCGGCGGCGATGCTAGCGCCGGCGAAACCGGTCAATACGATCGCGCTGACGAGCGGGCCCAGCTCGCGAAACGTCGCCACCGAGATGATGTTCGCCACTTGCGAGAGCGCGCCGTAGTTTTTCAGGATGGGCGCCATCTGGAGCGAGAGGATCGCGCCGATGCAGAAGAGCACCAGCATGACGATCGGGATGCTGCGCACCCCGACTCGAACCATCTGCGCCCAGAGGTTTCGCCACCCCATCCGCCGTCCACGCTTGGCGAGGAGCCCCCGGGGCACCGAGGCGGCCGTATCGGCGAGGAGGTACCCCATTCCGCCGATAAATTCGAGAAATCCAATCGCGCGATATCCGAGGGCCGTGATGGGACGAAGGAGCGGGTTCATGCTGTGCACAAGACCAACCAATTACCTGGCGAGCGCCTCGGCCTCGTCTTTGGCGATGGTGAACAGCGAGCCAAGCCGGGCGATCTCCAGCAACCCCGTCACCCGTGGCTGGAGGTTGGTGAGGCAGACCTTGCCCCCCACTTTCCGCAGCTTCTGAAGGGCCTCGACCAGGACCGCGATCGCGCTGCTGTCCATGTAACGAACGTCCGCGAGGTTGAGCACGAGCTTTTTGGGCTGGTGCTTGTTGAGCAGGTCGAGGATCTCCGTTCGCAGTTCCGGGCTGGAGTGAAGATCGATTTCGCCGCGAATCGTGGCGACGACCGCATCGCCCACCAGGCGCGCGGCCGGGACCAGCTCGCTGCCGCTTTGCAAATCGCCCATGGCACCGCTCCGTTTCATTCGCAGCAGCATTCCATCTGGCTGCGGCTCATAAACGACTTCGCTCATCAGCGTCTTCAGGCAAACCAGGCCCAGGCCACCAGGAGTGAGCGGGTCGTGTCGCGGGGCGATGGGAGGCATGCGCGCCGTTCCCCAATCGCGCACGCTCAACAGCAGGTCCCCGGCCTTGTGCTTCGCCTCCACAACCACCGGCCGGTCCGTCGCGCCGCCGTACGCGTGACGCGTCACGTTGGCCAGCGCCTCGTTGATGCACAAGCCAACCTCCGCGACCGCGGCGGCGTCGAAGTGCCAAAGCCGGGCAAAATCCTCAACGGCACGTCGAACCGGAGCCAAATTAGCCGGGTCACTGGTGACATTCAATCGAATCGAATCGGCTGCCGGCCCCTTGCTCAGGTCGGTTCCGTCGCGTTGATGATCGTACGCTGACTGCATCATCATGGTGCGTTCGTCGTCCCGTTTTGCCCCGTGCCGCGAGCGGACTTCGGCTGATTGGCCAGCCATTTCTTCCATTTTTCGAGCGCCGGCCCGCGCCGCATTTCGTCATCGTAGTATCGGTAGCCAAATTCCTCGCCGGTGATATCGCGGAGGCCGCGGATCGCGTAAAAGCGAATCGCCGGATCTTCGCTGTCCAGGTCCTTCACGAGCGGCGGCACGACGCGTGCGTTGCGTGCCTGGGCCGCACGAACGATCGCCGGGATTTTTTCGGTGGGGTCGGGGTTGTAGACGGTGCGCGGCCCGCCGGACGAACAGCCGGCGCCAACTGACGCCAGCGCAGCCACCACTGCCTTCGCGACCGATCGACGCATGGGCTTCGTTTGCGAGGGACGCCGGTGGTTCACGGCGTCATCGCCCCGTCGTCCGTATCGGGCAGTATCGTCTGGGGCGGAAATGTTCGTCCAGTAATTGCGCTTTATTCACCCATACATCGTCCATACCATTACCGCGACATCAGCTTCGTCCGGCGGAGCGCACTATCCTCAACAGGCATCGACGTACGCATGAGCCTTAAGTTTATCCGAATTCGCGGCGCCCGGGAACACAACCTCAAGGACGTGTCGGTGGATATCCCGCGCGACCAGCTCGTGGTGATCACGGGACTGTCCGGGTCCGGCAAGTCCACGCTCGCGTTCGACACCGTCTACGCCGAAGGTCAGCGGAAGTACATCGAATCGCTCTCAGCCTACGCGCGCCAGTTCCTCGACCAGCTCCAGAAGCCGGACCTGGATGAGATCGAAGGCCTGCCGCCGACCATCGCCATCGAGCAGCGTTCCGCCAGCAGCAACCCCCGCTCGACGGTCGCGACCACGACGGAGATGTACGACTACCTGCGCGTGCTCTTCGCCCGGGCGGGCACGCCCCACTGCTGGGAATGCGGACGGGAGATCAGCAGCCAGACCCCTTCGCAGATCGTCGATGACGTCATGAAGCTGCCGGCGGGATCGAAAGTGATGATCCTCTCTCCGCTCGTGCGCGGACAGAAGGGGGAGCATAAAGACATCTTCGGCGCGATTAATAAGCAGGGGTTCGTTCGCGCCCGCGTTGACGGCGAGATGCTCGAGCTCTCCGCCGGCAAGGCGGCCCCGGCGCTCAAGAAGACCTTCACGCACAATATCGAAGCGGTGGTGGACCGGATCGTGCTTAAGCCGGAAATCCGCTCACGGCTTGCCGATTCGATCGAGACAGCGCTGAAGCTGTCACAGGGCCTGGTGATCGTGACCGTTGCCCAGCCGAATGGAACCTGGACCGATCAGATCTACAGCGAGAAGTTTGCATGCCCGCTCCACCCGCACGTTTCGTTGCCGGAGCTGGAGCCACGGCTGTTCAGCTTTAACTCGCCGCATGGGGCATGCCCCGCCTGCCACGGGCTGGGGACGACGTGCGAATTCGATCCGGAGATGATCGTCCCCGATGACTCGCTTTCGCTGGAGAACGGCGCGATCGAAGCCTGGCGCAAGAACGGCAAGCGGATGAACATCTACTACAGCCGTGTGCTGCGCCAGTTCTGCCGCGACTTCGGCGTCAGTTACACCCTGCCGTACAAGGACATCCCGCGAAAGGTGCAGCAGGTTCTGATGTACGGCACCGACGCCAGGGGGGACATGGGAACCGGGACCTGGTTCGAGGGCGTGATCCCGAACCTCCAGCGCCGGTTTGAAAATACCGAGAGCGAGTTCGTCAAGACGCGCCTGCACCAGTACATGTCGGAGCAGCCGTGCGCGACGTGCGGCGGGACACGGCTGAAGCGCGAAGCCCTGGCAGTTCGTCTTCACGCGCTGGATCCAATCGTTCCCGGCCCGCCTAACGAAGCCCACACCGCCGGCCCGCATTACGCAACGCGTAAATCGGGAACCGTCGAGGTGAATGCCGTGTCCGAATCAGCAGAAGCCATTGTTCCGCTCAAGAAAGGCAAGAAGTCCAGCGCGAAGACTCGATCGACGGCTGATGATTCGGCGGGGAATACGCTGCCGCCGCCGCTGGTGCTCCCCGGCTATTGCATCCACGACGTGACAAAGATGACCGTCGAGCGGGCCAAACTTTTCTTCGAGAACCTTCGCCTGAACGCCGAAGGCACGAAGATCGCGGAGCCGCTCGTGCGCGAGATCATCGCCCGGCTCGGTTTCCTCTTCGACGTCGGCCTGGGCTACCTCACGCTCGACCGCAAGACCGCAACCCTGAGCGGCGGCGAGGCGCAGCGCATCCGCCTGGCGACCCAGGTCGGCAGCGGATTGGTTGGCGTCTGCTACGTCCTCGACGAGCCGACGATCGGCCTGCACCAGCGCGACAACGCCCGGCTCATCCGCACGCTCAAACGACTCCAGTCGATCGGCAATACCGTGCTGATGGTCGAGCACGATGAAGACTGCATCCGCGCCGCCGACTACCTCATCGACATTGGCCCCGGCGCAGGCGCGCACGGCGGCCACGTGGTCTGTGCCGGTCCGGTGCCGGAAGTCTTTTCCAATCGCCAGAGCACCACGATCAAATATCTCACCGGCGAGTATGCGATCAAGCCGCCGCCCCACCGCCGGCCCGTCGACCCCGACAAAGCGGCGATCGAGATCAAAGGATGCCGCGAGAACAACCTGAAGAACGTGGACGTGCGCATTCCGCTCGGCGGCCTGATCTGCATCACCGGCGTCAGCGGGTCGGGCAAGTCCACGCTCATCAATCAGTCGCTCCTTCCCGCCCTCAAGCGGAAACTGTACGGCTCAAAGGTCAAGGCCGGCCTTCACAAGCAGCTCCTCGGCACCAGCAAGATCGACAAAGTCATCGAGATCGACCAGAGCCCCATCGGCCGTACGCCGCGCAGCAACCCCGCGACTTACACCGGCGTGTTCGATGAGATCCGCAAGGTCTTCGCCAAGACGCGTGAGGCCAAGATCCGCGGGTACGAAGCCGGGCGGTTCAGCTTTAACGTCAAAGGGGGCCGGTGCGAAGCGTGCCAGGGCCAGGGGACCAAGTGCATTGAGATGCACTTCCTGCCCGACGTCTACGTGAACTGCGAGGCGTGTCACGGCACGCGCTACAACGCCGAAACGCTCGAGATTCATTACCGCGGCAAGAACGTCGCCGAAGTGCTGGCGATGACGGTCGAAGAGGCGCTGGCGTTCTTCGAGAACTTCCCGCAGATTTACCGGATGCTCAAAGCCCTCAATGAAGTCGGGCTCAGTTACGTCCAGCTTGGCCAGCCCAGCACGCAACTCTCCGGCGGCGAGGCCCAGCGCGTCAAGCTCGCCAGCGAACTGGGCAAGAATCCCACCGGCCACACGCTCTACGTCCTGGACGAACCGACGACCGGACTGCACTTCGCCGACATTCACAACCTGCTGAACGTATTAAATCGCCTGGCGGACCTGGGGAACACGATCCTTGTGATCGAGCACAACCTCGACGTCATCAAGTGCGCCGATTGGATCATCGACATGGGCCCCGAAGGGGGCGAAGCGGGCGGCCGCATCATTGCTCAGGGAACGCCGGAGCAGATCGTGGATGTGGCGGAGAGCTACACCGGGCAGTATCTCAAATCACGATTGCACGCGGGTGAACATGAGCCCCGGGCCGAACAGAAAATCGCGTGAAAGGGTGTAATCGCGAGTATGATGCTTTGGTCCTGAGGAACTTATGCCCAGTCCCTTTCCTGGAATGGACCCGTATCTTGAAAGTTCCGGCGCATGGCCGGACTTCCATTCGGCATTCATGGTGTATTGCCGTGATCTCCTAAACGATCACCTTCCCGACCACTATTCTGCGTTCATCGAAGAACGCGTTCAGCTTGTTGATCTGGATGCTGATACCCGGCAATCACGTCGGCCAGATATCAGTATCGTGCGCGACGACAGGACCTCGCAGGCTGCGGCCGGCGGAGTCGCCGTTCTCGACATCGAAGCGGTCACCCTCTCGTTACCGGAATGGGTCCAAGAGACTCAGGGTTACATCAACGTTGTGCGGCTCCCTGAACACGAGTTAATCACCTCGATCGAGGTTCTCTCCCCATCGAACAAAGTAAGTCCCGGCTGGGGCGAATTCGTCATGAAACGCCGCAGTCTGCTGGCGCAGGGGGTGAACCTCGTCGAAATTGATCTGCTTCTGGGCGGCCAGCGTCTGGACGCACTCGAACCGCTGCCGAAGGGAGACTACTACGCGTTCGTGAGTCGCGCGCAAAAGAGGAACCAGTCGGACGTTTACGCTTGGTCGATTCGGCGTACGCTTCCGAAGATCCCGGTGCCGTTGCGGGCTCCGGATCCCGATGTGGTCATCGATCTTTCGGCACTTTTTGTGACCACTTATGAGCGAGGCCGCTATCCGCGGACGCTGCCTTACCACAAGGCGCTCGAGTTGCCCCTTGGCAAGGAAGATTTGCTCTGGGCCGCCGAGCGGACGAAGGCCGCAGCCCTCTGAAAATAGCGTCCAGCGAACAGCACGCACGCGAACGGATCAGGGCACCTTCCCGCTTCGAATCCATTCCCGCAACGCCTGTACTGCGGCGGGTTGACTCGAGGACAACCCGATCCGAACGAGTCGGCTTACCACTCCCATCGGAAGTTTCGGAAAGGCGAAACTGGCCGCAGCCTCGACGTACGCTTCACCTTGGGAAAGGTGGAGCGATGTCACCTCATTCCCGTCGTATCGCCAGATCTCCGCGACTCCCATGGCCGCGTAGATGGGCTGGCGCGGCAGGCTGGCATTGGTGATGTCGATCTCCAATGCCAGGTCCGGCGGAGGATCGACTTCCAGATCGAGGTTGAGGTCAATTCGGCCCGAGACCGCTTCAAAGTGCTGCACGTAGTAGCATTCATCCGGCTCCAGGCCTTTCCGGCGGCGGCGGCTCTTGAAAGTCGTCGAGCCATAGCCCTGAACCGGAATATTCACCTCATCGCCGTACGCCTCAATGATGCGACCGATCACCTTCTTCACGAGTTCGTGTCTTCCCGATGGCGACATGATCTCCAACCTTCCATCGTCGTAGGTGAGGCGAACGTGGCCGTCTCCCACCTCATCGAGCAGGCGTTCGTATGACTCCCAGCTAATGCCTTCCATCGTCACACGGCTGTCGCTGGACTGGGTTGTGGTCTGCGTCATGTGCGGTTCCTCGCAGGATCATCTTACCGCGCGGATCGATCGGCACACATCCGTTTACAACGGACGGCGTTTGTGCAAATCTCGTCGCAATGGCCGACGAAACTTCCAACAAGGTCATCTACTCGATGATCGGCGTGTCCCGGCGGTTCGACAAGAAGGTCGTCCTCAAGGACATTTACCTCTCCTATTTCTACGGCGCAAAGATCGGCGTCCTCGGCCTGAACGGCGCCGGGAAAAGCTCGCTCCTCAGGATCCTGGCCGGCGTCGACAAGAACTTCGAAGGCCAGATCAACTTGTCGCAAGGCTACACCACCGGCTTCCTCGAGCAGGAGCCGAAGCTGGACGAATCGCTGACCGTACGCCAGGTCGTCGAACAGGGCGTTGAGTCCACGGTCGAAGTGCTCAAGGAATTCGAGCGGATTAACGAGCGATTCGCCGAGCCGATGAGCGACCAGGAGATGGAGAAACTCATGGCCCGCCAGGGCGAAGTGCAGGAGAAGCTCGACCATCTAAACGCCTGGGACCTCGACCAGCAGTTGGAGATGGCCATGGATGCGCTCCGCTGCCCGCCGGGCGACGCGCCGGTCAGGGTGCTATCGGGCGGCGAGCGAAGGCGGGTGGCGCTCTGCCGTCTGCTGCTCCGCAAGCCGGACGTGCTGATCCTCGATGAGCCGACGAACCACCTCGATGCCGAGTCGATCGGCTGGCTCGAGCAGCATCTCAAGCGTTACGAAGGCACGGTGATCGCGGTTACGCACGACCGGTATTTCCTCGATAACGTGGCCGGGTGGATCCTGGAACTGGACCGGGGCGAAGGGATTCCGTGGAAGGGAAACTACAGCAGTTGGCTGGAGCAGAAGAGGGCGCGCCTGCAAGTGGAAGAGAAGTCCGAGTCGGCCCGCCAGAAGGCCCTCGCCCGCGAGCTGGAGTGGGTGCGGCAATCACCGCGCGCGCGGCAGGCCAAGAGCAAGGCACGCATCCAGTCGTACGAAAAGCTGCTCAACCAGGACGCGCGAGAGAAGGAAAAGGAGATCGAGATCTACATCCCGCCCGGGCCGCGCCTGGGCGACCGAGTCATCGACGCCGTGAGCCTCACCAAGGGGTACGGCGACCGCCTGCTCTACGAGAACATGAACTTCTCGCTGCCGCCGGGCGGGATCGTCGGCGTCATCGGCCCCAATGGCTCGGGCAAGACCACCCTCTTCCGCATGATCACCGGCCAGGAGAAGCCCGACGCCGGCGAGATCCGGCTCGGCGCCAGCGTGAAGCTCGCGTACGTCGAGCAGAGCCGTGACGTCCTTCAGCCGGAGGACAGCGTCTGGCAGGCGATTTCCGACGGGCAGGAATTGGTGAAGCTGGGCACGACGCAGGTGAACAGCCGCGCGTACGTCTCACGTTTCGGCTTCAGCGGACAGGATCAGCAGAAGAAGGTGGGGACGATGTCCGGCGGCGAGCGCAACCGCGTCCACCTCGCCCGCATGCTCAAGCAGGGCGCGAACGTGCTTCTGCTGGACGAGCCGACGAACGACCTGGACGTCAATACGATCCGCGCGCTGGAGGAAGCGATGACGGATTTTGCCGGATGCGCGGTCATCATCAGCCACGACCGCTGGTTCCTCGACCGGATCGCGACGCACATCCTCGCGTTCGAGGGGGACAGCCAGGTCGTCTGGTTTGACGGGAACTATTCCTCATACGAGGCCGACCGACACGCCCGCCTCGGCATCGCCGCCGACCAGCCGCATCGGATCAAGTATCGAAAGCTGACGCAGTAAATCGCCGTACTTCTTTTCGACGCAAATGCCGGCTGGCTGGCGACCGCGCCTGCCGATGCAACACTTCGCTACATAATGTTACACATTTTCGATCTATTTATCATTATATTGCTACCGATTAGTATTTTTGGAGGATGACTCCAGATCCTGAATCCATGTTGAATAATTTTCGTTGATTTTCCTAAAAGGTCTCCAACTCTTACAGGAGGCCTTCATGGCTAACGTGGATTCTGGAACTCTGGGACGGTCGAACAAGCCGGTGCCCGGCGTGAGCAAATCAACGCGATCCCCGCACGCGCCGGCATCAGCGACAACGCCGCTCGCACCGCCCGTCTCGCCCCCCGTACCATTGCCCGCGTCGGCGGTCGATCCCACGCCCGCTCCGTCCGCGATCGTCACCCCATCGGAATTGATCGACTCGACGGGCGGGCTCTCGATGGCGCAACGCACCGCCATCACGCTCCTCACCGAGGGCCGCAGCATCAAATCGGTGGCCGAGCGGGTCGGCGTCCATCGCGTCACACTGCATCGCTGGCTGAAAGAGGATCACGGCTTCCGCGCCGCCTACTTTTCCTGGAAGGCCGAAGTGCAGGAATCGGCCCAGGCGCAGCTCCTGAGCCTGAGCAGCGCCGCCATCAAGACCTTCCGCAAGGCGATCCTCGGCGGCGGCGTCCGCGCCGCCGTCATGCTCCTCAAGGGCCTCTCTCTCCTCTCCCCTTCCCTTCCACCCCCGGCCCGCAAGATCCCATCGGCTCCCGGCGTGAGAGCGAGGTCGATCGCGTCAATCGCGAGGCCGCCCTGACCGAGCGCGAAAACGCCGCCTGGCGCCGTCGCAGCAGCGCCAATGACTGGTCCGCGCGCCGGTTCGTCCTCACGAACCCCCCCACCGAGATCCAGTCAGCACCCCTCTCCGAAAAGGAAATCGTCAAGCTGACCCGCGAAATCCGGGCGCACGACGCCGAAGATGGACTGGAAGACGTTCTCGAAGAAGACGATATCGAGGAAGACGAAGACGAGAACGACACGAAAACCGGTCCGATCGAATGACCGAACGCGTATTCTCCGCCGGCTGCGGATCGATGAAAACATCTTACGGGCCACAATCAGGCGGCCGGCGTACGGCCGGCCGCCTGATCGTCGCGAGCGCCTACTCCACCGCAACCAGCCGCGTCCCCAGGCTCCCGTCCGGCCCGTCGATCGGCGTGAAGTTCACGCTGCTCTTGTACGAAGCCGTGATCGAAGCGAAGAGGTACCCATCCTCGTTGTCAATGATGTACTTGGCGGTCTCCGGCACGCGCTTCTTGTTGAGCACGCGCTGCTCCCGGTCCTCCGGCGTGAACTCGATCCAGTCCTTGAAGGTGAACATGTCGCATCCGCGACAGATAAGTCAACCAAAATTCACGCGGCGGGAACGAGTTGCCGTGCGGGGCGTCGCAGGAGAGGTTGCATCGCCTGGGTGGCAAAGAGAACGGCAATGAGATAGGGAGCGAACAGGGCAAAGCCGTGCACGCCCGCGAGGTAAGTCAGCGGAAGGAACAACCAGAGACGCACGAGCGAGACTCTAGCAGACCCCCACCCGCTATCTCAGGGAGAACCGGGTGCCGCGACAGCTTTGGGGCGACGCGCGCGTGAATCGGGGCAAGCTGTGACAGGGGGGACCGGCATTTGACGAATAGATGCTCCGCGCTCTATGCGTCGGCAGCCGGCACCGCCAGGCCAAATCCCCAGTCGCCCACACGGTTTTCAACCTTTACGAGGATCCGGTTGAGCCCCGCATTCAGGTGAACCGGAAACTCATCCTCCCCCGCGGTATAGGCACGGCCCACTTCATGGTGGTGCACCAGTTGCCCGTTCAGCCAGACGCGCACCCCGTCGTCACTCCCGCAACGGAGAAATGTGTCGCGCGCGGCGGGTGAATGAATTTCGGCGTAGCCGTACGCGAGCGCCCAGTCGGTTTGGCCAATCGCTTTGCAGAGATCCACCAACCCGCCGCGCCCGGCGCGTGCTGGGCGCCATTTGAGCAGCGTGCCATTCGTGCCCGGGTAACTCGCCGATCGATCCAGCGAGCCATCATGGCGGCCGAGGAGATCGGTCTCCACCGGCGTCGGTTCTTCCAGGCTGATCCGCCCCGGCTCCTTTCCCTTGAACGGACCGATCACCATCCATTCCGTCACGTGCTCCGCCTCTCGACGGCGCTGGGCATCGTCCCAGGCCGTCCGCAACTGGCGGGGATCGACCGCCGCGAAGACTTTGCCGCACGTGGGCACGCTGGTCTTCCTGGCATCCAGGTCCGGCAGCACGCCACCCTGGGAGACAAAGCCGTGCGCCGCGATCATCTCGTCACACATTTCCACGATCCGGTCGGCGGGCATCGTGGCGGCGGTGAGGGGGTCGAGCATCGCCGCCTGGTAGACGTGATCGCGCCGCCCCTCCAGCGCCGCTCGGATGAACAGCTCATGCTGGACGACGTGCGGCTGCATGTATCCGACCAGTTGCGGCGGCAGTTCGCCGACCGTGGTCAGGCGAAAGCCGCTGCGATCCACGAGCGTCGGCGCTTCCACGATCGCGTCGTCCGGCAGGTTCGAGATCGCGCCGCAGTTGGGCAGGTTGCCGTACACCACGGCTGGCTTGCCGCTCACCACCGAATGGATGATCGTGCTCCCGTACTCGGGGCTGCGGCGCACCTCGATAGGCCCATCGGACCGGCTCAGCTCCTTCATTCGCTCGAACTGTTCGACGATCGCATCGCACCGTCGCAGGTATTCGTCGACCGGCACGCCGAAGCGGGCGATGTTCCGTTTTCCGTGCGGGATGAACCAGGCGCTGTACTCGGCGTTGTGCTCGCTGGATTCGGTGACGAAATATCCCAGACGCCGCATCAGCTCGAAGCGGACGCGGTTGGAGTTATAGACGTCCGGCCGGGCGTTCATCGCCTCGAACAGCCGGGGGTAGAGGTCGTGGCCCTCTTTCTCCAGGCGCAGGTAAAACGCCATGTGGTTGATGCCGGCACAGACGAAGGCGACGGCGGCGGGGTCCTCGCCGAGGTACCCCATGATCTCGTTCAGCGTGCCCTGCACGCTATGACACAGGCCGACGGCTCGCACGCAGCTCGTGCGCGTCACCGTCTGCATGTTCATGCTCATCGGGTTGGAATAGTTCAGCAGGATCGCCCGCGGACAGACCGACTCCATGTCGCGGCAAAGACCGGCGAGCATCGGAAACGTGCGCAGGGCGCGGAACATCCCCCCCGGCCCGGTGGTGTCGGCGATCGTGAAATTCAGGCCGTATTTACGCGGGATCTCGAAATCGACGAGCGTGGAATCAAACCCGCCGATCTGCACCATGTTGATGACGAAGTCCGCCCCGTCGAGCGCCTGCCGACGATCGAGCGTGGCGTGAATGGTCGGATTTGCGCCGAGCGCTTGGGCAGTCTTACGGCAGAGGGCGGCGCCGACTTCGAGGCGGTCGGAGTCCACGTCCATGTAGCTGAACGTCGCCCCGCGGAACTCGGGGTAGCCGAGAATGTCGCCGGTCAGGTTCCTGGAAAAGACGACGCTTCCCGCGCCGATCATCGCGACTTTGATCACGTCTCCAGTTTAGCCACGGAGTGCGAGGAGAGGGAGCGATTCAGAACATGCCATAATATTGCCCACCGTTCGTGCAATCCTGGTGAACCATCATCGTCGCGATCGGTTTCCAGGAAACGGAGCCGTCGAGGTAACCGACGTTTCCGCCCGCGGAGGGGTATTGGAGGGCGGTCTTGCCCCCGTCGTAGACGAAGGCAGCGGCGGGAATCTTGTAGGCATGTCCCACGCACGTCCATCCGTCAAACGGCGCCCAGTCGTTGAGGTCACAGGCGACGGGAAGTGAACCGGCCTCCGTTGCCTTCATCGGCGACGTCCATCCGCAATCGCGTTGCATCGCAACGTGGCCGCCGAGAAAGTTGTAGCCCATCACCCACCCGATCGTCTGACCGCCATTGGCGCCGGGATCGAACGGCAGGCCGGACTCTTCAAGGTTCGGGCAAGTCAGGATCAGGTTACTGCCGCCGTACTTCACGTAGGCGTTGTACGCCTCATGCGAGATCCAGATGCAATGCTCGGTGTTATAATTCGGCGGCGTCTGGGTGAATCCATCATCGCGCGTTCCCGGGATCATATGCTCGGTGTTTTCCGTCGCGTACAGGATGTTGGCGGCGACGATCTGGCGCAGCCGGCTGGCGCAGAGCGTCCGGCGTGCGGACTCGCGTGCCAGGGAGAGCGTCGGCATCAGGATGGCAATGAGGACCGCGATGATGCCCACGACGATCAACAGCTCGACGAGTGAAAAGGCACGACGCGACATGCCGCGGGAAGGAAAGCCCATGAATCGCATCTTCCGCAAAGCCATCAAACTCTCCGGGTTGGCAACCAAATTCTAATGGATTGATCGTTTGTTCACCACATAAATTTCATCGGTTATTTGCAGGCGGAATCGGAGAGTTGACTGGCCAGGCCCGACTGTCCGAGAATCCCCGCTCCTGAACCGGGGGCTGTCCATTTTTGAAGGAGAACCATATGGCCGCGTCTCAAGCCGTCGCCGCCGCCCTCACCGTGAAGGATATCAGTCTCGCCCAGGCCCAGCAGATCGTCGCCGCCGCTGTCGCCCAATCGGAGGCGATGAAAGTGAAGATGAACATCGCCGTGGTGGACGCGGGCGCCAACCTGAAGGCGTTCGCCCGCATGGAAGGGGCGTGGCTGGGGAGCATCGACATCTCCATCAAGAAGGCGCGCACCGCCCGCTTTTTCGACATGCCGACTGGAGAAATCGGAAAGCTGTCGCAGCCGGGCGGCTCGCTCTATCAGATCGAGGTCTCCAACGGCGGCCTGATCACCTTCCCGGGCGGCGTGCCAATCAAGGCCGCCGACGGATCGATCATCGGCGCAATCGGCGTATCGGGCTCGTCGGTCGAGAACGACGATGCCGTCGCTCGCGCAGGCGCGGCCGCTGCCAGCGGCTGATGCCGGGCGGGGTTTGACGCTTATTTGTGGTGGTCATTTCCCCCTCTCCCGGTACGCCGGGAGAGGGGGTTGGGGTGAGGGTCTTGCCGAGAGCTAACATCATTCGTATTCGAAATGCCCCTCACCCTGCCCTCTCCCGGCGTACCGGGAGAGGGGAAGGGAGGAACGAAGTTCGCCGCCATTAAGCGTCACACCCTGCCGGGCGATTACGACCGTCGCGTCGTTGCGGTGAAGTGATACAGGAAAACTCCCGCGGCGACCGCGATGTTCAGCGAGTCGGTGCCCAGGCGCATCGGTATCGTCACACGCCGGTCACAGGCTGCGATGTGTTCGGGGGAGAGTCCCTGCGCTTCGTTTTCGAAGAGCAGTCCGATGCGTGGGCCGCGTGATGCGGTTTGCAATGGCTCGGCCCCCTCGTCCAGGACGGTTGCCAGGAGCTCGACCTGCCACTCCTTCCTCAATCGGCGGAGGTCCTGGAGCAAGTCCGTGGAGCGGACCAGCGGGAGCCGGAAGACCGTTCCCATCGAAACGCGGATGGCCTGACGCCAGAACGGATCGCAGCATCGTTCGCCGAGGATCATCGCATCGACGCCGAACGCCGCCCCCATTCGAACCAGCGAGCCCAGGTTCTCCGCGTTCGCCGTCTCCGGGCAGATCAGCAGCGTCAGCCGTTCACGTTCGGGGAGAACCTCTTCGAGGCCGACGGCTTGTTTCCGGCGCCCGCAGGCAATCACGCCCGAGTGGAATTTGTAGCCGATGACCTGGTGAATCAGCTGGTCATCAATCACGTAAACGGGTACGCCAGGCGGGACACCGGAGGCAATCTCTTCGGCGCGTCGTTCGACGAGCAGGACGGACTCCGTCGGATAATCGCTATCGAGCAGACGACGGACCACGTGCTCCCCTTCGGCGATGAACCGCCCGCCATCGCGAGCCAGCTCGCGATCCTTGAGCCGGCGGTACGGATCAAGACGAGGATCGTCCAGACGGTCAACGCGGACGAGGTTCATAGGGCGGCCTGGCGACCGATGTCCTTCCGGTAGTGCATCCCCTCGAAGTGGATCTTCTCGATCGCCTGATACGCGCGGCGCTTGGCGTCGGCGATCGTGTCCCCGATCGCGGTGACGCTCAGGACGCGGCCGCCATCGGTGACGATCTGTTTCCCTTGAGCCTTGGTTGCGGCCTGGAAGACCTTCACGTCGTGCATGGCGTCGGCATCGGCGATGCCCGTGATCGGAAGGCCGATGCGATGCTTGCCGGGATAACCGCCGCTGGCGGCGACGACGCTCAATGCCGGCCGCGGGTCCCACTTCAGCTCGATCTGGTCGAGCCGTCCGTCCACCACCGCCAGCATCGCCTCCAGCAGGTCGCTCTGGAGGCGCATCATCAACGGCTGGGTTTCCGGATCGCCAAACCGGCAGTTGAACTCGAGCACCTTCGGCCCCGTCGGCGTTAACATCAGGCCGGCGTACAGGATTCCCTTGTACTGGATTCCCTCGCGTACCAGCCCATCGACCACCGGCACCAGGATGTCGCGCTCGATCGCGCTCATCACTCCATCGCTGACGATCGGCGTGGGCGAATAAGCGCCCATCCCGCCGGTCATCGGGCCGGTGTCGCCGTCGTCGACCGGCTTGTGGTCCTGAGCGCTCTCCATCACATAGATCGACCGGCGGTCGATGAACGCGAGGATCGAGCACTCCGGCCCGGTGAGCAATTCTTCGATGACAAGCCGGCCACCCGCCTCGCCGAAGACGCGCTTGCGCATGATGGCGTCGATCGCTTCGATGGCATCGCTGGTGCGGTAGCAGACGCTGACGCCTTTGCCCTTCGCGAGGCCCGCCGCCTTGACCACGACCGGCTCATCGCGCATGCGGACATATTCGTCGGCCGCGTCAGGGTCGGTGAACGAGCGGGCTTCGGCGGTCGGGATCGACTGGTGCCGCATGATCTCTTTGGCGAACCACTTGTCTCCCTCGATTCGCGCCGCATCCTGGGTCGGGCCGAAGACCTTCAGCCCGGCGGCAGTGAGGCGATCCGTCAATCCCGCCGCCAGCGGATCCTCCGGCCCGATCACGACCAGTCCCACCTGGTTCTGCCGTGCAAACTTCTCGATCCCCGCGAAATCCATCGCACCAACTGGGACAAGGTCCGCCAGTTGCGCGATGCCCGGGTTCCCCGGCGCCGCGTAAAGACCCGTGACGCGCGGAGAGGACGCCAGTTTCCAGGCCAGCGCGTGCTCGCGCCCGCCGTTCCCAATCAGTAAAACTTTCATGCGACGGACAACTTACCGATCAGCCGTAATTTCGCCATATACAGGATGCTTATTCATCGTAGAGATGCAGAGGACACTGAGAATTCAAAGAACATTTCGTTCCCGCGTCCCCCCAGTCAATTCTTATTCTCCTCTCCGCGACCTCTGCGTCTGCTCTGAAAATTGGAACCAGTCGTTGCGGTGGAACCTCAAAAATCGAGTCGTGCGGGTATTTCAGAGCCGCGACCGTGTGGGAGCGGTGTGCGTAAAACCGCGCACACCGCTCCCTCACGGTCGCGGCTCTGAACGCAAAATGCCTGGTGGCTTTTCATCCTCTCAGGGTGAGGCATCGCGTCATGTTCAGCTCGGCGGTGAATCCTTTTTTGTCCTGACGATGGAAGCAGAACAGGTCGGTGTCTTGGGTTGCGCGGGTACGACGTTGTCCCTCTTCGTTTGATCGCTGGCGTTGCGGTTGAGGGATGCGGACTCGTTTGATAGGGTGCGGCGACCGCGGTGGCGCGGTGGGGCCTTTGAACCAACCGGCGAATTCCGCAAACCCTTTGGCGTTAGTCGTTCACCACTATTTCCCGCTTGGAAGCACCAACGTCGGCGATGGGCTGGTCGCCCGGGCGATTCGAGACGCGGTCGGCCGGCATTTCGGCCCGTGCACCTTCGTCGATTTCCCCGCGAACGACCGCTATCCCGGCAACGACCGCGCGCTCGGCCTGTGCGGCGAGAACCTGGAACGCACGAATGCCGAAGCGGACCTGGTGATCGTCGGCGGATCGAACATGCTGGAGGCTCGCAAGCCGCGCCGTGCGGGGATGCTCGGGCCCGTGACTGGCGGATGGGGCGTCTTCACCGACGTCGATTCGATTCGCGGTCTCCGGCCGCGCCTGCTCCTGCTGGGGATGGGCACCGGCAGCAGCTTCGGGAAGCGCATCCGTCCCTACCACCCGCCGGCGATCGATGAGATTCGGCTGCTGCACGAGCGCGCGTTCGCAAGCGCAGTACGTGACCTGACGACAGTCGGAAAGCTCAGGGAGATTGGGGTCAAGACCCGGTGTACCGGGTGCCCGGTGACCTTTGTGACCGACCGGCCGGTGCAGCGCGTCGATGCCGCGGACCTGCCGCTGCTCGTCTCGTTTCCGCCGCCGCGAATCATCGAACGCTTCGGCGGACGGTGGTTCATGCGGCAGGCGATGCGCTACGTGAAATGGCTGCGCGACCGCGGAACGCCGGTCGTCGTCACGCTCCACGACACGATCGATGCCGAACCGGCTCGCCGCTGGGTGCCGGAAGGCGTGGAGATTTTCTGCACGGACGACCTGGATTCGCTGATCGCACGGTTCGAATTGTGCCGGGGCGTGATCGGTTTCCGGCTTCACGCCGCACTGCTGGGGCTGGGGCTGGGCAAGCCGGTGATCCCAGTCGGCGTGGACTGGCGCGGGATCGCGTTCATCCAGACTTTCCGCCTGCACGATTTCGCGTCCGGTGCGCTCTGGCCTGGCCAATTTTCCAAGCTGCGGTGGCTGACCGAGCGTCTCCTGGAAGGAGACGGCGAGTTGATCGGCGCGCTCGATCGGGGCAAGACCGACTATCGCGAACGTTACGAACAGTTTCTGGCCGAGGCCGCGAGGCGTTATTCAACAGTGGCGGGCGCGGCGTCGAGATCAGCGGCAACCTGAATCAGCTCGGCATAGAGCTGGCTCGTGGCCTCGGGAATGATGCGGACCTCGCCGACCACGCCCATGAAGTTCACGTCTCCTGCCCAGCGGGGCACCACGTGATGGTGCAGGTGCCCAGGCAGACCGGCTCCGGCGCATCGACCGATGTTGGCGCCGATATTGAACCCCTGTGCAGAAACTGCCCGCTTCAGCAGCCGGGTCGTTCGCGTCACCTGGCGCGACAGGTCGAGCTGCTCGACATCCGTCAGTTCCTGCGGCTCGGCCTTGTGCAGCCTGGGCGCGACCAGCAGGTGCCCGTTGGTGTACGGGTAGCGGTTGATCAGCACGATCGAGTGCTCGGTCGACCAGAGCACCAGCCGCTGGCGGCGCTCCTCGTCGGTGACGGCCGCCGCGGCTTCACAGAGGAAGCAGCCGTCGCCACCGGGTTTCTGCAAGCCGCGGATGTATTCCATCCGCCACGGGGCATATAGGGCGCCGGGTTGCGTCATGGGAGAAATAGTAGTGTGCGCCGACGGGAAGCTGTAGGCTCGGCCCACCACTCGACTCGGGTGGTGGGCCGAGCCCACCCTACTTTTCAAGCCACGGCTTCACGCGTGGTGGCGGCATTCACCTTGGCAGCGGCGAGCTTCGTCTGATCGACCCCAGTGTTAACGGACACGCTCACGGGCGACGGGGCGGCACTGGCAGACGCCGTGGCCGGTGCGCCGGGGGCGGCCGCCGGGGTCGCCTCGCCCATGGCGAGGATTTCGCGGGCCAGCGCGCGGTAATCCGCGGCGCCGTTGCTCTGCGGCCCGTAGGCGATGATCGTCTTGCCAAATCCGGGCGACTCGGCCAGCTTGATGTTCCGGCGGATCTTGCTCTGGAAGATCGTCGCCCCCGACCACGGGAGCGATTTGCCCTCCGCGTTGTCGATGAACGATTTCAGCTCCGCCACCACTTCGTTGCTGAGCTTCGTCTGCGAATCGAAGAGCGTCAGCACGATCCCGCTCACCTTCAGCCGGGGGTTCATCCGGCGGCTCACGAGCTGCACCGTCTCCAGCAGCTTCGCGACTCCCTGCAAGGCCAGGAAGTGCGGCTGCATGGGGATGACCACCTCGTGGGCCACCGCCAACGCGTTGATCGTCAGCAGCCCCAGGGACGGCGGGCAATCCAGCAGGATGAAGTCGAACGGTTCGGTGGAGGCCTCGATCCGCCGCTTCAACAGAGTTTCGCGCCCCAGGGTGGTGACCAGTTCGATCTCCGCGGCGGCGAGGTCGATCGAACTGGGGACGAGGGCGATCCGATCATCGATGCGGCAGATCGCGTCCGAGAACGGCTTCTCGTCCACGAGGACGTTGTAGAGGCTGCACAAGTCGGGGGTGGGGTCGATCCCGTAGTTGATCGTGAGGTGGGCCTGCGGATCGACGTCCACGAGGCAGACGCGCTGGCCCATCTCCGCCAGAGCGGCGCCGACGTTGACGGTGGTCGTCGTCTTGCCGACGCCCCCCTTCTGGTTCATCAGAGCAATGATTCGCATGCGATCACCTCCGTGCGATCGTTGGCCCCCAACGACATGATTCTCGCGGGATTCGAAAGGGTTACAAGGGGAATGCCGCGGATGCGCGTCAGCGGACGATCGCGCGGGACCGACCAAAACAGGAGACCAAAAAAAGAAACCTTCCGCCGTGGCAGGGAAGGTTTCTCTTTTGTTTCGAGGCCTCAGTTGGAGCCAGGGCCCAAAACTTTAAAGGTCACCCGAACGGAAGACCAAGCGTTGCCGGCTCGAGCCACGCAAGCCGGCGCGGAAGAACTACTTCTTCTTGGTCGTCTTCTTAGCCGGCTTCTTAGCCGCCGCTTTCTTAGCTGTCTTCTTTGCCATGGCGCTGTTACCTCCTTTCTATGACGCATCAATTTACGGACCACGAAAATGGGAGTCAATGTTTTTTTGTGCTGGCATTCTCTATTTTCGAAAATCTCGATAGCGCTCCACCCGCCCGCGCGCCGCGCGGCGGAGAGGAATTCTTCCCGACGGCGGGTAAGATGACCGCCCGAATCAAGCGCCCCTGATGAAAGGAACATCGCCGTGCCGACGCTGAAGCGACCCCTCGTCCTGATCATCCGCGACGGATGGGGAAAGAATCCCCACCCCGAGTGGGACCGCGCCAACGCCGTGCGCCTGGCGCGTCATCCGGTCGCCGACCGGCTCATGGCGGAGTATCCAAGCACGCTGATCCACACCAGCGGCTTCGAGGTCGGCCTGCCCGAGGGGACCATGGGCAACAGCGAGGTCGGCCACCAGAATATCGGCGCGGGCCGGATCGTCGACCAGGAATCGGTGCGGATCACCAAGGCGATCCGCAACGGCGAGTTTTACGACAACGCCGAGCTGAACGCGGCCGTCGCGAATTGCCTGAAAAACGGCTCGAATTTGCACCTTTTTGGCATCGTGAGCGACGCGGGCGTCCATGGGCTGCTCGAGCACCTGTACGGGTGCCTGGAGCTTTGCCGTCGCCGCGGGCTGAGCCGCGTCTTCCTCCATGCCTTCACCGACGGCCGGGATACCTCCCCCAATTCCGGCCTCGGTTACCTGCGAGCGGTCGAGGCGAAGATGCGCGAGATCGGCGTCGGCCAGGTCGCCACCGTCAGCGGCCGCTATTACGCGATGGACCGCGACAACCGCTGGCCGCGCATCGAGCGGGCCTTCCGCGCGATCGCCTCGGGCAATGGACCGCGCTTCGGCAGTGCGGAGGAGGCGGTCGTCTACTACTACGGGCACCCGACCGAGCCGAACATGAGCGGCGACGAGTTCGTCACGCCGTCGGTCATCACCGACGAACGAGTCACCCCGCGCGCGGTCGTCCGCGGAGGCGACTCGGTCCTCTTCTACAATTATCGTGGCGACCGTCCGCGCGAGCTGACCAAGGCGTTCGTCCTCGATGACTTCACCGGCTTCGACCGCGGCCCCAGGCTCCCGCTCTTCTATTGCACGATGACCGCCTACGAGCAGGGGCTCCCCGTGCACGTCGCGTATCCCAAGGCGCCGAAGATGACCAACATCTGGGCCAGCCTGCTCGCCGAGCGCGGCATGCGCCAGTACCGCTCCGCCGAGACCGAGAAATTCCCGCACGTCACCTTCTTCTTCAACGACTATCGCGAGCCCCCCTTCTCAGGCGAGGACCGCCACATGGTCCCCTCGCCCCAGGTCAGCACCTACGACCAGATGCCGGAGATGAGCGCGTACGGCGTCTGCGACGAAGTCGTCCGCCGGATCGACGCGGACATGTATGACCTGCTGGTTGTGAACTTCGCCAATAGCGACATGGTGGGCCACACCGGGGTGCTGGCGGCGGCAGTGAAGGCGGTGGAGCACGTGGACGTCTGCGTCGGCCGTATCCTCGAGGCAATCCAGCGCCGCAACGGGATCGCGATCGTCACGGCCGACCACGGCAACTGCGAACAGATGATCGACCCCGCCACCGGCGGTCCCCACACCGCCCACACGACCTATGACGTCGAATGCATCCTGGTCGACAATCGCCTCCGTGGCAAAAGGCTGCGCGAAGGCGGCCGTCTCGCGGATATCGCACCGACGGGCCTTCAGATGATGGGCATGGAACGTCCCCCGGAAATGACGGGGCGATCGTTGGCATTGGATCTGTAACAGGGTTTACATCGGCTCGTTCTTCACCGTCTGGTCGAAGATCTTCAGCAGCTTGGATTTGTCGAAGATCATTTCCTGGCGGGTCAGGCCGACGATGTCGTAGATGTGGGTGAGCTCGATGGCGTCGACGGGGCACGCTTCCTCGCACATGCCGCAGTAGATGCAGCGCAGTTCGTCGATGTCGAACTTCGCCGGGTACTTCTCGCGGTCGGGCCAGGGGGATTCGGCGGCCTCGATGTGGATGCAGCGGGCGGGACAGGCCGTCGAGCACATGAAGCAGGCGACGCACTTCACGCGTCCCTCTTCGTCCTTGTTGAGGCGGTGCACGCCCTTGTACGTCTGCTCGAGCATGCCGCCCTGCTCGACGGGCAGGTCCTCGCGCTTTTCCTCGGGGTACTGGATGACGCGGTCGGTGCCGCCCAGCACGCGCAGCATGTGCTTGAACGTCGTGCCCAGGCCGATCAGGACCTGCGGAAAGTAGAACTGGTCGCCGAGCGACATCCGGGGCTCGTCCAGCACGATCACGTCTGAATCTTTCATAAGCGACACTCTCTCGCTCGCGCACGCACGCACGCGCAACGTCAGGCCCGGGCCGGCAGGGGCGTATTCAGGAACCGGCTGCCCGGGATCGCGATCTTCCGGTTCATATCGGGCGGCGCCGGCAACAGCGTGCTCACGATCATCGTCGCGGCAAGGAGGATCACGTTGGCGACGACGAACACCAGCGCCAGGCGGCCATCGACCAGCAGGCCCGGCTGCAACAGTCCCCGGGCGAAGTAAAGCACGAGGGCGTTCATCAGCAGCAGCGCCAGCGAGATCGGAATCAGCGCGCGCCAGGCGAGCATCATCAGTTGATCGAACCGGAAGCGCGGCAGGCTCCAGCGCACCCACATGAAGACGAAGATGATGATCAGCGTCTTGAGGAAGAAGATGAGCCCGCGCGCGATGGCGGCGACGAGGCTCGTCGTCACCTCGGGCCCGGCGCCGGCAACATTTCCCTTCAGTGCCGGCCACGCCCATTCCACCCAGGGAAGATGCCAGCCGCCGAAGAAGAGCGCGACGCATACGGCGCTGGTCGTGATCATGCCGGCGTATTCGCCGAGGAAAAAGAGGGCAAAGCGCATCGAGCTGTATTCGGTGTGGTACCCGCCGACCAGCTCCTGCTCCGCTTCGGCCAGGTCGAAGGGGGCGCGGTTCGCTTCCGCGTGGATGCAGACGAGGAACATAAGGAAGGCGAGCGGCTGCGTGAAGACGTTCCAGGCGGGGATGAAGCCGACCCAGTAATGGGCCTGCTTGTTGACGATCTCGCCCAGGTCCAGCGTGCCGAACATCACGACGATGCAGAGCACGCACAGGCCCATCGGGATCTCGTAGCTGATCATATTGACCGTAGCGCGGAGCCCGCCGAGGAAGGAATACTTGTTGTTGCTGGCCCACCCGCCGATGACGACGCCGTACACGGCCAGGGAGAGGGCCGCCAGGATGAAGAGCACGCCGATGTTCAGGTCCGCGATCTGGAACGCATAGCGGTAAGTGACGGTTGCATAGGTGCGAGTGATACCACCCTCATCCGTCACTTCATTGCGGGTTTCGACGGGGATGGTGTCGCGAACCGCCTGGGCTCTGGCCAGCTCCGCATTCGCGCGCCCGAGTCCTCCCGCCATGCCCTCAGCCGGTGGCGGAGGCACCGCACCGTTGGGGCTCACGGGACTGGCGCCGATGGGGACGGCGGCCAGGCCGGCGTCGCGCGGGTCAACGCCTCGGCGAACATCGCGGGTCACGTCGAACTTGCGCGTCGTCTGCATCACGCCGCCCCACGGGATCACCGCGATGCTGATGATGATCACGACGATCATGAGGCCGGGCGCCAGCGTGAAGAGGATCTTGTCGACGCCGCGGGCGCGATAGTCTTCCTTGAAGATGAACTTGAGCCCATCGGCGAGCGGCTGGCCAAAGCCGTTCATGCCGCGAAGGAACGGCAGGAGGCCAAAGTCGAAGCCGACGCGGTTGGGGCCGATGCGGTCCTGTACCCAGGAGGCAACTTTGCGCTCCAGGAGAATGAGGTACGCGACCGTCCCCAGGACGACCAGATGCACGATCACCGCGATGAACACCCACGCCGGCACCCACGAGGCGATCAGGTTGACGATGTGGTCGAAATCAAGGTCCATACGATTACCGGAGATTTTGACTTACAGCTCGACGAACTGGGGCAACGGAATGTGATCGGCTTGCGGCGGGAAGGCGACGGAGGCAAACGGCTCCCCCATCTCCCTGCGAACCGCCTCGGCGTTGTACAGCCCACTTCGGCCAAGCAGCGCGTAGTAAACGTCACCCTCACGGCGGGTGCCCGCGGTCGGCGCGACGGCGGCGGCGAAGGGCTGAATCCGTCCCTGAAAATTTTCCCAAGTTCCGTCCTTCTCCGCCCAACCGGCCGAAGGCAGAACCGCATCGGCCACTTCAGTCAGCGCGTTGGGCAGGATGTCCTGCACGACGCGGAAACCTCGATTCAGCACCGGCGGCAGATCGTTGAGCCAGCGCGAGAGGTAGCCGCCGACTGTCCAACCACCCTGTAGTCGGGCGAGTTCGGGACGCTTGTTTTGCAGGAGCTCGTCCCAGGTGGCGGCGGGGCCGCCGATCGATTGGAGTACGCGGCGCACGCCGGCGGCGTTGGGGACCTTTTCCGCCTGGATGACAAATGTCTGGTGCCCGGTGGCGGGATTCTTGAAAATCTCGTTCTGCCCGCTCGTCGGCACGGGGCCGAGGACGAGCAGGGCCTGCGGATCCATCGAGCGGATCGCCTTGGCGAAGAGCCAGGCTTCCTCGCACGCCATCATCGGCGAGAGGAGGCCGTAAAGGCTCCCCGGGCCATTGGCGGAGACGATCGTATTCAACTGTCCGACGGCGTGGTCGAGCACGTCGCCGAACGGCGCGCTGGTCGGCGCGCCATGTTGAAGCCGGCGAGCGGTCTTGAGGCGCCGCTCATCGCCGAGCGCCTTATATGAATAACGGGTGTCGTCGCTGATCCACCAGGTGTTCACGTCGGCGTTGTAGCGCGGCTTGATTCGGTAGACGACCCCCTCGTTGTACTCGAGGAAGATGTTTTCGCCTCCACTGTCCACGGGGCTGATCGAGAGGGCCTGCTTGAGCAGCCAGACGCGCTGCTTGAAGAGGAAATCCTTGTCGAGCAACGCGCCGACCGGGCAGAGGTCGACGACGTTCGAGGCCAACTTGTTGTTGACGGGCCGGCCGGGGAAGACGTCGATCTCCTCCTTATTGCCGCGGCCGTTGACGAACAATTCGGCGGTGCCGGTCACCTCGCGCGTGAAGCGGACGCAGCGGGTGCACATGATGCAGCGGTCGCCGTAGAGGTAGATGTTCTCGCCGACGTCCTTCTTGGGATGCTTGACCTTGTCTTCCTCGAAGCGCGACTGGCTGCGGCCATATTCGTAGGAATAATCCTGCAAGTAGCACTCACCGGCCTGATCGCAGACGGGGCAATCCAGCGGGTGGTTGATCAGCAGGTACTCCATCACCTGCTTCTGGTTGGCGATCGCCTTGGTCGTCTTGGAATAGACGACCATTCCGTCGCGAACCGGCGTCTGGCAGGAGGGGACGAGCTTGGGCAGCCCTTCGACCTCCACCAGGCAGATGCGGCACGACGCCGGGATCGACAGCCCCGGGTGATAGCAGTAATGGGGGAGCGTAATGTTCGAATCGAGACAGGCCTGCAGGATCATCTGCCGGTCCCTGGCGTCGATCGTTTTGCCGTCAACGGTGATCTTGGGCATAGGCGTGGCGATCGTATACGAGTCCGTGCCGATTTTCACTATCTCGTGCGCTTTGTCGGTTCCCCCTGCAACGAGCATCGCCGAAATTTGCGTTGGGCACTGGAATAGACGCCTCGCGACTCGTAGTCTGGCGTGCAATGGATTGCTGGTTCGCACGGAAGCGTCTATGCAAATGAACGATCCCATACGCCGCCTCCAGGTCGTCCACACCACGCGTTACAGCTACGACCGGCCGATCACGCGCAGCTCCCACCGGCTGCACCTGCGCCCGATCACCGACCGCCGTCAGCGCGTGCTGGACTTCGATCTGAAGATCACGCCCGATGCGCCGCTGATCGAGTATGACGACGTGTTCGGCAACGTCAGCGCGCGCTTCGAGCTGCGCCAGCCGTACCAGGAGCTGGCGTTCACCTCGCGCTCTTTGGTGGAGCTGGTGGACGAGGACCCATTCGCCTTCGCCTCAGTCCCGATTCGCCCGTCGTTCCCGCTGGTCTGGATGCCATGGGAACGGCTCATGCTCAATCCCTACCTTCAGCCGGTGGAGCTGCCCGATACTCAACTCCAGGAGATCAGCCAGTACGCGATGGGGTTCGTCGAGCGCAACGACCATGACCTGATGGAGACGCTATTCGCGATCAACCTCGCGATGAATCGCGAGTTCACTTACGTGCCGCGATGCACGACGGTGCGGACGACGCCGTACGATGTGCTGATCAGCCGGAAGGGCGTCTGCCAGGATTTCACGAATCTCTTTGCCTGCATGGCCCGTCTGCTGGGCATCCCCGCCCGCTACTGCTGCGGCTACCTCTACACCGGCGAGAAGGAGCAGGACTCGGTTGCCAACAACTCCTCCCACGCCTGGGCCGAGCTGTACATCCCTCACTTCGGCTGGAAGGGGTTTGATCCAACCAACGGCACGCTTCCCCACCTCGACCACGTGCGCCTCGCCTACGGCCGCCACTACTTCGACGCCACCCCCACGTCCGGCGCGCATTACTCCCCCGAGGCATTTGAGACGATGAGCGTGAACGTCGAAGTCCGGGACGTGACGAAGCTCGCCGTTCCCGTCAACGCGCGACGCGACGAAACGCCGGAATCGGTCGCTGGGGACAAGCTGGAAGCCGTGGCAGTGACGGCCTAGCTCGACATCTCGCGAAGCAGGCTATAGTCATCCGCATGGCCACACGGCGATGGCGGATCCTGAGACGGTGCCTGCTCGCGATCGGCCTGCTGGTTGTGGTAGTGATCGTGGTTGGGCCGCCGGTGGCCGCTCGCGTATTTTGGCACCGCCTTGCGGTGATGCTGCAAAAGGGGCTGGGGGCGACGCTGGTTACCTCCGGCGTGTCTTACCGGATTCCCTATGGCGTCGTTCTGTACGGCCCGAAGGTCACCGTCGCCTCGCCGTCCGGGCAAACGGTCGCGCTGCTCGACGCAGCGGAAATTGAGCTGAAACTGGGGGCGCTGCCGCACAAGGGGCAGCCCCTTCACGTCCAGTTGTTGCGATTTCAAAGCCCCGTGATTCACCTGGCCCGCAGGCACGAGGGCAAGTTCCTGCCGATGCCCGAGCATGGACTGGCCGAATTGGGAGCCGAGCCAGAGGAGAATTCGGCACGGCCGAGGCGCCACAAGCTCGCGGAGATGTTGCGACTCGACGCGCTGCGCGTCAGCGACGCCCAGATCGTGCTCGACGCGCCGGACGGCGACGGGGATCCGCTCCTGCAACACCTCAATGCCGACGTGCATCCCGCCGGCGGACCCGGCGCGTTCGCGGCGAGCATCTGGGGCGTTGATACGCGAACGCAATCGGGTTCGGGCACCATTGATGTCGACGGACGATCGGCGCAGATCGATCACCTGCGCTGGCAACTCCCGCTCCAGGAACTCAAACGCTTCCCGCTGCCGTCGCGCTACGCCTCGGCCGGGCAATTCGGCGGCGTGATCAGCATCGATGGAAACGGACGCGTGCGCGGCAAGACGCTCGTAGCCGCCTCTCTCACGATCGACCTGACCAGGGGAACTGCCCATCTGCCGGCGTGGGGTCTGGATCTCGATGATGCCGGCCTGCACATCACCCTCGATACCGGGCCGGTCAAGGCAACGACCAAGCTGACGAACCAGGCTCCGCCGCGCATCCACATGGTGATCGGCGACCTGCATGCGCGATCGGCGGGGCTGGCGGTGGTGCTAAAGGGTGGGACGCTTGATTCGGATACCAACGGCCGCTGGCGTCTCAACGACCTTCTTGGTGACATCAGCTCTACCGGGCCCGGAATATCGTCGGCAGGCACTTCGCGGATTGCGGCGTTCCTGCAACGCACGGAACTGCGCGGCAAAGCAGAGTTCACGGCCGCCGCGAGCGGGCCGATGCGGGTTCCACGGACCGAAGCGGAGTGGAAGGACCTTCACTGGAAAATGATCGCGTTTCCGAGCGCGACCTCGTTCCGACTGCCGTCGTCCTCCCAACCATTCACCGGCGTGAACGGATCGGTGGAGCTTCGGGATGGAATGGTGTTGCTGATGAACGTGATCGGAAACTGCGGTGGCGATCAATATCTGCTCGACAGTGCGCGGATTCCACTCGTCGATGCCAGCCGGCAGATTCGCTTGGCTGACCTCCGGCGGCAGGTGCGCTTCGAGCAGATTGCCGGCACGATCAACTTCAACCAGCCGGGGCCGACCTATGGCGGCGGCTTTGGCAAAGTCGTGGCGCAACTCCGCCCCGTGGGGCCGTTCGCGTTCGGCGATGGCAGCGGGTTCGTCCTCCACCGCAAGCCGACCGACAGCACGCCCAAGCCGCCGCCGGAGTTCCTCCTGCACGTATCGAGCGACGGCGGGACGTTCTTGCTCAATAGTCCCCACCCGCCCCTGACCGCCATTCGCGGCAAGGCGACCGTTGCGCCGCAGCGCATCGAGCTCACCGAGTTCGGCGCGAACCTCCTGGGCGGAACCATCGTGGCGAAAGGAATCTTCGCGCCACTCCGGCCGCTCGGCTATGACGGGACGGTATCGATTAGCGACCTGGACCTGGCGAAGATGGCGGCCCAATTCAAAATGCGCGAGCCGAAGCATGGGAAGATCAGCGGCCACGGCTTCGCCAACGTCCACCTCTGGAGCGCGACGGCGACGCCGATCCGGGATGGCGCGGCCGGGGGACTCCAGCGGCTGATGGCCGAGGGCGAATTTGAAATCTACGGCGGCGACTTCTATCCGATCCCGGTCATGGAAAACGTCGTCGAAGGAATCCGTCACTCCGAAGAGCTGACGGTCGGCGAAGCCGCTGGCGTGTTCAGCATCGCGGAACAACAGATCACATTGAAGAACGCTGCCGTCAGCGCCCCCGCCATCGGGCTCCAGGGCTCCGGAAAGATCGGCTTTGACAAGAAGCTCGACCTGACCGCCGTCGCGGCCCCGCTGGGCGACTGGGCGGACAAGATCAAGCAGGGCCATATTCCGATCGTCAGCGATGTTGCCGGCAACGTCGTGGGCGCGGTGCAACAACTCTTCAACGCCGCCCAGGGCACGCTTCTCTTCAACATTCACGTCACCGGGACCATCGATCATCCGCTGGTCGAGAAGGTCCCGGCGCCGATCATCACACAGCCGATCGCGCTGCTCTTTGGAGAAATGCTCCAGCCCGAGGGGAAACGGCCAAAGCTGATCGAAACAATACGAGAAAAGAAGAAGTGACAGTCAGCCCGTTAGCCTGGCTGAGCAACCACCGGCGTCAGTCCTTCACAACGACTTTGCTCTTGCCTTCGACAAGCATGTCGAAGAGGAGGGAGATATCGTCAGCGCGGAGGCGAATGCACCCCATCGATTCCTGCTTGCCGATCGAGCTGGCGTCGATCGTGCCGTGGACGCCGTAGGAATTCTTGCCGACCGCTTGCCCATCCAGCCCCTGAAGTCCAACCCAGTATCCGCCCAGCGGGTTCTTGGGATCGTCGGCGTCGATCACGCCTTCGCCGCGCGGGCTGTAATACTTGGGGTGGCGAATCTTGTTCCCGCTCTGCACCATCCACGTACCGGTGGGGGTGGAGCCGTCTTTCCCAAGACCGACCGGGAAGCTCGTGACGAACAGTGATCCCGCATCCCCCGGCGCGCCCAGGTAAACGTCCATTCGGAACACGCCCTTGTAAACGACGGCGTGGAAAGGCCCGTTCACGACCTTGATGTTCGAGCCGGATCGGAGCCGGCGCGGATCGATCCCGTTGACGCGCGCCAGCAATTCCCAGGTGACGCCGTGCTTGCCGGCGATCGTCGCGAGGCGCTCGCCGCTCTGGACGGCATACACGCCCCCGAACGGATCTTCGCTGAACTTCTTCGGTGAGAAGATGACCGTCTGGTTGATCTCCGCGGTAATCTGCCGGGCCGAATCGACGTCCGAAGGACTGAGCTGACCGGACAGGAGCGCATCGTTCAGCTCCGTGCGTGCGGCGAGCAGGTCGCCCGCCTCTTTGCGCGCCTTGGCGTCAGCGAGCGCGGCTTGCGGTGTTGCGGGATGGGTATCGTGTTTCGGGGCGGACTCCAGCGCCGTCGTCGAAACCGGCGTTGCGGCGACGGCCCCGCCTCCGACCGGCGACGCGATCACTGAAGTCGACACCTGGCCGGCAGTCGCGAACCGACCGGCGCTCGATGCGTCATCGGCCGATGCCGCCTTTTGCTTCGCGGGCGCGAGGCCCGGCGTCTCCGTGACGAGGGCGTCCATCGGTTGAGTGGTCGGCGTCTGGTTCGAAGAGACCACCGGCTGGGCATGGATCGCCGCCGCGGCGGCGGCGGCCACGGCCGCGCCATCCGGTGCGTGCACTGCCGCCGGGGCAGGTGTGGACGCCTCCGCGTGCGCAGCCCGATCGGCAGCGCTGGCTTTCTTCAGGTTGTGAAGACAGAGGAATACGCCCAGGACGAGAATGATCGCGAGGACCGCGATGAGCGGACGGCTGACACGCCGGGTACGACTCATGAGAACCTCCCTGTTCTCGGTCGGTCGATGCGCGGTATCGACTGACGGATGGATTCAATCAGATTCACGGACCGACGCGCGATGCCCACAGGCGCCGCGGCATTATCTCGCGTTGATGCAGTTCGAGGCAAAACGTCGGATGCCGCAGTCGGTGGCCAGCATACTGAGCGGCATATCGTGGTCAAGTACGGGCAGTTCGGGCACGGTCTGATCCTCAAACGCCAGTCCGCAGGAAAGCCCCAGGAAATCCGGCTGCGCCAGGAAGCGATCGTAGAACCCCATCCCACGTCCGATGCGGTGTCCCGCCGGTGTGAAACCAAGACCTGGCACGACGACGAGGTCGATCATGTCGACGGGGATCGGCTGGCCGGCGATCGGCTCGCGCACGCCCGCGCCTGTGGTCGTCATCCCGGCTTGCAGGCAGGTAATCTCGACTGGCAGCATGCGACGCTGATCCCAGCTCACCTTCGGAACCACAACGGTCTTTCCTCCCTGCCAGGCTCGCAGGGCGATGGATGCGGTGTCAATTTCGTGTGGGGTGGAGAGGAAGAGCATGACCGTGCGGGCGGCGGCAAACTCAGGCGTGCTGCAAAGAAACGATCCTGCGGCCAGACTCCGCCGATGCCGGTCCGCTTCCGGCATCGCCGCAAGCATTTCCCGTAGCTGTCGCCGTACTACTACCTTGCTCGACATATCTGTCATACGTAATTTCCTTCGATCCGGTTTGTCCTGACCGGATCAGCCGGCTTCGGCACCGGGCACAACTTGACCCCGTGCTCCACATACTGTGTGGATCGCGTTATGTTTCATCCGACGGCGCGTCTTCCGCCTCCGGTTTCGTCGGCGTTTTGTTCTCCGGATCTGTACCGGCCCGTAATTCTCGCAACCTCTGCTGGATCAGGGCTTCATGGCCGCGATCCGTGGGCTGATAATATCTTTTATCCACCCCCAGATAATCCTGTCGAACATAACCGCCGCTGAAATCATGGGCGTATTGATACCCTTCTCCATGTCCAAGCTGGGCGGCCCCGGCATAATGGGTATCTTTGAGGTGTTTCGGGACCGGCAGCGTCCGCCCTTCCTTCACGTCCTTCATGGCATCCCAGATCGCGAGGGCGGATGCGTTGGATTTGGGCGCCATCGCCATGTAGATCGCTGCTTGCGAGAGCGTGAGCTGCGCCTCGGGCATGCCAATCTTCTCGACGATGTCGAACGCAGCCGCGGCCACGCATAACGCTTGCGGATCGGCGTTCCCGATGTCTTCGCTGGCCAGGATGGCGATTCGACGGGCGATAAATCGCGGGTCCTCCCCAGCCTCGAGCATCCGCGCCACCCAGTAAACCGCCGCATCGGGGTCGCTACCGCGCATCGACTTGATCAACGCGCTGGCGGCGTCGTAGTGCTCATCGCCGGTGCCGTCGTACACGATCGCCTTTCGCTGCATCGATTGCTCGGCAATGTCGAGCGTGATGTGGAGTGGTCCGTTAATCGAAGCCTCGGCGGCCGGCGCGGATCCGGAAGTGGGCGTCTCGGCGAGGTGCGACAAGACCGCCACCTCCAAAGCCATGAGTGCCCGGCGGCCGTCGCCGTCCGACATTGTCGCCCAAAGGTCAAGTGCCGCCGGGTCGATAGTGAGCGGGAGCGTACCGAATCCGCGGTCAGGGTCCGCGATGGCACGGTGGAGCAGCAGGCGGATGTCCTCCTCGGACAACGCGGTGAATTGAAACAACTGGCTGCGGCTGACGAGCGGCGCGTTGACCGAGAAGAACGGATTTTCGGTGGTGGCGCCGATCAGCAGCACGTACCCGGCTTCGACGTCGGGCAGGAGGATGTCCTGTTGGGCGCGGTTGAAGCGATGGATCTCATCGAGGAAGAGCACGGTCCGCGCTCCGCTGGCGCCCAGGCGTTCGCGCGCCGCGTCGAGCAGTGCCCGCACTTCCTTGACCCCGACCGCCGCCGCGTTCACCTGCTCGAAGTGGCTCTTCGTATGAGAGGCGATCACCTGCGCAAGGGTCGTCTTCCCGGTCCCGGGCGGACCGTAGAAGATCACGCTGGTGAGCCGATCGGCCTCGAGCATCCGACGCAGCAGCTTGCCAGGGCCGAGGAAATGCTGTTGGCCGGCAAATTCATCGAGCGATCGCGGACGCATCCGCACTGCGAGCGGCGCGACGCGCTGCAAATTTTTCCGTCGGACGTCCTGAAATAGGTCCATGGATGATTATTTGTCCGTCGAAAACCGTTGTCAGTCCGTCCGGGACGGTTAGACTCTAAACTTTACGAGCTGGGAAACAAATGACCTCGACGCCGAACGGGTGAGCGTGCCAGGCAAATAACGGATGTGTTTGCAGCTCAGGCATCGGCGTGTAGTCAGGCCTGCTGACGCGAAGTCAACGGCGACCGCTTAGGGAGAATGCCCATGTGTGGGATCGTTGCGTACGTCGGGCGTCGGATCGCCCAACCCGTGCTGATCGAAGGCCTCAAGCGGCTCGAGTACCGTGGTTACGACTCGGCTGGCATCGCGGTCATCGATAGCGCGGGCGAATTGCACGTGCGGCGCGCCGTCGGACGCATCAGCGTCCTGGAGAACTCGCTTCAGTCCGGTGAGGCGTTCCCTCCCTCGCACATCGGCATGGCCCACACCCGCTGGGCGACCCACGGCCCCCCCACCGAAGCCAACGCCCATCCCCACGTGGATGACAAAGTCGGGATCGCGATCGTCCACAACGGCATCATCGAGAACTACGCCGCCCTCAAGAAGTTCCTCATGGAGAAGGGCCACGTCTTCGCCAGCCAGACGGACACCGAGGTGCTCGCGGTCCTGATCGCCGACCTGTACGCCGAGCTGAAGGCCAAGAACCACGTCGCGCCCGGCGTATCGATCCTCCAGCGGGCGGTGCAGTCGGCGCTGCATGAGGTGGAGGGGACGTACGGGATCGCGGTCGTCTCAAAGCAGGAGCCCGAAACGCTGGTCGTGGCCCGCAAGGGAAGCCCGCTGATCATCGGCGTGGGGAAGGACGAGTACGTCGTCGCCTCCGACGCCAGCGCCATCGTCGAACACACGACGCAGGTCATCTACCTCAACGACAACGAGATGGCGGTGCTGCGCCCCGACGAGTTCCGCACCTGCACGATCGACGATATCGAGATCAGCCCCGTGGTCAGCCAGCTCGAGATCAAGCTCGAGGAGTACGAGTTGGGTGACTACGAGCATTACATGCTCAAGGAGATCTTCGAGCAGCCCAGCGCCCTGCGCAACTGCCTGCGCGGACGCGCCGAGCAACGCGAGGGACGCATCGTCCTCGGCGGCATCGCCGATCACATCCGCGACCTCGTCCGCGCACGCCGCTTCATCCTCACCGGCCAGGGGACCGCCTGGCACGCCGGCCTCGTCGGCGACTACCTCATGGAAGACCTGGCGAAGGTCGTGACCGAGTGCACGTACGCCAGCGAGTTCCGCTACCGCAACCCGATCGTCGAAGAGGGGACCGTCGTCGTCGCAATCAGCCAGTCGGGCGAGACCGCCGATACGCTAGCCGCCCTGCGCGAGGCGAAGGAAAAGGGCGCGCTGGCGCTGGGCATGATCAACGTCGTCGGCAGCACGATCGCCCGCGAGACCGATGGCGGCATCTACCTCCACGCCGGTCCCGAGATCGGCGTCGCCAGCACCAAGGCCTTCACCTGCATGTGCGCGGTGCTGACGATGCTGGCGGTCTACGTCGGCCGCCGGCGGTTCATGGGCCAGAACCAATGCCAGGAGGTCGTGGACGGCCTGTGCATGATCCCAGATCAGGTCGAAGAGGTGCTCAAGCTCAGCGACCAGATCCGCGACATCGCCCGCCAGTTCTGCGAGCGCGAGAACTGGCTGTTCCTGGGGCGCGGATATCACTACCCGGTCGCGCTGGAAGGCGCGCTGAAGCTCAAGGAAATCAGCTACATTCACGCCGAGGGAATGCCGTCGGCGGAGATGAAGCACGGCCCGATCGCCCTGATCAACGAAGGGATGCCGGTCGTCTTCCTCGCCACCCACGGACCGCAATACGACAAGGTGATCAGCAACATCGAAGAGGTGCGGGCACGCGGCGGGCACGTGATCGCCGTCGCGACGACCGGCGACACGCGCATCAGCCGCTACTCCGACCACGTGGTCTACATCCCCCACGCGCTCGAGCCGCTCCAGCCGCTCCTGAGCGTCGTCCCCCTGCAACTGCTCGCCTACCACGCCGCCGTCGCCCGCGGCTGCAACGTCGACAAGCCCCGCAACCTCGCCAAGAGCGTGACGGTGGAATGAGCAAATAGAGAGACTTTTCCCCCGTTGGCATAGGATGGATAATGGACTGAGTCCGAACGCAGCGTTTATAATACGACTTATGGCTTTGGGGACGGCAACAGCACGAGCATTCGAACCCGGAACCACCGGCTGGACCGCCGCCGATCTGGACGAACCGGATATCGAGCGAGCCTGGTTTGAGGGCCGATTTGAAATCGTCGAAGGGGTGCTCACAACGATGGCTCCGGCATATTTCGCTGGCGGCGAAGGCACGTTCAACCTCCTCTTCGCGCTGAAGCAGTACCTCAACCAACACAAAATGCGGCACGCGATCTCGACTGAGGTAGACATTGTCCTCGATCCCATACGGGTCATCCTGGCCGACGCCGTCCTCTTGTCGCCAGAAGAACGCCTCCGGCAGCAGGAAGCCGCCACGGCGGCCGGGCGTGCCGACGCGAGGAGGACGCGCTTGCTGGTCCCACCGACCCTCATCATCGAATCAGTCAGTCCCGGCCACGAGATGCACGATCGTCATACCAAGCGGAATTGGTATGCGGAGTTTGGGGTACGGAATTACTGGCTGCTCGACGGCTATCAACGCACGCTCGAATGCCTCGTGCTTGAAGCCAATCAATATCGCGCGGATGTCTCGGGCTCAGCCGCCGAAATTCTACGGCCCTCTCAATTCCCCGGACTTGTGCTGAATCTCGCCGAACTCTGGCCCCGGTAAGTTCAAACCATTGGGATTGCGGAGAACACCTGGCGGCCATGCCCCCGCTGAGTTGGCTATGCGCCGAAGGAAATCTTCACGCGAATGAACTCGCCGTTGCGGGTCACCACCAGATGGGCGCGGGTGTTGTCGTCGAAAACCGGCTTCTCCGAAGGAAGTCGCGCATCGTACAACGCCGGCCCTTCGACCCCGTCGATCACGAGTCGAGTCTGATTGCCACTGCGGTTGAGGTACAATGCGTGGGCGCTGTCGGGGCTGAAGACGATCGGACCGATGGCGTCATATTTATCCGATTCCACGCCGTCGAAGACCGCGATTCCCTTGCTACCCGTGATCGCGCGATAGCCGAAACGTCGGCTGTCGGGACTGAACATCGGAATTCCCAGTGATTCGTACGTGGCGCCCGCTTTCCCGTCGACGACCACGCTCCATGGCTTGCCCGTTCGTGCGGCGTAGATCACCCGCTTGCTGTCGGGGCTGAAGAACGGCGTCTCGATTGAATCGAATGCTGTCCCCTCCGTGCCATCGACCACGATCGACCACTTCCCCGCGCGGGCACCCGCGAAGAGGAGACGTTTGCTATCGGGGCTGAACATGGGCGTGCCGGCCAAATCGCTCTCGAAGGCGTTGCCGACGCGCTTACCATCAAGCAGGATCCAGGCCTTCTTGTCGGCGACGCCCTGGTACGTGAGGTGGGCGGAATCGGGGCTGAAATGCAGCGTATTGTTCCCCAGGGCATCGAAAGGCTCCTGCTCGACGCCGTCGAGGACAACCAACTGCTGCTTGCCCCGTTGGGCGCCGTACGCCAGGTGCTTGCCGTCGGAGCTGAACGTGAAGTCGCCGCCGACGAGGTTATCGTAGGCGGGACTCTCTTTGCCATTGAGAACAACCAGCGTCTTGCCCGCGCGATCGACCACCGCGGCCCAGTTCATGCCGCTCGTGCTAAAGCCGGGTCCGAGGCGGACCGCGTCGTACGGCCCGTACTCTTTATCGTCCACGATGACGAGCCGTTTGCCCGCTTGCTCGGCCGCATAGGCGCTGTGACTCGAGTCGGGGCTGAAGATGAAACTCAGTTCCGCGATCGCGTCGTACGGGTTCCGCGCCGTTCCATCCCGTACCACCATTTGCCGCTTGCCCTGCGTCGCGCGGTAACCGAGGTGCTTCCCGTCCTCGCTGAAGACCGGCCACTCCACCTTTTCGAACTTTGGGCCTTCGGTGAGGCCATCGACGATCAACCCGATCCCGCGCTCCGGCTCGGCGCAGTACACGAAGCGGGACCCGTCGGAACTGAAGATCACGCGGTCGCGCAAGACCGCGTAGTAACCCTTGCCCGACTTGCCGTCGACGACGACGCGGGTCTCCTTCGATGTCTGCACGCAGAACGCCGTGTGCCCTCCGCGCGATGAGACCGAGAGGCTGTCGGGCATCACCCATTCGAAAGGCGCGCTTTCAACGCCGTCCGCGATCACGTAATGCTTCCCGTCGCGTAGGCCGATGAACGCCAGATGGCTGGCGTCGGCGTTCATGACGACGCCGCGGATCTCCACATAGCTTCGAGCTTTCCCCAGCGACGATTCCTGGATCGTCGGACGCGTTGTCTGGCCGACGGCCATGGCCGCGCCACTCCACATCAACATCGTGCAAAACCAGTGCGACCGACGTTTCATGTCCACTCCTGTTGCGTCCCGCCCGCCGCCCCCGACACTCTCCCGAGCGCGCGGTCGTGCTCCAGCGGTCTGGTCGATCATGGTACCGCAACCTGACGCTACCGAAAATTTCGACGTGCTTCGGCCTGATGCACGGCGAATCGATCGGCTTCATGAGGACGCCGAACAAAAGTCCGCGCCAGGTCATCGGCGCGGGCGTTCAAATTTTATTTCGATGTTCGACGTTCGATATTCGACGTTCGATGTTCGCATCTCGCGAACGCGGGCGTCGAAGGCTACTTCGCGGCTGCCGCCGTCTCCGGCTTCGTGTACTTGCGGCGGACGGGCTTGACGACCAGGCCCATTCGGATGGCCTTGGCGCTCACCTTGATGCGGACGATTCGCCCGTTCACCAGGGCGCGGACCTTCTGGATGTTGGGACGGAACTTACGGCTGGAGATCCCCGTCACCTTCGTGCCGACGCCGCCCAGATACTTGGCTTTGCCGCGGTGGGTGATCTGGTGCCCGAAGCTGGTCTTCTTGCCGGTGAAATAACAAACGCGTGGCATGTCGTTCTACCTCTTGGCCAAAAAATCGAGCCCCGCAGTCTAGGAAACCCAAGGACGCAATGCAAGCCACCGAAACATTGAAATTCGGGGTCCCGGTACACCATAGGGCTGCGCATTAGACCAGGTCGGCAGATTGGTAGCGGTCATCCCCCTGCAGCAAGGTGCAGCCCGAACCACGTCGGATAGTGATAATGGAGCGCGAACATCAATCCGACGACGCCGGCGGTTAGGCCGTATCCGATCAGTCCGGCGATGAATCCGGTGACGAGATGACCCCGACCCATTCGCAGGCCGATGGCAACCGCACCGGCGATGCCCGCTACGATCAATCCGTACGCGACGGCGAACGAGCCATTACCGTGGGCGCAATACGGACACTTCGTTCCCGATGCGTGATGCACGTTGCAGTGACCCGTCCCGGCGAACGTGCAGCCGCAGTGGAAGATCTGATTGCACAGGGGCAGGAACGTCACGAACGTGACGACGACCGCCGCCGTGCAAGTGAGGGCAAAGCGCGGGAGTGATCGCTTGCGCTGGCTCAAATCTGCCAAAGCTGGATCGGGGACGCGAGCGGTCATTTGAATAGTCGCCAATCAGGTAAGCGATACAGACGTCCCGGTATTCCTCAGCCATCAAACAGAGCCGTCTATCGAGGGTAGATCAAGAAGTCCACGCGGATATAGTGGTCCCCGGCGGACCGACCGATGTCGATTCCTCGCGCGATGGCCTGACCTCAACCGTGCAAATCATGAAGAACCCTGCGCTCGTCGTTAACCGGCTTGTCTGTTCGATGTTTGCCCTTCTCTGCCTGGCCGCCGCGGCCACGCCCGCCGTGGCGGGATCCGGCTCGATCACCTTCCCGGGCAAGGAAGGTCCCGGCAAGGGCAAGCACATCGTCTTCGTCAGCGGCGACGAGGAATACCGCAGCGAAGAGGGGTTGCCGATGCTGGCGAAGATCCTCAGCCAGCGGCACGGGTTCACCTGCACGGTCCTCTTCGCCCTCGACCCCGACGGCACGATCAATCCCAACAATACGCAGTTCCTTTCCGATCCCGAGGAGCTCGACACCGCCGACGCGATCGTCATCCTCACCCGCTTCCGCAACTACCCCGACGCGACGATGAAACATTTCGTCGACGCCTACCAGCGCGGCATCCCCATCATCGGCCTGCGCACCGCGACGCACGCCTTCAACTTCAGCGGCGGCACGTACGCTTCGTACAATGGGTTCGGCAAGCGCGTCCTGGGCGAGCAGTGGGTCGATCACTGGGGCCGTCACAAGTCCGAGGCCACCCGCGCGATCGTCGAGGCCTCGTCCAGGGACGAGGCGATTCTCAACGGCGTCGACGACATCTTCGTCACCACCGACGTCTACGAAGCGCACCTGCCGAAGGACGCGAAGATTCTCTTCCACGGCCAGGTGCTGAAGGGGATGAACCCCACCGATCCGCCCGCCGACTACTCGCGCAAGAATTCCCTCCAGAAGCAGCAGGGCATCAACGATCCGATGATGCCGATCGCCTGGACGCGCATCTACAAGAATGAGACCGGCAAGGAAAACCACGTCCTCTGCACCACGATGGGTGCGTCCACCGACCTTCAGAACGAAGGCCTGCGCCGCCTGATCGTCAACGGCGTCTACTGGGGACTGGGCATGGACGTGCCCAAAAAGGCGGACGTCGAAATCGTCGACGCCTATCACCCCACCGCCTACGGCTTCAACGGATACCGCAAGGGAATCCACCCCGCCGACATGGTGCTCGGCAAAGGGATCGGCGAGGGCGCGGGCGGCGCTGCCGCCACCGCGACCGAAACGCCCAGGCCCGCCACACCCGTGGCCGCGGGTACGCCGCTGACGCTGAACAAGGGAGACCACGTCGCGCTGCTCGGCGGCGTATTGGCGGATCGCTTCCAGCACGATGGCTGGTTCGAGTCGCTCGTCCACGCCGCCTTCCCGCGGAACGAGCTTTCCTTCCGCAACCTCTCCGCCTCGGGCGATGAAGTCGCCACCTGGCAGCGCTCGGAGAACTTCGGCACGCGCGACGAGTGGCTCAAGAAGACCAGGGCGGACGTGATCTTCGCCTTCTACGGCTACAACGAATCGTTCAAGGGAACCGAAGGCCTCCCCAAGTTCAAGCAGGACTTGGACAAGTTCGTCAAGGCGACCCTCACCAGCAATTACAGCGGCAAGGGCACGCCGCGCCTCGTCCTCTTCTCCCCCACCGCCGACGAAAAGCTCGGCGCCGATTTCCCCGATCCCACCGCCACCAATGCCCGCGTCCAGGCCTATGCCGCCGCCATGGCGGAAGTGGCCCAGGCGAACGGCGTGCAGTTCGTCGACCTCTTCACTCCCTCGCAAAAGCTCTTCGAAGAAGCCGCCAAACAGGGACAGCCCCTTACCATCAACTCCCACTATCTCACCGCCGCCGGCAACAAGCTGCTGGCCCCGATTATGTATCAGGCCGTCTTCGGTAAGGCGGCTCCCACCGGCGACATCGAGAAGCTGCGCGCCACCGTCATCGAAAAGAACGACAAGTGGCACGCCCGCTATCGAACGATCGACGGTTACAACGTGTACGGCGGACGCTCGCAGCTCTCGTTCCCCTCGCACGGCAAGAAGATCACCAACTACGAGGTGATGCAGGAAGAAATGTCCCAGCGCGACGCGCAGACCGCCAACGATGACCAGCGCGTCTGGGCCGTCGCTCGCGGCGAAGCGCCTCCCGCCATCGAGAATGCCAACCTGCCGCCGGTCGAGGATGTCGAGACCAACCATCCCGGCTCCAAGCCCGACAAATCGTGGCCCTTCCCTGGCGCCGAGGCAGCGATCGCGCAGATGAAGGTCCCCAAGGGTTGCAAGGTGAACCTCTTCGCCAGCGAAGAGGAGTTCCCCGAGTTGATCAAGCCGTTGCAGATGGCGTGGGACACCAAGGGCCGCCTCTGGGTCGCCGCCTGGCGCAACTATCCGGAGCGCACCCCCACCTCCACCGTCGGCGACAGCATCCTGATCTTCGAGGACACCAAGGGCACCGGCCACGCCGACAAGTGCACCCACTTCATCGACGGGCTGAACGCCCCCACCGGGTTCCAGTTCTATAAGGACGGCATCCTGGTGATGCAGGCGCCGGACCTCTTGTTCGTGCGCGACAGCAAGGGAGGCGATCGCGCCGATACGATCGAGCGCGTCCTCATGGGCATGGACTCCGCCGACTCCCACCACACCACCAACTCGATGGTGCTTGACCCGGGCGGCGCCACCTACCTCAGCGACGGCGTCTTCCATCGCACGCAGGTCGAGACCGCCGAAGGCCCCGTCCGCAACGAAGATGCCTGCATCTACCGCTTCGAGCCGCGCACCGGCCGCTTCGAGCGCTATGCCCCCTACGGCTACGCCAACCCGCACGGCCGGGTCTTCGATTACTGGGGCAACGACTTCATCACCGACGCCACCGGCAATAACACCTACTTCGGCCCTGCGATCAGCGGCCACATCGACTACCCGCAGAAGCACGATTCCATCAAGGAGTTCTGGGCCCGCCCCTCGCGCCCCTGCCCGGGCACCGGCATCCTCAGCAGCCGGCACTTCCCGGCCGAGTTCAGCGAGAACTTCCTTAACTGCAACGTGATCAGCTTCCAGGGAATCTACCGCGTGAAGGTGAGCGAGGAGGGATCGGGGCTCAAGGGCGAGACGCTCGAGCCGCTGGTCAGCTCCCCCGACCCGACTTTCCGCCCCACCGCGGTCAACGTGGGTCCGGACGGCGCGGTTTACTTCGCCGACTGGAGCAACGCGATCATCGGCCACATGCAGCACCACATTCGCGATCCCAACCGCGATCACGAGCATGGCCGTATTTACCGGATCACCTGCGAGGGCCGTCCCCTCATGACTCCGCCCAGGATCGACGGCGCGCCGATCCCCGCCCTGCTCGACCTGCTCAAGGAGCCCGAAGGCCAGACGCGCACGCTCGCGAAGATCGAGCTGGGCAAGCATGACCCGGCCGAAGTCGTCGCCGCCGCCGATAAGTGGATCGCCGGCCTCGACAAGGCCGACCCGGCGTACGAGCACAACGTGACAGAGGGCCTGTGGGTCCACCAGTGGATGAACGTAGTGAACGAGGACCTGCTTAAGCGCGTCCTACGCTCCCCCGACCCGCACGCCCGCGCCGCCGCCACGCGCGTGCTCTGCTATTGGCGCGACCGGATCGCCGACGCTTTGCCCCTCCTGAAGGTGCAGGTGGAGGACCAGAGCCCGCGCGTCCGCCTCGAAGCGGTCCGCGCCGCCAGCTTCTTTAGCGAACCCGAAGCGGTCGATGTCGCCCTGGCGGCTAAGACGCTTCCCACGGATTACTACATCGATTACACGCTCAAGCAGACGATGAAGCAGCTCGACCCGATCTTCCGCAAGGCGGTTGCCAGCGGCAAGCTGATCGGCGCGGACAACCCCGCCGGCCTCGATTACGTCATCCACAACGTCAGCACCGCCGAGCTGCTGAAGCTCCCCAAGAACCCCAACGTGCTTCAGGCGATCCTCCTGCGGCCCGAGGTGCCCGATGTCACGCGCACGCAGACGCTCAACGAGCTGTCGGCGATGCGCAAGACCAACAATGCCACCACGCTGCTTGGCATGATCGACACCCTCTCGAAGAAGGACCCGGCCAGCGCCGTGGTGGTGGCCCGGATGCTGCCGGCGCAGTCGCCCGATGACCTCAAGGCCCTGCGCGCCCGCATTGAAAAGCTGGCGACGACGGGCGAAACAGGCGAAGTGCGCCAGCCCGCCTGGGCCGCCGTCGCCACCGCCGATCAGTCGCTCGATCAGGTGTGGAAGCCGGGTGTCTCACCAGCGGGCCTGGTCGATGTGCTGGGGAGCATTCCCTTCGTCTTCGATCCGGATATCCGCAGCACTGCGTTCGATCGCGTAAAGCCGTTGCTCGCGTCGCAGCTTCCGCCGGAGATTGCTGACGCGGCGAAGAACGCTTCGGGCTCCAGCGGCCGCTACGTCCGCATCGAGCTGCCGCGCATCGGCACCCTTACGCTGGCCGAGGTGCAGGTGTTCAGTGAAGGCCGCAACATCGCCCTGAGTGGTCACGCCAAGCAGTCGAGCACCGGTTACGGCGCCGACGCCAGCCGTGCCATTGACGGCAACACCGACGGAACCTTCTCCAGCGGCACCCAAACACACACCAACGAGAACGAGAACAATCCGTGGTGGGAAGTGGACCTCGGCGCTGAGCGCCCTATCGAATCGATCGTGGTCTGGAACCGCACCGATAGCGACGGCTCGTTTGCCGGCCGTCTCGATCACTTCACGGTGACGGTGCTCAACAACGGTCGCCAGCCTGTCTTCACCCGCGCCGACAACCCCGCCCCGGCGCAGAGCGCCAAGATCGTCGTCGGCAGCAGCGCGGTCGGCTCGATCCGTCCGGCGGCGATCCGCGCCGCCGTCAGCATGAACAAGCACCAGCGCGACACGTTCGCGGCGCTGGTGGACCTGATCAAGGAGAAGCAGGACGTGGTCGCCGCCGCCCGCGGCATCCGCGTGCTGCCGCGCCAGGCCTGGGACAAGGCCAAGGCCGCCGACGCCGCCGAGGCGCTTGTCGCCTGGGCGAAGACGGTCCCGGCCGCCGATCGCACCGGCCAGGACTATGTCGAGACGGTGCAGTTCGCCGGCACGCTGGCCGGCTTTCTGCCGCCCGATCAGGCCGAGGCCCTGCGCAAGGACCTCAAGTCGCTGCGCGTCGCGGTCTTCGTAATCAACACGGTCCGCGAGCAGATGCGTTACGACACGCCCCGGCTGGTCGTCGAGGCGGGCAAGCCATTCGAGGTGATCGTCGACAACCTCGATTTCATGCCCCACAACCTGACGATCGTGAACCCCGGCACGCGTCCGAGCATCGCCGCCGTCGCCGCCAACATGCGCCCCGACGAGCTGGATGGCCAGGGCCGCGCCTACATTCCGCGCAGTCTCGACATCCTCTCCGCCACGAAGCTCCTGGAGCCCGGCCAGTCCCAGACGCTGAAGCTCATGGCCCCGCGCAAGGAGGGTGACTACGACTACTTCTGCACTTATCCCGGCCACTGGGAAATGATGTGGGGGAGAATGGTGGTGACAAAGGATGTGGATGCGTATCTGGCGGAACATCCGGACTTCACGCTGGCAGCGCCGGCGCATGAGCATGGGGGACACTGAGCGACGAAGTTGCCTGCCGGCTGTGCTGCCCGGGATGTCGACTGGAAGCCCAATCGTGACCCGCACTATGGCGCGAAGTATGTATAATTGGGACATGACCGTCGAGCAGCTTCAAACCGTTCATCACGCGCAGCCATTCCGCCCCTTCACCATTCACATGGGCGATGGACGATCGTTTCTCGTGCGACATCCCGATTTTATTTCCCGATCTCCAACCGGCCGGACGTTGATCGTGCATGGCGACAACGACAGCTTCAGTATTTTAGACCTGCTGCTCGTGACGGAACTTGAGGTGCATTCGCCCGGAACGCCTGAAGCCGCTGCTTGAAAGTGTGGATGCAAGAATCGGTATTGCTATGGCGACATCCACCAAACGACGCTCCGCCAAACACGCCATCGCACAGAAGCAGGCCGCGCGGGAGGCCGAAGAAGCGGCCAAGGCTCTGCGGTCTTTTGCCGCGACGTTGAAGTCGTTGTATCCGTCAGGGTCGGTGGCCGTCCCGCCCACGCCGCGGAATTGGTGGCGACTGCAAGCGGGAAGGTTCAAGAACGACCCGACCTTCGCTGATTTTTTGGCACAAATCCAGGCGGCTCGCAGGCATGAAGGTTAAGCACCGCAGGGCTCCCTCCACTCATTGCGGTCGCTACCCGCCCATCAGTCGAATCGTCTCCACATCGCGCTCGCCGTCGAAATATTTCGCCAGCACCCGCTCGAACACCGACCCAGCCGGCGAGACCTCTCCGAACAGCGTCGCGCATGACTTCAGCTTCACGTCATCCGGCGAGCCCAGTATCTCCAGCGCCGACCGACCCTCAAAGCCAAGAATGGCCTCGGTACATTCAGACAGCCGTGGCCCCAGGAGCGGGTGCCTCAGGTATGCTTCCGCCTCCGCCCTGCTCTTGATCGCATATTCCAGAGAGGCCGCACTTCGCCCCAGCCCGATGTACTGCGGGAAGATGAACCACATCCAATGCGACCGTTTTTGGCCGGCGCGGATTTCCGCAAGCGCCCGGTCATAAACGCCCGTCTGCGCCAGCACGAACCGTTCCAGGTCGAATGGGTCGTTCCCGGTTCCAACGTTCTGGCTATAACGCTTCTTCACGATGTCCACCGCGTCAACGGTTAGGATATGCGAATGGAATCCCTGCCCCAAAGGCCGCCACCGATCCCCTACATGCCGCCTCCGGCTGCGCCGCCGAAGCCGCGCGGCGGGATGCTCGCAGGGTGGGCGATTTTTCCCGTGTTGATTTACGTCGTGGTGATCATCGTCTTCGGTTGGCCGGTCGAAAAGGTGAAGGCATCATCGCCGGATTACGCGTTCAGCTATTTCATGGGAATCATGATGGGCGGGCCCCTCATCAGCGGCCTCGTGGCGCTGATCGTTTATACGGCGTCCAGACGGTCGCAGCTCAGTTCCACGATCGTGTTTACCGTGTTGCTCGTGTTGTTTACGCTCGGTCAACTGAACCAGGGATTGCGCCAACGGACGTTGGTCACGCCGCGTGCCGGCGTCACGATCCCATCCGCCGGACAGACGTCAGCTCCGTCGGACTTCGTCACCTTTACCTCATCATGGCAGCGCAAACCTCGGGGACGGATGTTTCCGTTCCCTTCGATCAGGTCCTGAAAACGTGGCGATGGAAGCCGGCGAATTGAGCGCGATGCGATGGCCGCAAAGAAAACCCGCATGCCCCCCAACCCAACCCAATTCAAATCCGCCTTAGAACTCTTCCGTCTCTCCGATCCGTCTAAGGCCGGCCGCGAACGGCTCGTCGCCACCGCCGTCGATCTGTTCTATCCCAACGGCTTCGGCGCGGTCGGCCTCGACCAGGTGATCGCCAGGCCCGGTGTCACCACGACGACCTTCTACAAGCATTTCGAGAGCAAGGACGACCTGATGGTCGCCGCGGTGCAACGCCGGGATGAATGGGAATCCCAGGCTTGGGCCGGAGCCGTGCGCAAGCTGGCCGGCGACGATCCCGCCCGCCAGCTCCTGGCGATGTTCGACGTCATGGACCTCTGGTTCAACGACCTCGACTTCCACGGCTGCATGTTCATGAACACCGCCGCCGAGTTCCCCAACCCCCACGACCCGGTCCACCAGGCCGCCGCCGCCTACAAGCGCCGGGCAAGAGACCACCGGCGCAACCTCGCCCAATCCGCCGGCGCCGACCCCGCCAGCGCGGAAACCTTCGCCGACTGCTACACGGCGTTAGTCGAAGGCGCCCTCATCCTCCGCCAAACGCATGGGCGGAATGATGCGGCGAGGGTGGTGCAGCCGGCGGTGGAACAGCTTATCGCGACATATTTGCCGAAGGCGACAGAAGCGGGAGGATCTGCGAAACGCGCGAAGAATGGACGGAAATCGCCGTAGTGGGGCTGAACGGGAAGCCGGGACTCCACACCAACTACGTCATTAGTCGATCGGGGCAAGATGCAATAGCAATACCTTTCGGCCGGTCACTTTCAAGACTTTTCTCGCGATCCCTTTCTGCTCAGGTCCTACCTTGTCTCTTAGACCTTTCACCTCGCATAGACGCCAGTCTGATTCGTCTGGCGCGACGGCCAGCAGGTCAGGACAGCCGCTCATGCCGTTCAACATTTTCGCAAGTTTTTCGCTGGCGAGTCGATGAAACATCGCATTCTTCACTTGCTGAATCTTGCATTCATATTTGTGGTAACTGCGATAACCGGTTGCTTCATAGCGAATACATCGGGTCAAGTCGATGGGTGCTTTTGCACCAAACAAAGGAGGGCCGCCATTTAAGGTCCAATCGATCGTATACGGCGTGCCCTCCAGGTCCCCTCCAAGTCCAAAGTTAGCCTAACCTTCGCAGCTTCGATCGATTTGCGGAATTTTCCCGCCTGATTTGTGCATTCCCATCGCGCCAGCGCGGATTGATTCACGAGAACCCGTGTAGTGCAGACCTACCCCATTGAAGCCGCGGCCTCCGATTTGG
>JBBSDP010000005.1:0-134723 GCA_038240605.1 Tepidisphaerales bacterium | reverse complement strand
CCGCGCACACCGCTTCCTGACGGGCGCGGCTCTGGAAAAATATATAGGCGGTCATTGTTCATCCGCCCAGGGCGAGGGGAAGCCTCACGTGGAACTCTGTAGCAATTCATTCCGCAGTCAAAGGCGAACGTCATTCGCTCTCGGCGGCAACCTGGTAGATGCCGAGCGGGTCTACACTGGCGTTCAGGGACGGGGTGATGTGCTGGGCCTGGAGGAAATCGATCAGCTCTTTCACCGGGACGGCGGGGAGGCGCGTCTTGGGGTCTTCGCGGTCGGCGACGACGACGCCGACGATCGCGTTCTCGGAGTCGATGAGGGGCGAACCGGCCAGGCGCGGGTGCTCGGAGAGGCCGACGGTCCACTTGGCAGTCTTGGGCGCGGGGACGGATTCGCCGTTGAGGAAGAGCGCGGCGGGACCGAAGACATTGGCCTCAGGGATCGCGACACAGCGGACCGGGCTCCCGCCGGTGAACGCGATCGAGAGGTTGAAGTAGCGGAGCGCCCCGCCCGGCAGATCGCCGGGCGAGATCTCCAGGAGGGCGAGCTTCCCTTCGCGGGCGGTCACGCGGGCACTGAGCACGTTCCCCTGTGTGTCTTCGATCCGCACCTCGCGGGCGTTGCCGATCGGATCGGCAGCGGTCACCAGGTGCGTCTTGTCCACTGGGAACGCCGCGGCAAAACGCACCTCGCGCGTGGGCACGATGGGCGGCGGCGGTGTTGCAGGCGGCGCGGGCGTCGGTGCGGGCGTCGGGCCGGGCTTGGGATCCTGCGCGCTGGGATTATCCGGCGGCAGGGTCGATGAACCCGATGATGGACCAGGCGGCGGCGCAACCGTCGTGACCGGCGGCGTCGCGATCGAGGCAACCGAAGTCTCAGGTGGAATCTTGGGCTTGAGATCTGTCAGCCACGCCGCCCGCGGGATCGCCGCCCGCGCAGCCTGTGCCGTTCGATCGGCGGCCTGGAGCGCGTTCTTCGCGGCCGTCAACTGCGCTTCCGCGCCGGGCGGCCGGCGGATACCCGCTGCGTTCTCCTGCGCTTCCTTGACCTTCACGCCGGCAAGTTCCTTCTCCCGCAGCTTCTGCTGGTAGACCTCGATGTACTTTGCCTGATCCTCGTATTTCGACTGGGCATCGGCCTCGGAAAGCCATTGCGCCCCCCACCGCTTCTGGCCCGGCTTGGTCTTCTCGAGCTGCGTGTTGAGGATGCCGTAATAACCGATCGCATCGTCCAGCAGCTTGCGGTTAGTCGGATTGGTCTCGTCGGCGGTGTTCAGGGCCGTGCCGAAGAGGTTGATCAGATCCTCGTCAGGCGGGTCAGGATGCTTCTCGAGGTAATCCTTCAACATCTTCACCGTGCGCATGATGTTGAACTTCTGCGTCACGTCGGTGACCGCGCGGTTCCAGACCATCTCGCGCGTGGGCCTGGAGACGGCGGCGCGGCCGAGCGGCGCGCCTTCGTCGAACATCTCCCCCGCCCGCTGCACGTTCTTGTTCTCAAGGTAGGCCACGGCCAGGGCGTGCAGCGTCGAGAGGTATTCGGGATTGTGAAACGGGTCGGCCGCCTTGGGCATCTTCTCGGTAACGTGGCGCGCATCGACGAGCGTTTCCTGTGCCGTCTTCCACTTCCCGTCGCGCAGGCTCTTGAGCCCCGCCGCCAGCAGCGAGCGTACGGTCGCCATCCGAGTCTCATCCGAGTCCCGAACGGCGGCCAAAAGCTGTTTGCGCTGTTCGGGGATGCCGGCCAGCTTCTGCTTCAGATCCGCGTCCGTAATCCGCTTCTCGTGACCCTGCACAAGGCGCAGCGCCTGCTCGAATTTCGTGAGCGCAAGAACCTTGTCGGTTCCCTTGGCCGCCTCAGCCCCCTCTGACAGCAACTGGGCAAGTTCCGTGCGGTGATTCGCCTCCCAGTTGGCCTCATCTTCAACCGGCGCAGGGGTGGGCTTGGGGGTGGAATTCTCGCTTGGCGTCGTTTGGTTTTCGGCGACGGTCGACGGGCCGGTGGTCGGATCGGGCGAAGGCTTGACGGAGGGCGTACCGTCGGGCGGCGTGGGGGAAACCGTGGGCTTGACCGGCGTATCCGGACCGGCCGACGCGACGGTTTCGTTCACCTTCGGCGGCGGCGGAACCGTTTCCGTTGGCTTCACCTGCTTGACGAGCACTTCCCAGCGGCTTCGCGCGTCCGCCAGTTCGGCCAGCATCGCGTCGCTGTTGACCTTCGCGCCGGCCGAGCCAGCCAGGTTAAGCATGTCCTGGTAACGCGTGAGCGCTCCGGCCTTGTCGCCCGATGCCTCCAGCGCCTTCGCCTGCGAGCGGAGACGTTCGAGGTGCGGCGTGTATTGCCGCTCCCACGCCGTCGGCTCGGAAGAGGCCGGCGTGGGCATGGCGGGGATCGTGGAATTCGATAAGGTGGTGTTTGAGTTCGCCTGCTGCTGCGGCGGGCTGTTGCCGGTACTGACGTAAATGATTACCGCGGCAAGGACGATGATGCCGAACGCGCCGCCGACCAGCAGCGGAAGGAAATCATTGCGAGGTTGCGGACGTGCGCCCGAGCCGTACGAAACCGGAGCGCTCGGCGCCGGTGTCGCGCTGAAGCTGGCCAGGTCGTCGTGGGCCGGCTCATCGTGGACCACCTCGTCGGCATGCAGCGCGTGGTCCGCCTCGGAGACGGCATGCTCCTGCGACACCGGCGGCATTGGATGGGCCGATGGAAAGGCTGCGTCATCGGCGTGCGCCGCGGCGGCCGCGTAGCAGTTGTTGCAGATGATCGTGCCGTGCTGATCGAGCAAGTCTGAGGCGGGAAAGCTTCCGCCGCACGTCGCGCACTGATACGACCGCGGCGCGGGGTTGACCACGTTGAAATAGTTGGGCGTCAGCGAGCCGGACTGCGCTGCCCCCTCGGCGCCCTCATCGGCGCCAGCCATCGCGCCGCCGGCCGCTCCGGGCACAGCCATCACCGATGCGCAGTGCGGACATCGAACCGAGGTGCCTGCCGACTGATCGGGCACTTGCGAGAGGTTCCCGCAACTCGGACAGGTGACGACAATGGCCATAACGCGCGGTCGTGAAGACGGAGTGTTCCGCTTTTACAGACGCCTCCGGTCCTCCAAAGTTCTTCAACGCGGGATTCGTCTACCTATTCCTACGCCTCATATCGGGAAAAGTCGCGGCGAACTGTGGATTATAAGGATACCTGCGGACAGAAGAAGCGGACGGGGCGCGACGAATGGGTTAGTTCTCATGCACCGCGCTGAGCTGCATCGTCACGCTGGCACCGTCGCTAATGCCACCGCCGGGCGGAAGATCGCTGCCGACCAGCTTGCGAAGCTGGTCGAGCGATGCGGCGGGCGTGGTACCGGCCTCCGAATCACGCGTCGCCAACTCCACTCCAACAACCTTTCCGCCCACCAAAAGCGGACCGCCCCCCAGGCGTGGCGAGCGGCTCAGCCGGATCTCCCACGGGGACTTCACGGCCACCGCCGAACCCCCGATCACCTCCGCCTTTGGCTGAAACAAGTTTGGTACCGGAAAGCTGACGCACGTGACCGAGCCGCCGGCGAAGGAATCGGCGACGCTCAGGTAATTCAGCTTCTGCCCATTGACCCGCAGCAACGCCAGGCCGCTGTCGGCGTCGGTGCGAACCAACTCCGCATCGAATGCCGCACCGTCCGCGTTCTGCACCTCGATCTTGCTTCCATCGGGGACCGCCGCCGCCGCTGTCACCAGCAGGTCCGGCGCGACGGCAAACGCCGCTGCATAAGTGGAGACGCGATGCTTTCGGGTTTCCGCCGGCCGCGGCGAAGGCTGCGGCGCGGGTTCGCTGGGAGCGGGATCAGGCGATGGGGGCGGTGAAGGCGAAGGGGGCGTCGGCGCCACCGCCACCTCATCGGGCTTCGGACGTTCGGTCGCCGGCGCGGGCTGTGCGCTTTCGCTGCCTGCGCTCGCGACGGCGGGTGGCTTCATTTCCGGCGGCGCTGGATCGATCGATTTTGGGAGTGGCGGGCGCTCGCCGGAGGCGAGGATCTGCTCGCGATGCAGCTCTGCCGCGGCGATCTGCTGATTGATGCGGTCAATTTCCTGACGCTGCTGCTGAATGAGCCCTTGCCAGCCGGAGCCGTGGCCAAACTTCGCCGCACTCTGGCGCCGAGCCAGCTCGCTTTCCGCCCTGGACCGATCGCGATTCAACGAATTGATCTGCGTTGAAACCTGGTCTGCCTCTCCCTGAACCCTTCGCCACGCCGACCCCTTCTGCTCGGCCGCCCCCGAATCGAGCCACTCCGTCCCCCACCGCTTCATTCCGGACCGCGTCGCTTCGAGCTTGGTGTTCTCCGAGTCGTACAGCGTCGCGCAGTCCAGGAAGAGGCGGTTCTTGCGGGCCTGTTCGTCGGCCGTCCCCAGCGCCGCCGCGAGCGCGTTGAGCACGGGCTCGTCGGCCTGCGGATGCGCGGCGAGGTACTGCTTGATCAGCTTGGCTGCGCGCATCGGGTTCTTCGTGCGCGTGTAAATGCTGGCCGCGGTGATGACCTGTGACCGCGTCGGCCCGCCGGGCCCCATCGAGCGTTCCAGTTCATCGCGGGCGCGCGGGAAATCGCTGAGGTGGACGTGAGCGACGGCGGCCCCTTCCTGGGCGTGGGCGTTGCCAGGTTCCAGGGACATGACGTCCATGAAGGCGTCGCGTGCAGCGCGAAAGTCCTGTGCGGCGAGGGCGTCGTCCCCCTGGCTGAGCAATATGGCGATCGTGCGTGGATCGGCCTTGGAGCCGGCCGGTCGGGACGCAGCAGTCGGCTTGGGCGGCGCAGGTATGGCTGGCGGATCAGCGTACGCTGCCGCGCCCAGTACGAAGCTGAAGAGGATTGACATCGTCCCACGGCTCGGCGACATGCTTGCGTTCTCCATCTACACCAAAGAGACGTGAGTCTCCACTGCAGATCGTCTCCCACCTGCCAGGGGATTTCAACACTTTTTCTTCAGGAATCGGCGTAATTGGGCCGTCGAAAGGCAATTGATCACATGCTCCTTCGTGACCCAGGCACGGCGGGCGACGCCGATGCCCAGCTCGATCGTCGGCAATTCGTCGATGCTGTGCGAATCGGTGTTGATCGAAAGCATCACGCCCGCCTCGATGGCCGCGCGGGCATGGTGGTCGTTGAGGTCGAGCCGGGGAAAGCCCGCGTTGATCTCCAGCGCGGTCCCGGTCGCGGCGGCGGCCTTGAAGATTCGCGCGAAATCCAGGGGAAGTCCCTCGCGCCGGTTGATCAGCCGGCCGGTGGGGTGGCCGATCACGTTAACGTAGGGGTTGTCGATCGCCCGCAGCAGGCGATCGGTCGCCTTGGCCATGTCCTGTTTCAAAGAGATGTGCGGGCTGGCGACAACGATGTCGAGCTCGGCGAGGATTTCGTCCTCAAAGTCCAGCCGGCCATCTGCCAGGATATCGACCTCGCACCCCGCCAGCAGGGTGATTCCCTTGATCCGCTCCCCCGCCTTATGGATCGCGGCGACGTGCTTGAGCAATCGCTCGGCGCTGAGGCCGTTGGCGATCACCTGGCTCTTGGAATGATCGGTGATGGCGAGGAATTCATAGCCAAGCGCCAGTGCGGCCTTTGCCATTTCCTCGATCGAATTATGCCCATCGGAAGCGGTCGTGTGATTGTGCAGGTCGCCGCGAACATCGCCACGTTCGATCAATCGCGGCAAGCGCGACGCAGCCGCCGCCTCGATCTCACCGCGATCTTCCCGCATCTCCGGCTCGACGTACGCGAGGTCCAGCGCACGGTAAACCTCTTCCTCCGTACGGCTGGCAACCGGACGTACCGTTGGCGCTTCAGCGGTTTTCTTGGTGGAGCGGTCGTACTCGTCGAGCCGGTAGAGGCCCCATTCATTGAGCGTAAGCTTTCGGTCCTGGGCACGGCCGCGGAGCTTGACGTTGTGATCCTTGCTTCCGGTGAAATAGAGGAGGGCCGCGCCGAAATTCATGACGGGCACGATCCGCAGGTCGACCTGTAGTCCGCCGGCTACCCGGACGCTCACCTTGCTGGGACCCTGCACGATCACCTGTTGAACTTCAGGAAACTTTACGAACTCGGCGGCGATGGCAGCGCCCGCCGTGCCGTCCGCTAGCGCGCAGACCAGGTCCACGTCGCCGATCGTCTCGCGCCCGCGTCGCAGGCTGCCGGCGAGCTCCGCCTGCGCGACACCTTTGAGCTTGCGCAGGCGCTCGGCCAGCGCGCGGCCGATCGGCAAAGCGTCGACGATCCCCATTCGCCCCGATGCCTGCGCCCGCAGTGCGATCCCCTGCCGGATCGATTCGGTCTTCTTCTCCCCGACCCCCTTGAGACCGGCCAGGGCGTTGGTGTCCAATGCCTTGATGAGGTCTTCGAGGTTGGTCACGCCGCGCTGTTTCCAGAGCAGCGAGATCGTCTTGGGACCGAGGCCCGGAATGTCGAGCAGCGGGATCAGACCGGGCGGCACGCTGGCGGCGACTTCCTCGAAATCGGCGCTGCGCCCGGTCTGCACGTACTCCTTGATGATCGCGCAACTCGATTTGCCAATTCCCTCGACCTGATCGAGCTTTCCTTCGTCGCACAGCGCCTTCACATCGAAGGTCATGTCCTTGAGGATGCGCCCGACCTTGGAGAAGGCGATCGCCTTGAATTGGTTCTCGCCCCGGATCTCCATGATCGCGGCGAAGGTGGCAAATAGATTGGCCAGCTCGTCGTTCAGCGACATGCAATCAGTTTAGCACAACGCCGAGGACCCGCGATGTCAGGCGGGATCGTATCCCTTCCCGCCCCACGGGTGGCATCGTGCGATCCGCTTCACGGCGCGCCAGGAGCCGCGGGCAGCGCCGTACTTATTGACGGCGTCGATCGCGTACTGGCTGCACGTCGGATGGAAGCGGCAATAGCCGCCCATGAATCGACCGAACGTGGCTCGGTAAAACAGCACGAGTTGGATCGCGATCCGGCGCATGTCGGGTTCAGTGCGCTTCCTCCTCTCCCGGTACTCCGGGAGCGGACGGGGGTGAGAGTCTTCCGCCCGGCCGCCGAAATTGTCATGCACCCGGCCTCACGGCGGAACCATCGGATCAGCCGGCTGACGGCGCCGACGCCATTGTGTATCGAGCCGTGACGTCAGCGATCGAAGGAGCGACTGATATTCGCCAAGCGCCAGAGGCTCGTGCGGTCGCGCCACCACCACCCAATCATATCCCGCGGGAAGCTCAGCCTGAATGAGGCGAAAGGCCTCGCGTAGCAGCCGACGGATGCGGTTGCGACGGACGGCGTTCCCGAGGTGACGCGGCGTGCTGAGCCCGATACGACTGAAGGCCAAGCCGTTAGGTACGCCGTTAAGTGCCAGGGGAAACCGCGACTCGCGTGCCTTGGCGTCGAAGACCGCGGCAAAAGCCAGCCGGGAGCGCACCCGTCGCGACCTGGAAAATTGATGACGTCCCGAAGCCACGGCGCAACTCTATCGGGAAACGCCGTCGCCTTGCTACTTCAGTGCACGCCGCGCGAGGCCAGCCAGCGCTCGGCATCCAGCGCCGCCTTGCACCCCATGCCGGCGGCGGTGATCGCCTGCTTGTAGAGCGGGTCGGCCACATCGCCCGCGGCGAATACCCCCTCGACGCTCGTGAGGGTCCGGGCCTGATCTTGGAGGATGATGAACCCCTTGGGGTCCAGGTCGATCTGACCCGCCAGAAACTGCGTGTTGGGCGTGTGGCCGATCGCAACGAACATGCCGGCCGCGTCGATCTCCTGCTCCTTGCACGTATCGAGGTTTTTCACGCGCACTGCCGTCATGCCTTGCTCGTCGTTGCCGATCACTTCTTCGACGACCGAATTCCAGATCGGCTTCACCTTCTCATTTCCGAGCAGTCGCTCCGCCATGATCTGGCTGGCCCGCAGCCGGTCTCGCCGGTGCACCAGGTAGACGGTGCTCGCGAACTTCGTCAGGTAGCTCCCCTCTTCGGCGGCCGAGTCCCCGCCCCCCACCACGATCAACGGCTTGTTGCGATACCGCGGCAGCGCCCCATCGCACACCGCACAGGCGGAGACGCCCTTGTTCTTGTATTGCTCTTCCGATTCCAACCCGAGGTAATTGGCGCTCGCGCCAGTCGCGACGACCACAGTGTGCGATTCAATCCCCTTCGCCGCCGTGCCGCGCAAGACGAACGGCCGGCGCGAGAAATCGACGCTGACGATGTCATCGGTCACAACGCGCGTGCCGAAACGGATCGCCTGCTCGCGCATGCGAACCATCAGCTCCGGGCCGAGAATTCCTTCGGGGAAGCCAGGGAAGTTCTCCACTTCGGTCGTCAGGTTAAGCTGACCAAGCGGGAGCGTTCCCCGGACGTGGTTTTCCGCCGAGATCGCGCCTTCGTAGACCAGCGGCAGGAGGTTGGCACGAGCCGCATAGATCGCGCACGTCCAGGCGGCGGGACCGGATCCGATGATGACGAGTTTCTCAGCCATGTTTTAGATTCTAGGAGGCGATCTGAGCACAGACCGCATCGCCCACTTCTGACGTGGTGGCCCGGCCGCCCAGGTCGCGCGTGTGGTTCTTCGGATCAGCCACGACCGCCTGGACCGCACGGTCGACCGCGCGGGCGGCTTTGTCCTGTCCGAGGAAGTCTAGCAGCATGGCCACCGACAGAAACGTGGCGATCGGGTTGGCCAGGTTCTTGCCGGCGATGTCCGGCGCGCTCCCGTGCACCGGCTCGAACATGCTGGCCGCCTGGCGCGTGGGGTTGAGGTTACCGCTGGCGGCCATCCCCATGCCACCCTGAATCGCCGCGCCCAGGTCGGTGATGATGTCGCCGAACATGTTGGTCGTCACGATCACGTCGTACGTGCTCGGCTTGGTCACCATGTACATCGTGCACGCATCGACGTGGTGGTAATCGGTCGCGATACTGGGATACTCGGCCTTAACCTCTTCAAACGCCCGCAGCCAGAGGCTGTGCGCGAAGCGCAGCACGTTGGTCTTGGCGACGAGCGTCACCTTCTTGCGATTGAATTTGCGCGCGTATTCGAAGGCGTAGCGGATGCAGCGTTCCACGCCGTGACGCGTCGTCACCTCGATCTGGTTGGCGACCTCGTGCGGCGTGTCCTTGTAGAGGAACCCGCCGTTGCCGCAGTACAGCCCTTCGGTGTTCTCGCGCACGATCACCATGTCGATGTCGGCAGGCGCGGCGTTCTTGAGCGGCGTCGGCACGCCGGGCAGCAGCCGGGTGGGTCGCAGGTTGACGTACTGATCCAGCTCGAAGCGCATCTTCAGGAGGATCTCGGTCTCGAGGATCCCCTGAGGGATCTGCGCCGATCCGCGCGGGTCCACCCCGACCGCTCCGAAGAGGATCGCATCGTGGGCCGCGAGTTCCTTCAGCGCCGAATCCGGAAGCGTCTGGCCGGTCGCCAGGTAATGCTCGCCGCCAAAGGGATAGTCGGTGGTCGTATAGGAAAAGCCGAACTTGCGCGAAACGTCTTTCAGGACGCGCAGCCCCTGCGGAATGACTTCCTTCCCGACGCCGTCTCCCGGCATGACCGCGATCCTCATAGGGTCGAGAACGATAGCGGGCGGGGTCAACGGATTCAAACGATGCGCCGATCCGCCGAGTTTGCGGATCCACGAATCAGGCATTTCAGAGCCGCGCCCATAAGGAAGCGGTGTGCGCGGGACCATGCACACCGCTTCCTCACGGGCGCGGCTCTGAAAAGACAGCTTGTTTTGAAAACCGCCAATCTCCGCAATTGGTGTCAGATTCTTTACAAATTGCGGGATTGGCGGATTTGCGTTAACACAAAGCGGGGGAACGACGGAAGGAGTCGATCTTACGACCATGACACGCACGACGACGACAACGCTCGCAGTCGCAGCCGATTACGCCGACGCGATGATGGTGGCCCGGCGGGCCAAGAATTGGCTGTTCCTGATCCTGCTGATCATCCTTCTGATGCAGGTCGGCATCTTCGCCGTTGCCCGGTTCGTGCCCAGCATGCACGTAACTGCGAGCATGACCACCGGCGGCCCCGGCGCAACGACAGCGACCACGCAATCGACGGAGATCTCGATCGTGCAGCGCCCGGCCCATCGCAACGCCCCGGGCGAGAACCGGCTGATGTCCCCGCTGCTCAAATACCTGATTGACGCGACGGACTTCCTGGGCATCACGCTCACGATCGTCCTCGGTGTCGTGCTACTGCTAATCGTCACGATCATGCTGGTCGGGCGGTTGGTGGGCGTGGCACACGTGACCAGCGCGTTCGTCTGGTGCGTCGTCTTCTTCGTGATCCTCTTTCCCTGGCAGACACTGTTGAACAGCGGCGGTGAGTGGGTCCGCTTCACGCGCGACGTGAAGGGGAACCACGCGGGGGACGTGGTCCAGTTGAGCGTGGGGCAATCGTCGGCATACATCGCCGCCGATGCCGCCGAGCGGGCGCCGGCCCTCTCCACGCCCGACGTGCGAATCCCCGGCGTGCTCTACACCTGGGGGGAACTCGCCCGCGATTACGATTTCTCGACCGGCGACTGGAAGGTCGCGGCGCTGAAGTTGACGCGGTTCGTCGGCGCGCCCGTTATCGCGATCCTGATGCTCATGTCGGTTCAGGCGAAGAGTAGCCGTGGACTGAAATTTGCCCTCGGCGAATCGGAAATGCGCGTCGAAGTGAGCGCGCCCCCAGTCTGAGCGTACACATCGATCGAGGCATCGCGCACGCGGCGCGGATTCTTCCGTGTAACCGCTGCAAGCCACATCCAATGCGTGAAGAGAGGGGACAACTCAGCGGCGATCAGACGATCGCCGAACCGTACAGCCTCTGGGGGACCATCGTTGGCAACGTGACGGCGGTCAAAGGGGCGAAGTTCTACGTGCGCGGATCGATCTACGGAAACCTGGTGGTCCGGTCGGGTGGGCGCGTCCACGTCTACGGCAACGTCAGCGGCGACCTGACCGTGATGGAGCGGAGCAAGGTCATCCACAGCGGCATCGTCGGGGGCGACGCAGTCAACCTTGGCGGACGCCTCTACATCGAATCCGCCGCACGAGTGCTGGGCAAAGTGCGGACAGAAGACGGCGAGACGACCATCGAGCCGCCGCCGGACTCGTAACGGCGAGCGTTACCGACGTTACCGCCGTCCGCGGCCGGTGCGCGGCCCGCTTGCCACTCACGCCGCCCCTGCACCTGCCGTGGCGGATTCCTCCTCGACAATTTCACCTTCGACCTTTTCAGGCGCCACCCTGAACGTGAACTCACGGCGTTGTTCGTTGAAGTCGATGAGGACCGACTGTCCATTTCCGATCCCGACCCCTTTCCGATCCCGGCTCACACTCCCTTGTAAAACTTCGGGACGTTGATGTTGTAGAAATCAGACTCGAGGTACTCCAGCGCCAGCGCGAAATTCAGGATGGCCACGTCGTTCGCGTCGGATGGGGTCATGTCGTAGCCGATCGCGGGTCCGCCGTTCAGGCGGGCGACGAACGGGCCGGCGAGCGCCACGACTTCCGCTGGGGTCAACGGACCGTCGAAGCTCGGATTCGAGTCGTCGTCGGTCGTATTCGCCGTCAGGGGATCGTTGCTGAAGAAGTTCAGGAACCCGGCGTGTCGCGATTCGACCGTCAGGATCGAGCCGGCGGCGGCAACGTATTCCGGATTGTTGATGAACGGGGCTGCGCCGAGGTATGCCCCGACGCCCGTGTTCTCCAACGACTGCGCGACAAATGAGAAGTCGTTGAAGCTCGCCTGCTCCAACTTCTGGAACGTCGGCTTGGGACGGGCGCTGGATCCCAGCGCATCGACGAGGAACGCCACGTGATCCTTCTCGTGCTGGCGAATCTGCACGTAGTAATCGCGGGCCAGCGGCCGATTGAGCCGCACTTCCGAGCCCTCGTTGTCGCCCGTCGCATTTTGCTTCTTGAGCTTGGCGCCGTGCGTCCATTGCCCGGACGCCGCAAGGACTGCGGCGGCGGATGAGCCCGCCAGCGCCAATGTTCCACCGCGTCCCAGGAACGCACGCCGTGACTGCATCGCGCGTACGATCAACTCACGCGCCGACGACGGCTGACCACCTTGATGCATTTCCATGATTTACTCCCTGTGCCGAATCGAAGCCATTTTCAACGTTGATCCAAACACCCGGCAAAGCGTTTGTCTCAACAGAGCGCGCAACGTTGCGCGCTGACTATTAGCTCATACGGAGGCGGGTGTGCATTGGATGCGTTCAGGAAAAACCTGCGTGCGGTCGCTGACATTGCGAATCGAACAACGCATCGGCCAAAACGGCAAGCGGACTGAAGCGGGTCCGCGTGCGGGAACTCGACGTCCCGTGGGGTGGAGAAAGTCGGGCCGTGGCTGGAGGGGAAACTTAAGCAATCCGGCGTGGCAAAGGATCAGAAGCAAGAGTGACTGACCGACCGTCACTCCTGCGTCTTCAGAATCTATAAGCAGGAGTGACCCCCTTTTAAGCAGGTCGCGGCGACCCCAGCGGTGATCGCCATGGCCAGAATGTAGATCCCATATTTCAGCGACATGAGATTCGGAACTTGGCGGCTTATCGGTTCGGGTCAGCCTCATTTGGGGAGAGGCAAGGCGAACCCGCTAATCCTTCTGCTTGGCCCCCAGCTCCTTGGCGATTTCGCTTTCCAGCTCGTCGAGCTTGCCGAGTTCCTGTTTTTCGGCGGCGAGGACGTCGGCCTGGATCATGCGGTCGATCTCTTCGTCGGTGACGAGGTCTTCGCGGGTGCTGCTCGCAGTGCCGGAGATGGCGCTTTGTTCCATCGAGTCGAGGAACAGGTCCATGCGCTCCTCGATGCTGCCGGCCTGGGCGACGGCGCGCTCCCACTGCGCTTGCGTTTTGCTCAGGTCCATCTCGCCGAACGTACGACCGATTTCGCGGGCCATCAGGGTCATCGATTCGGCGAACTGCTGACTTGCCTGGGCCTGCTGCTGAATCAGGAGGGCGTTTTTGATGGAGAGGAGCTGGCGCTCGAGCATCTTCTTGACGGCGGCCGTCTTCTTGAGGGCGCCGCGGACGAAGAGGTACTGGTTCTTGTCGCCGATCTTCTGGGCGTGCTGGGCGTTCTTGATGAAGTCGTCGGAGAATTTTTCCTGCTGGCGGATCGATTTCTCGATGGCGCGGATGCCGGAGCGGATCTTCATCTCACGCTCGACCCGGCGTTCGTCTTTGGATTTGAATAGGCCCATGTTGGTTTGCTCATGAAGAGAAGAGGTGGGCCGAGCCCACCCTACGAACGACGGAAGGCGCGGGCGATCAGCATCGCCGGGAGGAGAAGCGACCACATCACCCACTCCGCGGCGTTGTTGCGGTGGAGGCGCATTTACAGGCCTTCCTTTTCCAGTGCGGCGTTGCGACGGCGAACGGCTTTGTCGGCTTCGTCGAACGCATCGTCTTGCTTCATCGTGCCGCGGTCCATCTCGTTCCAGATTCCCATCAGCTCCTGGCCCGCCGCTGAGAGGCCGGCCTGTGCCAGCGCGTCCTTGTCGCTCTGGGCGCCCAGCTGCAGGATACTGTTGAGACGATCTTGGTACATGTCCTGGCCGACGGCGTCGTCCTCGATCCACTGGCTGATCTTCGCCACGTCTTTGTCGGTCAGGTTCAAACGGCCCATGGCGCGGCCGCGCTCGTTGTTCTCCTTGACCATGCGCAGCCGGCTCACGGTCAGCAGCTCCTTGCTGCGCAAGTTCAGCTCGCGCGCACTCATGAGCTGCTCCTGAGTCTTGAGCTCGAAATCCTGGGCCAGCGCCTTGCGCAGCTCGGGGGATTTCTGGGCGGCCCCTTGCTTGAAGATCTTCTGCTTGTCGAGGCCGATCTGCTCGATGCGCTTGAAAAGCCGGTCACGCTGCTTGGTCAGCAGGATCTCTTCCTTGCGCAGCGCCTGGCGATCCAGCTCGCTGAGCGATTTCTTACGGCCGAAGATCTTATCGATGAGTGCCATGAGCTAGCCCGCCTCCGGCTCGCGACGCTGTTGCCGCGCTGACTTGGATTGCTGCTCGGCGGAGGCCGTCGAGCGTTCGGCCGGAGTTGAAGACGGGGGCGACTCGCTCGCCTGGGCCGTCGGCTCGGCTGCCTTGCCGCCGCCGGACTCTGCTTCGAGCTCCTCGTAGAGGGCCTGCTCTTCGGCGCTCATTCCGGAGACGGAGGTCTGGCCGACCGAGCCGGCCAGCTCGCTGTCGGCCTCGAGCTGGGCGAGCATCTCCTCGGCTTTGACGGCGTCGGCGGTGATCTCGTCGGTGTCGGGGAGCTTGGCGGACTGACCCTGCTGCACAAGCTCCAGGTTGTGCAGGTGCGTGCTGACGACGTTCACCTGCTGGTTCAGGACGGTCAGCAGTTGCTGGCGGCGCTCCAGGTCTTTTCGCAACTGGAGCATCTGCGCGGTGACTCGCCGTTTGGTGATCGCGCCGGCCGCCTCCTTGAATTGCTGCTTGAGGTTCGCTTCGCGTCCTTCCAGGACGCCCATTTCCTCGTACGCGCGGTCGGCCTGCTGCGACAGGGCGGCGCGGCGCTCGGAGAGGAAGGAGATCTTCTTCTCGTTCTCCCCCTTTCGCCCGAAGAGCGCTTTCATGCGATCGATCAGCGGCATGGATGAACCTCCCGAATCAGCGGTGCGGGACATGGGGACGGAACCCTCGCGGAACAGCACCACTCGTCCGTCCAGTCGCTTGGCCACGAGCCCCGGGTTCGCCCTGGCGTACGCCTTCACTTCCGCTTCGACCATTTGAATCGGCAGCTTCGCCCGGGCGGCGAGTTTGTCGGTGGCGATCCCCGGCCCGAGCAGATCCACCTTGCTTTCCTCCAGGTGGGAACGAAGGCGATCGCGCTTCTCGGCTTCGGCCTCCGGGTCGAACAGGTCGGCCAGGGCTTTGGTTTCCGCCGGCCCGGTCGTCGTCCATCCGCCGGCCTCGTTGGGCTCGACGAGGATGACGGTTCGCTCGGCCCGGCGTTCGGCCAGCTCGTGGGCTTCCAGCGTGAACCCGCCGGTTGAGACGATGACGACCGTCGACGGCACCCCGCCCAGCGACGGCGGGAGCGCGGCAAGCTGCTTCTGGAGGTCGGCCGTGGTCATCGGCCTGGGCTCTTCGCCGTTTAGGAGCGCGCGCGTCGGCGAGGTGCAGACGACGCGCAGGCGGCCGACGGTCTGGTTGAAGAAGATCATCCGCTTCCGCGAGAGCGTCACCTCGATCGACTCGCCGATCGGCATGCGGTTCTGTAAATCGCGATCGGGGACGTTGGCTTCGCTCATCATTCGCTTGAGGTCGGTGCCGTGGTCGGAACGGTTGACGTCGCGCGTGAAGGCCGTCACGGGACGCCGGCCGGCGATCGTGTCGATGCGCAGTCGTTCGTCGCCCAGCAGGCGTTCGACGTGCTGGATGACCAATTGCTCGCGCTGGCGGTGGATGGAAGGGTCGGCGGTCGTCTTCATTCGGGGTTCAACGGTTCGGGGTTCGATGACGCGGGTCCTCCGGTTTGCTCCGTTTTACTACGCAACCGGATCGCGAGGAACGTGAAGACCGCAGCCGTCCAGGCCCAGCCGACGACGCTCAGGATCAGGAAAATGTTGCGCATCATGACGACAAACCCTCATGCCAGCGTCGGGACGATTGCCTCGCTCACTCGCGTCCCACAGCGCGGGCAGAACCTCGCCCGCGGCGGGAGCGGCGCCTGGCAGCGTGCGATCTCGCACCGCGCGATGGCGAGCGCGCCCGGGCCACGGTTCACTTCCATCTGCCGCATCCGCCGGGCCAGTGTCGAGCGGGTAATGCGGCTCGTGGAGTAGGTATATCGTTTCTCCGCAGCCCCGGCCAGCAGCATCGGGATCCCCCACCACGCGCCGTAATGAACGAAGGCGATCGCGGAAACGATCGCGATCGGGTTGATCAACCCGTCAATGCGCGGCTGGGGGATGGGCCGCAAGGAGTGCGCCGCCGTGACGCCATTGAAACGCGTGATGAACCGCGCGACATCCGCGTTGTGGGAGCGCACCTGTGCAAAGTGGCAGAGGTAACCGGCGGAGAGGGCAGCGCACCAGAGCAGGTGCATCCGCTGTTCCACTGGCCATCGCGACCAGGGTTGATGGAACCAGTAGCGCGCGAAGGCAATGTGTCCGCGGCGGTAGGTCGTATCCAGGACCCGGTCCCAGGAATAGCCGCTCGAGTTGAAGTCCAAGACGTAGACGCCGATTACGAACAATGCCATCAGCAGCGGAAGCAGCCAGAGGAGCGGGCGATAGCGCAGATCATCGGCGGCGGCACGCAGCGGGCCGATTGCCGCCGGAGCGCGGCCGCGCGAGCGGACCCATTCGGTGACAGCGTTCAGTTGCCGCGCTTCTTCCCCCGCCCGATCGCGAAAGCGCCCCGGCCAGAGGAGCAAAGGAAGAATTCCGAACGATGCCGCGCCAAGGAGGCTCGTCTTGATCGTTCCCCATGGGCGTGCCCCGGCGGGATCGACCACGTCGTTGAGCGATCGAAGCAGATTGTCAGGTTCTCGTGACGGCACGATCACTCACCCTTTGTGCGTGCGGATCGATCCCGTCTACCACATGGCGACGTGCCGCAACGGCTGGGGCTGGCCGTGAAGCGAGACCCCGCACCGCCGGCAGAACCGGGCACCCGCGGGATTGTTGGCATGGCATCGCTGACGCTGGCAGCGGACGAACGGTGTGGGCGGGGACGCAAAGCGCCGCCCCGGCCCGCTGGCCGAGGAGCCGAACAAGCCGCGCGCCAGCAGGCGAAAGATGGAGACGATGATCCACCCACCGAACAGGAGCACCGCGACCGCGATCACCACGATGACGATGAAGACGATGATGACAAATGGGAGCACTTCCACATCTCACCTCACGTGACCCCGACTCACACAGTCGTGCCGACCGGCGTTGAAAGCGTCTGTCCGCAGAACATGCAAAAGCGGTCCGTTGGGTCCGGGTACGATCCACACTGGGGGCAACGTCGAACGTTCTCCACCAGTTGCACGCCGCAATGCATGCAGAACTGGTCTCCCGCCTCGACCGGCTGGCGGCATTGTGGACACGCCCGACGCAGGAAAGCCGATGCACCGACCGGTGGCACTACCGTCGCCGCGTAGTTACGCGGCGCCAGAGGTGGCGGGCGCACTGCGAGCGCCGTGGCAAACTCGTCGGCCGATGTAAAGCGCTTGTCGAGCCGCGCATACGAACGTCGAAATGCTTCGTCCAGTTGCTTGGGAACGGCAGGATTCAGATCGCTGGGCAATTCCGTTCCGGCGGGCCGCTCGCCGCTCAGCATTTCGTACAGGACCACGCCACAGGCGTAGAGGTCGGCCCGGCCATCGATGTTGGCGGCAGCCTGCCGCACTTCAGGCGCCATGTAGTCGAGCGTACCGGCAATCTCGCGTCCTTCAGCGGAATTCATTGAAGCCGACAGGGCGATCGACCCGCTCGACACCGCCGCCGACGTACGGCCCAGGCCAAAGTCGGTCACCTTCACCACGCCCTCGACGCCAAACCCATCGCGAAATGCGCGCTCGTGGATGAGAATGTTCTCCGGCTTGATGTCGTGGTGAACGACCCCCTGCCGGTGCGCGTACGCGAGGCCCGCCAAGACCTGCCGCAAGACCGCGACGGCGTCTGCGGTAGCGAGCGATCGCTTCTGGATCAACGGACGTAAGCTGCTCCCCGGCACGAACTCCATCGCGAGGTAAGGCATCTCCGCGTAGGGGTCGAACCCGATGGCGCGGACGATGTTGGGATGGACCAATCCATGAATGGCCACGCCCTCACGCTGAAGGTTGCGGAGAAACTGCGGGTCAGTCGGGATCTTGACGGCGACGATCTGGTCCGACCAGACGTGATGGTGCGCCCGCCAGACTTCACCGAACGTACCGGCGGCGATGCGTTCCTGAAGAACGTATTCGCCGACGCGTTGGTTGGGTGTCGGATTCATGGTCAGGGCCTCGTGCCACAGCGCGGCCGCTGCCGCTGCGACGATCACGCACGTTCGGCGATCCAATCGCAGGCGAACAGATTATATGCCCCCGCCAATAACACGCCCGCGCCGAAGAAGACGATGGCCGACGCGCCGCGCACGTTCCAGCCGAATAGCCAGGCCAGCACCACCGCTTCTAGCAGCGTATACCCGGCGACGAGGGCAGCGCCCGCCAGATTGCTCTCCCGCCGGCCGACCGCACCGATCAGGAAAAAACTGCCCCACGGGAGCAAGAGCACGATGCCGAGCCAGGCGAAGATCCGGCCGGTACCCGAAACCAGGGCGTGGCGCGTGGCGGGGTCCATCTCGTACCAGGAGATCCCCGCCGCGATGACCGCCAGCGCGACCATCCCGCCAACGATCTTCCCGCCAATACTCTTGAGAAAGTCCATCTCGATTGCGGATTCTAACCGGCATGCTGGAACTGGTCGTTATAAAGCCTTTCCGATTCAAAAGCCGCGGTTTCGGCCCCGGAAGGCCTGCGCATGCGGCAGGGTTTACCGCATCAATCCGCGTCCTGAATTTCACCCCATTTGCGGCCTTGCGGCAGAATTGCAATTTAGAAGGGGTCGCTTGAAGATGCCGCCATGTATCGCCCGGGCAAGGTCAAGCGGTTCGACTTTCCGGCCGGCAAGAGCGTGGCCGGCAAATATCAGATCGAGTCTCCGCTTGGAAGTGGTTGGGAGGGCGAGGTTTACGCGATCGTGGAACGGGCCACGGGGATCCGCCGGGCGGCCAAGTTTTACTACCCGCATCGCGATCCGATGGGGAAAGCGGCCATCTCTTATGCCCGCAAGCTGGACGCCCTGCGGCACTGTCCGATCCTGATGCAATATCACCATCAGGAGATCGCCTGGTTCAAACGCCGCAAGGTGATGGTCGTGATCAGCGAGCTGGTCGAAGGGCTCAAGCTGAGCGACTTTCTCGCCAACCAACCCGAGCAGCGCCTCAGCACGTTCGAGGCGCTGCACGTGCTCCACTCGCTCGCCAAGGGGATCGCGCCGATCCACGCACGCGGCGAATATCACGGCGACATTCACGACGCCAACATCATGATCCGCCGGCAGGGAATCGGTTTCGAGCTGAAGCTGCTCGACTTCTTCGACCTGGGCCGTCCGAATCGGAGCAAGATCCGCAAGGATGTGCTGAACCTCGTGGAGGTGTTCCACACGATCGTGGGTGGCCGGAAGCATTACAGCACCCAGCCGCCGGTCGTGAAGGAGATCATTCGTGGGCTAAAGGACTCGTTGATCCTTCAGCGCTTCGGCAGCGCGGGCGATATCCAACGCCATCTTGAGAATCTGACGTGGTGAAAGCGTTTCAAATACGAATGGTCACAGAGAGCGCAGGGCGACGCAGAGACCACCGAGAGCACAACGACGACCTGACCGTTCAGAAGCGAATAGCCAGGGGACACCTCACGCGAAAATCGTAACTTACAACGCGGCCACCGCCCCGGGGACGGGAAAAAATCGCGACGGGCGCTAAGGCCGTCCGATATTCCGACGGCGGAACTCGCGTGCCGCATCGGCGCGCGCGAACCAACGTGCCCCGATCAAGCTGCCGACGACGCCATGGCCCACCTGATTTTCCGATTCAAGGATCGCGAGATTGGCCGCATCGTGTTGCGGGGCGCGATGGTGATCGGGCGGGCTCCCGAGTGTGATGCCACCGTGCGCGACATCCTCCTCTCGCGCCGGCACTGTCGTATCGAACTCCGTAACGGACAGTGGATCGTCACGGACTTAGGGAGCAAGAACGGAACTTTCATCGATCAGGACGGCGTCTACCGGCGCACTGCGCAGCACGTGCTGCGGGAGGGGACGGTCCTGCGAATGGGCAAGACGCGGATCACGTTCCACGAAGGGGCGTTAGACGAGCCCCAGGCGCTCACGCCATCGCCACGTTCCCTTCGTCCGCGCGACCCGCTGGCTGCCCTGTCCGATACGGTCGTCGAGTTCGCGCTTCCCGGGCGCGATTCGCTGCGTCACCTAGACCGAAATTTCCCCGTCCCTCGCCCTGCTCCACTGGACCCCGCAAGCTACCGATACGAGGGCGTGCAGTCGATGGTGCACGAGCTCGTCTCCAGTTCTTGGGATTCCATTTACGCCGATGCGTCGAGGCGCGTGCGCCCGGAACGGCCGCCACCGAGGCCGCTCGTTTCGAAGCCAACCGGGCGCACGATCGCCACGTCAAGACCCGCCATGGCAAAGACGTTGTCGCTCGTCGCCCGAGTGAGAACGCGTGCAAGAAAAATTGCGGTGGGATTTGGGCTGATCGCTCAGTTGATCGTGATGCTGACGTTCGCGGCGCAGTCCAGTCGGCCCGCCAGAATGACACCCTCGGCACCAGTTTCGCCGGATGGAGTTCGCGACTATCGCGCTACACGAGGGCTTAGTTCGACGCCGGCTCGATCACCGCGCCCATCGATCCCCGCGAGCGGGCCAGCCGGGGATCGCAACCAAAGCCGCGGATCTGCTCGCGCTTGAGTTCCGCGAGCTCCCTGTGCGTGGTGAAGACGATTACACGGCCGCTTCGGTCTACTTCTCGGGCAAACGCGTAAGTCCGCTCCGTGCCGCAGCCGAAGATCGTGCTCAGCATCTCCATCACGTACTGGTAGGTATGATCCTGGTCGTCCAGGAGCACCACGTGGTAAGGCGGAAGCTTTTGAACCGCGGCGTTCCGCCTGACGGTTGGCTTGGCCTTTTCCTGCTGCAAAGGCACGGGTGTTCGCTGTTCACTCTTCGTTGTTGGGTCCTGCCTCGCCATTTCGATTTCTCCAATCGCCCATCAATTCATTTAGTTCCGGATCACCTCAAGGGCCATTCTCATTCACTTCAAACCGGCGAAAGTTCTGAAAACTTCCGCGTGCACCCCCCTGCCTCTATACTGATTAATCGTTGATTGGAGCCCGTGTTGATGGAGCAAAAGCTGTTACGACTGGGGCATTCCCCCGACCCCGACGACGCCTTCATGTTTTACGGCTTGGCGCGCGACCTCATCGCGACAGGCCGTTACCGATTTGAGCATGTCCTCCAGGATATCCAGACGCTCAATCAACGGGCGATGCAGGGCGAGCTGGAGATCACCGCGATCTCAATCCACGCCTATCCGTATGTCGCCGACCGATATGCCCTGACGAGCTGTGGCAGCAGCATGGGGGATGATTACGGCCCCGTGGTGGTTTGCCGAGCAGTAGACGCCGGCCGGTTTCCGATACATGAGAACGTACCTCGCCTGCGTGGCAAGCGTATCGCAATTCCGGGCAAGTTGACTACGGCTTTTTTGTCGCTCCAACTGGCGGTCGGAAAGGCGGGCGAGGCGTTCGAGGCGGTCGTCGTTCCGTTTGATGAGATCCTCGCGTTCGTACGCGACGGGAAGGCCGACGCCGGTCTTATCATCCATGAGGGTCAGCTCACCTATCAGCAGATGGGTCTGCACCTGCTGCTGGACCTGGGCGTCTGGTGGCACCGCAAGACGAGCCTGCCGCTTCCGCTCGGCGGCAACTGCATCCGCAAGGACCTGGGCGCCGAAACGATGCAGGAAGTGACGAACCTGCTCAAACGGTCGATCCAGTTCAGCCTCGACCACCGACCTGAAGCAGTCGAATACGCGCTACAGTTTGGTCGCGACCTCGACCGAGACCTTGCCGACCGCTTTGTCGGCATGTACGTGAACCAGTGGACGCTGGACTACGGCCCGCGCGGCCGCGAAGCGATCTCCCTCCTGCTGAAGGAGGGGGCCAGTGCCGGCCTCGTCCCGGCAACCGGACCGATCGAGTACATCAATGCACGCTGATCCGCCCACCGCGCGGCCCGGATCGGCCCCCCAGCGATTTTTTCCCTTCCGGCACTGTCCACTGCGTATTTTAATTCTTGCACGGAAATGCGCGGCGCTCCGCGTTACAATAGCTTGTCGTAGCCGTGCGGGGAGGAGTTCGCGGATCGAGACCGCCCGCGCAATTGGAGTGAACTTATGACGCATCGACACGGGATTCTGATCGTCGGCCTCATCGTCTTCGCGGCGGGCCTGGGTGTCGCATCTACCGCGCGAGCACAGGCTCCCTTTTTTGCGGCGAGCGGAACGTCGTTCACGCCGGAGATCGGCGTGGTCAGCAGCGGCGTCATTAACGACGTACAGGCCGTGGTCAGCTCTGACCGCAAACACGTCACGCTGACGATGCGGCCGCAGCAATCGGCCCTCCTGTCGATCGAGAACTTCACGTTCCAGAACGGCGGCTCGGTCCTCGGTTTCGTCGGCCAGGCGGGTGGCGGCAATGCCGGCGGCAACGGGGGCCGCGCGGTTCGCGCGGGTGGACGCGACGCACGTACGAATGACTACCCCGACGGCCGTCCGACCGTCCGATCCGTCCTCGACCGTGTCGGCATGTTCCGCATTGATTCGCCACAGCAGCCATAGTTTCGCAACGCCACACATCTCGCACGGGAAACATGAGCGAACCGAAATCCGCGCCAACGCCCACGCCTCCGATCTCTTCAACAGGCTCAATTACGCCCGATGCACCGGCCGGGACCGGCGGGGCGGGCAGCGCGCCCGGTGCGACCCCCCCACCGCCGCGCCGACGCCGGCGGCGCTGGCCGATGGTCCTGGGCGTGATCCTCCTGCTGCTCATCGCGCTGATTGCACTGATCCCGACGATCGCCAGCACCGCGCCGGCGCGCGCCTACGTGCTGAACAAAGTGAACCAGAACCTCCACGGCCGCCTTCAGGTCGACGACTGGTCCTTCGGATGGGGCGGGAACCTGCGCGTCGATGGCGTACGGCTCTTCGATGACGCCGGCCGGCAGATCCTCGAGCTGCCGCATCTGGCCGCGCACGTCGCCATCTCTAATGCGATACGCGGGAAATATGACCTGGGAAAGGTCGTGATCGACGGGCTCGACTTCCTGGCGGTCCGCGATCCGGATGGGACGCTGAACTTTGCCAAGCTCGCCAAATCAAAGCCCGCGCCGGCGGTACCCCCGATCGCAAAGCAGCCAGGGGAAAAATCCAAACCGTCACCCACCAGGGTGCCTGATATTCGCGCCGAGCTGGTCCTTCAGAATTGCCGCGGGACGATCGAGGACAAGCTTCAGGGCCGAACGGCACGGCTCGTCTCACTCGACGGCGACGTCAACATTACTGATATCAACCAGCCGATCACCGAGACGATCAAGGCCGTCATTGCCCTGGGTGACGCCAAGCCGGGCAAACTGTCAGTCGAGGGTCGAACGGCCCTGGTCAAGAACAACGTTCTGCTGAGCGATCCGGCGGACCTGCTGCATCAGGGGGAGGTCGAGCAGAAGGTGTCGCTGGTGGACCTCAACCTCGCCAGCCTGGCGCCGTTCCTCGGATCGGGCACGGGTGTGACGGAACTGTCGGGCATCGGCAACGGCGAGCTTAACGTTCATCTGAAGCCGATGCAGAACGGCGTTGTCGATGCGAAGCTGGTGCTCACCACTCTGCGCGCGGGCGGCCCCGCGCTGAAGGGTGACACGCTGGCCGCCGACACGCTGGAGGTGACCGTCCCGGCCACGATGATCTCCCTCTCGCCGGGCGAGAGTGACGTTCAAGCCGCACGGCTGGTGACTGGCTCGCGCGACGGCAAACAGCCGCTCACGATCCGCCTCGTGCAGGGCCCGCAGAGCGTTTCGACGATCACCTGCTTCGCTGACGCCACGCCGCGGTCGCTGGCCAGTTTTGCCAAAAGCAGCAAGCCGGCCGATCCGGGCAGCGTTCGACTCGACACCGATATCGATGCCGCTCATCTCGCGACCAGCATGCCCAACATGTTCAAGTTGGTGAAGGGCCTCCAGCTGGATTCGGGACGGGTGCGCGAGTCGCTCGCGATCGACCTGGCGGCTGATAAATCGCAGCTCAAGAACCATCTCCAGTTCACCGAGATGGTCGGGCGCAACACGTTGAACAAGACGGATGTACGGCTCCAGCCGATCGACCTCACCGTCAACGCGACGAGCGTTGCCGGCGGTGGTCCGCTCCCCGACCTGCGCGACATCACCGCCGACCTGACGAGCGCCTTCGCCACGGCTCACGTCAGCGCGAAGGACTTGAGCGCCCTGGAAGCGACCGTGAAGGGCACGCTGGAAGCGGCGCAGAAGGAACTGGGCCAGGTGGTGGACTTCGGTACCATGAAGATGGCCGGCGCGTTTGACTTGACGGCTCATTCGCAGCTTGCCAGCGCCGCCGACACCGTGCCCACCGCCGCACCGGCCGCCGACGCCGGCCTGACCCGCCTTTCGGTCAAAGCGGTCCTGAGCGGCATCACGATCGATCGCACGGCGCCACCGGCGGGCGCGCCTGCTGAATTTTCCGCCCACGCCGCGCCACAGCCGCGGCGATTGCTCAATGGCTTTGACGCCACGCTCACCACCGACGCGGCGTTCCTCGCCGAGGCGCCGGCGAACATGTCGCCCCTGATGCGGCTGAAGAAGGCGAACATTGTTCTGGAGATCCCGTCGCTGGCGAAACTGAATCCGGATCAACCTGCCGCCGAGGGTGATGCGCCGCTTCCGCAAACCTATGCCGCTGCCAGTCCGGTAACGCCTCCGGGCCCGACGACGGCGCCGACCCCGGCACAGGTCACATTGACGGGCGGGTCGGCCACGGTCACAGTGGACGTGAGCAACGACGGGAAGCAACTCCTGGTCGCGCCACAGATCAATGCCAAAGATGTCGCCTTCCGGTCCGACGCACCGGATCGACATGCCGCTTATACGCTCGGTCCAGCCGACCTCACGATGGCGATGGCCCTCACGCCGACGCCAGTCACTGAGCATCCAACGGCGGATTCGGTATCCGCGCCGCCGCCGATTCAAGCGGTGCTGGTCTCGAAGCTACTCGCGCACGTCGCCGGCACGGAGGTGTCGCTGAAGGAGCCGTTGTCGATCAGCAATCTGGCGAACCTCTCGACGCTCTTCCCCACGACCGCGCCTTCGACGCCGAAACCTGCCGCTCCCGGCCCGGCGGATCGGCCTGCATCGCTGGCGGCGGCGCTGGTGGCCAAGGGAGATATCGCGCCGCTGGTCCGTTTGCTGGAAGCCCTCGACGCGCAGAAGCCTGGGTCCAAATATCCCTATACCGGCAATTTCCTGATTGTTGAGCTGGTCGCCCTCACCGCGGATCATCAGCAGATCAAGGGGAGCGGCGACATCACCGGCTTCGCCGTTCATCAGGGTGAGAAGGTGACATTCTCCGAGCCGGCGATTCACCTGGGCAACGATGTGCAGGTCGCCGGTCAGGCCACTCAAACGCTTACGATCAATAACCTGTCGGTGTCGATGCAGACGAGCAAGGCGCTGGATTTTTCGATGCATGGAGCGGTCGCCGACCTGGCTCACCGGCGCGAGCTGCGCAACCTCAACGCCACGCTGGCCTACGACCTGGAGAAGCTCTGGAAGACCATCTATCCGATGATGTCGCCGGCCAACCGCGAATCGTTGAAAGATGTGCGGATGACCGGGCAGTACACACAGCAGTTTACCGCCAGCGGCAGTTACCCGGCCGGCGTGCCCTTCAACATCGCGATCCGATCCGTGCAGACGCAGGGGCGGTTCATGGTCGCGACTTTCACCGGCAAGGGGCTGGAGGTGAAGGAATTTGACTTCCCGTACATCGGGAAGGACGGGAAATTCCTGATCGCCAAGTCCGACAAGCCCAACGACTTTCCCCTCCCCGCCCAGTGCAACGGCGGACAGCTCTCGATCGGCGGCGCAGTCCTCGACCTCTCCGAGGAACACCCGCGCCTCACCATGTTGCCGAACACTTACGTGATGCGCGATGTCGCGATTAATCCGACGCTGGCCAATTCGATGGGAAGCTCCATCGGCAACTTCCTCTTCGCCACCGCCGACAAGAGCGGCGGCAAGATGACCATCATCGTCCCCAGGTGCGAGCGCTTCCCGCTCGACGACCTGTACAAGCAGCAATCCCCGCGGAACGACGGAGTCCTACAAACCTCCGTCAGCATTACCGACGTCGAGATCGGCGGCGGCGCGATCAACAAGCTGACGGGCGCGCTCAAATCATTGCCCATTCCCCAACTGAGCGGCATCTCGCTCGAAGCGCTGCGCGGCAGTATCAAGGATTACACTATTCGCCTGGAGAAAGGAGTCTCGACGCACGACATGACGCTGTTCCTCGTGAAAGAGCAGCACACGCTGCACCTGGGCGGAACGGTCGGCTTACAGAAAATGAACCTGAACATGGTCCTGCAGCTTCCGTGGGAACTCTTCGGCGCCCGGGAGAAGACGCTTGTTGCCGCGATGCCCAACGGTATCGAGATTCCCGTCGGCGGCAGCGTCGATCAACCGAAGTTCGACGTCCAGGGCCTGGTGCAGAAGAGCATCTTCCAGAACTTCCAGAAGAACCCGGAGAACCTTATCAAGGGCCTGCCGGACCTGTTTAATCCAAAGAAGGAAAAGCCCAAACAGCCGCAGGGTCGGAACGATCAGCCGGCCTCTTCGCCGCCGCAGAGCCAGACCCAACCCGCCGCTCCGGCCGACGATCCGCTGGGACTCCTTCAGGGTCTGCTAAACAAGGACAGGAAGGACAAGAATAAGCCGAAGCAATAAGCGTTGGGTGTGTTCGCAAGCGCGTCCGACCCCTTCGCCGGTCGGCTGCGCCTGTGGCGGTCGCTTCGGGGGATCCACCCGGGGCGGATCCCACTCGTCACCTCCGTGAAGGGGGAACGGATACCGCGGTCGGTAGGACTCGCGGTTCCCTAGCCTGCACGCTTTGCGATCAGCTTCTCGACCTCGCCGACTAATTCCAGCGGCACTTGGATCATTGCGGACGTGTCCGACTTGTAAGCCGCATCTGCCTCAGCGATGGCGTCGTCATCAGTCTGGTTCTCGTAGTGGTCGATCACGGCCTGCGTGCGCTTGCGGTCCCATCCCCTGGGGTAGGGGCTCGGGTCTCCAGCGTATTTCGCCATTGGTTTCCCACAACTTGAGGTGCCCGAACCGTGACGCGTCGAGTATCGACGAGCCACAGATGAGTTCAAGGGCCGAAGATGCAAACGTCCCATGATCTTCGAGACATGGATCCACCCCCTGCCAGTCATTCAATCGAAACTTGCCAATAAAATCATCACATCCCCGCTTAACTACACCCCTGTTCAACTTGCTTCACCGGCGGACCGATAGTAAGTTTCGACGCTTGATGCGAGCGCCATCCGATGCTCGTTTTCTGACGCCAGCAGCCTGATTTTCGCGAAAAACTTGGAAGGAGTTCTCGTGTCACCCGAATACCGCCGTAGCACCCACTTATTCACCAGCGAATCCGTCACCATGGGTCATCCCGATAAGGTGGCCGACCAGATCAGCGACGCCGTCCTCGACGCCATCTTGGCGCAGGACCCCAAGGCTCGCGTTGCCTGCGAGACGCTCGTGACCACGGGGCAGGTCGTCCTCGCCGGTGAGGTAACGACGACCGCGTACATTGATGCGGCCCAGGTCGCCCGCGACACCATCCGTGATATCGGTTACACGCACCCGGAGATCGGCTTCGACTACCACTCCTGCGGCGTGCTCTCCGCGATCCACAGCCAGTCGCCCGACATCGCCCGCGGCGTCGACAAGGCGGAAGACAACGAAAAGGAACAAGGGGCCGGCGACCAGGGCCTGATGTTCGGCTACGCCTGCGATGAAACGCCCGAGCTGATGCCCCTGCCGATCCACCTGGCGCATCGCATCGTCGAGCGTCTGGCGGAAATGCGCCAGAAGAACAAGCTCGGCTGGCTCCGCCCCGACGGCAAGAGCCAGGTGACGATCGAGTACGTCGGCGAGCAGCCGGTGCGCGTCCACACCGTCGTCGTCTCGACGCAGCACGATGAATCGGTCCTTGACAAGAAGAAGGACGTCATCACCGACAAGGCCAAGGCGGCGATCATCGAGCAGGTGATCCGCCCCTGCATCCCCAAGAAGCTCTGGAACGACGACATCATCTTCCATGTAAATCCGACGGGTAAATTTGTCGTCGGCGGCCCGCATGGCGACACCGGCCTCACCGGGCGAAAAATCATCGTTGACAGCTACGGCGGTCGCGGCGCGCATGGCGGCGGCGCCTTCAGCGGCAAGGACCCTTCCAAGGTCGACCGCAGCGCCTGCTACATGGGCCGCTACATCGCCAAGAACATCGTGGCCGCCGGCCTGGCGCGCAACGCCGAGGTTCAGCTGGCCTACGCGATCGGCGTGGCCAACCCGGTCAGCGTGACGGTCAGCACGGAGAATACCGCGGTGCTCCCCGAGGACCAGATCGCCGACCTGATCCGCGAGCACTTCCCGCTCACCCCGCGCGGCATCATCAAGCACCTGAACCTGCTCCGCCCCATCTACCACCAGACCGCCCGCCACGGCCACTTCGGCCGCCGGCCTGGTCCCGACGGCGCCTTCTCCTGGGAGAAGACCGACAAGGCCGGTGAGCTCGCCAAGGCCGCCGGCATCGCGGCACGCAAGGCGGGTTGAAGCAGTCGGCGAAACTCGTGAAGGCTGAAAACATGAGGAGCGTGGCCATCCAGTCGCGCTCCTTTTCAAAAGGCCGATATCTCACGAGGTGACGTTTACGTCTGCCGTCGTGAAGTCGAGCTGCGCGTTGCATGCGGCGGCGGAAAACGTCGCTGACTCATCGATTTGTCGAAGCTTCTGTCGATGTGAAGCTCGTATTCACTTTTGCCCCTGCGTCACGTGCGACCACCGAAAGGACCAGCAAAATAGGACGTCTGGAATCGGTTCGAAACGTTCCGGACAGGATGCTGTTTCCATCCACCACAATGTCCGCCTCCCGCGTTCTGGGATCTTGGCGCAACGTAACGACAACTGCTGCGTTTTCGCTGGCGGGGATTTGACCGTGGGCGATCAATTCTCCATGGTATCGTCCACCGTCACCAGGGTCGTAACCCTTGTTGGTGTCAAACACCAGAACTTCGTGGTGGACCGCAAATTTCGGCTCAATGCGGAGTCGCAGATTCAGAAGCTCTCCCCGCGGCACCGTCCAGATGATCGCTTTGCCAAAGTGACCGCGCATCATGCCACCGATGTTTAACGCATCGGATTGTTTCACACCGCTCAAGACGAGTCCGGCTTCATCGCCGAGACCTTTGTTGTCGCTTCTATTTTCAGTGCCAAACCGCTTACCAGGTAGCGGTTGTCCATCCGGTCGGCAACTTGGAAGGATAACGGGAGGCTGATTCCTTCCTCAGCCGCCGCGAGCGCAGCGCTCAGGAGCACGAATTGGTCGGTCGGGTTATCTTCACTCCGGTCCGCATCGGCAATTAACTTGCCCGCGAACGCCCTACGCGCCGGCGCAGCGCGTTCTTTAAGTTCTTTGGCATAAATTTCCCTAAGAAGCTTTCGAGAGGTGGTAAGCGATGAATGATCAGGGATCGCGCTTCGGGCCGGTGGCGTCGGCGCGGGTGCGGTAACGGACTCGGGAGGAACCGCCGGGGCATCGGGCTGCCTGAGCTCGACAGGCGCCGGCAACGGATCGTGCGGTGGAGGGGCGGGCGGCTGCGGGGCTTCCGGGGGCGTCCAATTATCGTCGAAGATGCTTCCGGCCTGAGCCGTATCGATCGGCAAATATAGCACAATCGCCAATGCGGTCGCACACGCGAACCTGACAACATAGGAACAACAATCGCTGCGCGACGACTGCATCATACCTGCACCCCACAAGTTCCGAATTGCGGGCTCGAAGCGAAAAATGAAGTGCGCGCATTCTACCTGTTAGATGACAGAAACGGCAGTCACGGCGACTTTAGAGCGGTTAGAGCATCGCTATAAGCCGTATTCTTTCCACCGGCGGTTCACGAGTTCTTTGATCGCTTCGTCCATCTCCAGTTCCTTCGGCCAGCGGCGTACCTTTCCCTCCGCCGGCAGTTTCACCGTCGCGTCGAAGCCGATCTTGCTCCCTGCGGCCAGGTCCGGGCTGGCGTGGTCGAGGATGTCGACCGGGCCGCGAACGATCTCCGTGTCGCGCTCCGGGTCGCAGTTGCTGAAGAGGTGAAAAAACACGTCCTGCTCGTCATGAACGTTCACATGCTCGTCAACGACCACGATGAACTTCGTGAACGACATCTGCCCCGCGCCCCATACGGCGTGCATCACGCGCCGGGCCTGGTATGGGTATTCCTTGCGGATCTTGATGAAGGCGCAGTTGTGGAAAACGCCGGAGATGGGGAGCGCGTAGTCGACGATGTCGGGGATCAGCATCTTCAAAAGCGGGAGGAAGACACGTTCGGTCGCCTTGCCGAGGAAATAATCTTCCATCGGCGGCTTGCCGACGATCGTCGTCGGGTAGATCGGGTCCTTGCGATGGGTGATCGCGGTCACGTGGAAGGCGGGGTAGCGGTCGGCGAGGGAGTAGAAGCCGGTGTGGTCGCCGAACGGGCCTTCCATCAGTGTCTCGTTCGGATCGACGTATCCCTCGATCACGATCTCGGCGTTGGCCGGCACTTCCAGGTCGATCGTGCGGCACTTCACCAGTGAAATTCCGGTGCCGTTCAGGAAGCCGGCGAAGAGCAGCTCTTCGATTCCGGGCGGCAGCGGCGCAGTGGCGGCGTAAGGGAGGATCGATTCGCCGCCGAGCACGATCGCCAGCGGCATTTTCTCGCCGCGCGCCTGGTACATGCGAAAGTGGCGAGCGCCGTCATGGTGCATGTGCCAGTGCATCGCGCATTTGCGCGGGCCGAAAAGCTGCACGCGGTACATGCCGATGTTCCGGTCGCCGTTGACGGGATTGCGCGTGTGAATGCCGGCGAAAGTGATGTATCGGCCGGAGCCGCGCTCGGTCTCCTTCGCGCACGCGTCGGGATCGAAGACCTGTCCGCTATCGAGGTTCCCGTCGAGGGGCCAGCACTGGATGATCGGCAGGCGCGTGAGATTGGCGCGTTCCCCTTCCAGAATGACCTGCTGGCAGATCCCGCTGCGCACGGATTTAGGCGGGTAGCTTCCCATCTTGATCAGGTCGGGAAGCTTCTTCATCTTCTCCATCAGCGTGGTGGGAATCTCCGGCTTTACCAGTTGCTGAACACGACCGGCCAGTGATTCCAGGTTGTCCGTCCCCAGTGCCTGATTCATCCGCCAATAGCTTCCGAACGTGTTGATCGCGACGGGGATGTCCGAGCCTTCGACGTTCTCGAAGAGCAGCGCCTTGCCGCCGAGTCGGCCGGCGGCGCTGCGGTCCAGCTCGTCGTGGCCGTGCGGCGCGGGAGACTTGCTCATCCGATCGGTGATCTCCGAGATCTCCAGGATCGGGCTGACCCGCGCCCGCACGCGGCGCAACTCTCCCTGATCTTCCAGCAGCGAGAGGAAGTCGGAAAAGGTCTCGGTCGCCATCGCATCGATCGTAGAGTCCGCCGCGGGTGGCGACAAATGGTCGGCCTGCAACTGAAGGCGCTGGCGCGCATGAAACGTCGGGACCACAAGACGTGAAACGTGAAGACGTAATGACATTGGCCGCGCGCGGGACAGCTTCAGATGTCGTCCTATAACATTGACGCGGCCGCGGATCGTTGGCATAGTGAACGGCGGGTTTCGTTCGGTCACGGATGACCGGCGCGGGAAACGAAGAACTCGCCCATTGAAGTTTTTTTGGGAACCTCTCCATCCTTTCTACGTCCAAAACGATGTCGAGCCTGAGCGGAGCACAACACGAGACGGGGCTCCGGCCGGAAGCAAGTTCTCCCGGCGGTAACCGCCCCGACGTGTTGCTCCTGCAGAAGGCGCAGCGCGGTGACCGCGGCGCGTACGGGCAGATCGTGGTGCTGTACCAGGATCGGCTCTACAACGCGGTGCTCCGCCTGGTCGGCGACCGTGAGGAAGCCCGCGAGCTGACCCAGGAAGCGTTCACGCGCGGACTGGAAAAGCTCGATAGCTTCCGCAGCGAGGCGTCGCCGTATACGTGGCTCTTCCGGATCGCGGTGAACCTGGCGATTAGCCAGCTTCGCAAGGTCCAGAAGGTGCGCACGTTTTCGCTGGACCGCCCGTCGCGAACGTCTCACGGCAACGGCCGGATGCGCGACGACGATCAGGCATCGGCGCTCATGGACCGTGTGGCCCGTGATGGCGGCGAGTCGCCGTCGCAGCGGGCCGAGCGGCGCGAACGTGACGAGGCGGTGCTCGCCGCACTGGGCCGCCTCGACGCCGAGTACCGCGCGGTCCTCGTGATGCGTGACATCGAAGGGTTCGATTACCAGCAGATGGCCGAAGTGCTCGGCCTGCCGCTGGGAACCCTCAAAAGCCGGCTCTTCCGCGCCAGGTTAGCCCTGCGCGACGAGCTGCGGACGTACTTAGGAGACAAGCGATGAGATGATGGATGTGAAATGATGGACGCCGAATGGAAGCGGGAATCCTGCTTTTCCATTCATCCTTCATCGTTCCTCTTTCATCATTTCCTCAGCGCCCCCCATGTCCCAGAACCAGGAAATCATCGAGTCGAAGCTCTGCGCGTTCGTCGACGGCGAAGTGGACGAAGCTGGCCGCGCGGAGATCGAGAAGCACCTGCTGGCCAACCCGCAGCACCGACGACTGCTGGAAGAGCTTCGGCGCACCAGCGCCCTGCTGCGCGGCCTGCCCCGCGAGTCATCCCCGCCAGAAATGGCCGAATCCTTCAACGCGCAGCTCGAGCGCTCGGTGCTGTTGCACGGGATCGGCAGCGAGGTCGCGCGTCCCTCACTTCGCATCAACTCCGGCCCTCAGCTTTACGCGGCCGCCGCCATCATCCTGCTGACGGTCGGCCTGGCCGCGGTCATCTACTTCGCCCTGCCGGCCCGCACCGTGCACCCGACGTTCGCCGCCACGCAGGGTTACTCGACCGCTTCGGACCACAATGCAGCAAATACGCCGCTGAACCAGAAGAGCGAGCGACTGGAAAAACAACAGTTCGCCAACGGTGGCAACGCGAACACCGACGCGGTGGGCGGTAGGTCAGTGGCCGAAAAGGAAGGCCTCCAGAACAAGGACATGGACAAGCGGCCCGCCGACGCGGACGCTCTGGCATTCGCGCGTGCCGATGAATCGTCACGCCTGCGTCAACTGGCTCGACAGGTCGCCAGCAGCGTGGGTCCGGTGGACGCGCAGAGAATGCAGCTTGACCCAGCGCGTGGCCCCGCCGAGGCCGTCGCCGGGCAACCTCCGTCGCTTTCGCCCAGCGCGGTGTTGATGGTGCTCCAGTCCGAGGATGTGAAGGCGACGCGGCAACAAGTGGCGAGCTACCTGAATTCCAACGGGATCAAATGGGAACCCGCGGAAGATTCAACGACGCCGGCGTCGGGTGGCACGGCGCTCGGCGCCGACGCGGGCACCGGCGGCGCACGGGCGTTAGAGCGGGAAGCTACGCTCCGCGACCGTGAGGAAGCGGCCAAGGGGATCGACGCGGCAAAAGTTTCTCCCGCTCCTGCCCGAGCCGCCGAGAAGCCAACCACCGATAAGCCTTCGGCCACGGCCGTTCCGGAGCCAGCGCCAGCTGCGGCTGATACCACGCAACCTGCCTTGGCGCCGGCTGCTCCGCCTGCACCGGTCGCCCGCGCCACTGGGCCGGGAAAGGCTGGGACGCAGCCGTCTACCGTTCCTGAGGATGAGATCAAGCTTCATGGCTTGCCGGACCAGGCGGGCGCGGGCGGGAATGCCGCGTCGGAACTCGCCCCCAGGCAGTTGGTCCTGGCGGCGCGAATGTCACGCCGTCAGGCGGCGCAGCTGAGCGATGCGCTACAGCGGGACGGGGCATTGCGCGAAGCACGAGTGGTGAACGACGACGACGACGCTCCCAAGGGCGAAGCGAACGTGCAGGATGGCGTTGCCGATCAGTTACGTCGAGCGGCCGCGGCCGCGAAGGAGCCGCAGACGCGCCCGGCCGTTGCGAAGTCGTATGGCGCCACGACGCAGCCGGCGGATGAAATTCTGGGTGATCTCAAGAAGTCAGTGACCGGCCCTGCCGTTCCCGACAGCAGCACCGCAGCCGCCAGCGGCACCACACGCCCATCGGAGGACGTGGTTTCGAATAGTCGAAACGGCACCAGGTTTGGTATCGGCCGTGGCGGCGAATATCGCTCCGACGTGGCCGACGCTTCCAAGGACGCCTCGGCCTCCACGACGCAACCGGCTACGCCGTCGGTTGCAGCGGCCGGATCGGCGCCAACCTTGCAGCCGACTGCGGCACCGGGCGCCTCCTTGCAGGGAACGACCCGCCCCGCTTCCGCCGAGCTGGAACTGGCCGCTGGCCAGCGGAAGCGCGAAATCCTGGCCGAGGCGGGAGAACCGAATGCCGATGAGCTTGTGAACGTGGTGATCCTGGTCCGCGCCGACGCACCGGCGGCGGACGCGGGCCCGAAGGCTTCATCCCCCGCAACCCAACCCAGCGAACCGGCCACGCCACCCGCGACTGATGCCCCAACCACCGCCCCGGCCAATCAGCCAGCGGCGCCCCAATAGTGCGAACCCGCGAGCCGTGCCGCGCCCGTCGCACGGCTATCTGCCGCAAAGGCGCGGTCCAGCGCCATCAGGATCAGCGCAACCGCCAGCACCAACCCACCGATGAACGCCGCGCCACGCGTGGACGCGATCGTCGTCGTGGTGGTCGATGTCGACATCGTCGATAAAGCACCATCGGCGTTCCCGTCAGACGATGATGCAAGAGTTGTCGAGTCGCTCGACTGAGCATCCGCAGCCAGCGCCTGCGACCATCGAAGATACCGCTGTCCGCCGAACCACAGCACGACGCCGATCATCACAAGCGCCGCCGCGGTCGCCAGCCGGGAGAAATGACGTTGCCGACCAATGCGCTGCAAGGTGAGCGTGCGTTCCTCCAGATCGATCCCGTTGAGCACCGCGGCTCGCTCCAGGGCGCGCGTAGCAAGGTCGGCGATGATCGGCGGCTCCGAGCGGGCGCGCAGACTCGCGGAAAGATCCTGTTCGAATTCGTCCCAGTTCTCGTGCCCGCTCATCAAGTCACTCCACGACGTTCAAGGGCCTCACGCAATGATTGTCGCGCTCGGTGCAACAGTGTCTTGGCGGTGGCCGGCGGACACTCCAGCGCCGCCGCTACCTCGTCCACCGATGCGCCGCGCCGGTAATAAAGCTCCACCGCCATGGCCTGCCGCGGCTCCAGTGCGGCGACCGCGTCCCAGATCAGCCGGTCTCGCTCGGCGTTCACTAACTGTAGCGGCGGCTCGGCGGCCGGATCGACCGCCTCCCGCGGTTGACCCGCCCCGTCGCCTGGTCCCGACGAACGGTCCCGACGACGGCCGATCGTTCGGCACGCGATGCGATAGACCCACGTGCCGATCGCCGATCGACCCTCGAAGCGTGGGAGGGCGCGCCACACCACGGCAAACGTTTCGGCGGCGGCATCGTCGATGTCCGGCCCGCGCAGGCCGCGGGATTGCGCCAACCCAAGCACTACTCGTTGGTGAAGGGCGACCAGACGGGCGAATGCGTCGGCGTCCTGCCGCCGCAGCAGCGCCAGCTCGTCGATCTCGTTCGGCGCATCGCCCACGCATTGCATTGGGATTTTTGCAGCGGATCGAGCGAACGTTGGCTCGCCCGTCCCGCCGTGCGGTCCATTGAGTTAGTGGCGGACCGCCATCCTACGGTTTCAAGAAAAAATGTTGAAACCGATTGTGGGCGTGCCTGCACTAATGGGAGGATGATCTGAACGCCGACACGGGCGAGGCGCCCGTGCTACGTAACCTAAACCTTCGCCCGCGATGCCTCAACCACCACCCGGATCGTTCCTCGACATCTTCGCCGGCGCGCTGGGCGTGGCGGCAGCGGCGTTGCTCGTGGGCGGTTGGTTCCTGCTCCGCTGGCAACAGGGCCGCCACCAGTTCCAGATCACCAAAGCGCTGATCGACCGGGGCATCACTCGGCTCTCCGGCGGACCGCCGTTCTGGCTGTTGTCGATGCGCAGCGGCCTGAGTGTTTTGGTCCTGGGGCTGGGGCTGACGGGCGTCGGGGCAGCGCCATGGTGGCTCGGAAGCCGCGTGGAGATGCCGGCCGTGGCGAGTTCTCCCCCGCCCCAGCAGATCCCGTCCGATGTTCCGCCCGATCGCGGCCGACCGGACCGTCGGACTGAACCTCGGCCGGGGCCGCGGGAGGAAGGGCGTCCGCTACAGCCCGATGACGATCGCCCTTACGGATTTTCATCCCAGCCTCCGCCCCGCCGCCAGCCGCCCGCGCCCAACCCGGCAATGGAGCAGTGGCACCGCGCCCAAGCCCAAGAGACGGTGGGAATGATCCTCGTGGGGAGCGGCATCGTACTCGTCTTGCTCGGACTATTTCGGGTCGCGTTCGCGACCGTTGAGAGGGCCCAGGTCGTCGAGCCGCCGGCCAGCAGCGACTATCCATAGCACAGGTGATTCAAACCAATAGGAGTCAGTCATGCGAAGGACCATCGTGAATCAATGCGTTCGGATCGCGGCGTTATCCGCCCTGACGGCGCTGGGAGTGATGTGCGTGTCGCCGTCGTCGGCTCGCGCCGATGATCGAGCTGCCCCACCGCCCCAGGATCGGCCCGCCCCACCCCATGATCGGCTGCCGCGGTCGGACCGGCCGAAAGCTCGGTCGGCGCCTCAGCCTGAATCGTTCAGCGGGACTGTCGATGCTTTCAACATGGGCCCGCGCGGAGAGCCCAACGCGCTGCTGATTACGGATGCCAGCGGCAAGATCATGCAGGTGAATTTCCCGCCGTGGATGGCATTGGCAATCCAGCAGGCCGTCGCGGTAGGCGACTCCGTAACACTGACGGCGGCACCGATGCGCAGCATGCCCGATCATGCTGTTTATGGATTGGTGTCACTGAACGCCAAGGGGAAATCCATCCAGATCCCCCGGCCCGGCGACGTCAAGTCTGGCCATGCCGAGGGAACGATCAAACAACTGAACTACGACCGCGACGGTCGCGTTGATGGCGCCGTGCTGATCAGTGGCGACTTCGTAGAGATCGGCCCGGCGGCAGGTCGCCTGGATCTAAAGGTGGGCGCCAAGTTGACCGCCGACGGACCGTCGCAGCTCCTGCCGGGTGGACAAACGCTCGTCCGCGCAGACACGGTGAACGGGACGGCGGTTGATCGCCCGCCTCGACGTGATGACGGACGCAACGCGCTAGTCGAGCGGCGAGCGGGCGAACGGGAAGGCGAACGAGGAGCAGGTGACCGCGGTCCCGGCGATCGCCGCCCACGCGACGCTCGGTTCCGCGAAGGCGGTCCGGGCCAGGATGGGGCCGACCGCGGCCCTGGCGACCGCGGCCTGGGTGATGACGCACCGGGCGATCGCAGTCCTGAAGATCGCGGTCCGGCTGAGCGCGGCTCGAGGGACCGTGGCCCGCGACCCGACGGTCAAGGTCCTGAAGACGGTCCGCCGCCGCCGCCGGGTGATGATCAGGGACCGCCGCGCCGAGGTGATCGCACACCTCCGCCGCCGGACGATAATCAGGTCCCGACGCGCCGAGGCGACAAGGCGCCTCCGCCGCCTCCGCAGGAGCAGCAGTAGTTCTGTGTCTCCATGCCGGGCCTTAGCAGGATCGAGCGCGGCGGTCGCATGGGCGGCCGCTGCCCTCGGTCCGTTTCGGTAGGTCGTGCAAGTTGACCGTTGATCGACTTCTCCTAAGATTCGCCTCCCAACGCCGAGTTGGGAAATCGAGTTGATGAGGAGCTTCAGCAACGCCGCAAGAGCACGATCATGAACGACAGCTATATCCAGAACCTCTTTGCCGAGCGCATCGGCGGGAAGATGTACGGCAAGGGGACGGAGATCTACAAGTTCGAGAAGATCAAGCGCGCCAAGCGGGCGGCGCTCGCCGCCAACCCGGGCGCGGAGCTGATCGACATGGGGGTGGGTGAGCCGGACGAGATGGCCTTTGGCGATTGCGTCGATGCGCTCGCCCGCGCAGCGCGGAACCCGGAGAACCGCGGGTACGCCGACAACGGCGCGAACCTGTACAAAGAGGCGGCGGCGCGGTGGATGCAGAACGTGTGCGGCGTCGGCGGGATCGATCCGGAAACGCAAGTCGTCCACTCGATCGGATCCAAGGCGGCGCTGAGCATCCTGCCTAACTGCTTCATTAATCCGGGCGATGTGGCGCTCATGACCACGCCGGGCTATCCGGTCTTCGGGACGCATTCGCGATACCTGGGCGGCGAGGTGTTTAACATCCCGCTGCTGGAGAAGAACGCGTTTCTGCCGGACCTCTCCAGCATTCCGGCTGACAAGCTGAAGCGGGCCAGGACGCTGGTCCTCAACTACCCGAATAACCCGACGGGCGCTTCGGCGACGCCGGCGTTTTTTGCCGAGGTGGTCGCGTTCGCTAAGCGGAACAACCTGATCGTGATTCACGATTCGGCTTATGCGGCGCTCGTCTTTGAGGGCAAGCCTCTTTCGTTCCTGGCCACGCCGGGCGCGATGGACGTGGGCATTGAGCTTCACTCGATGAGCAAGGGATTCAACATGACGGGGTGGCGGCTGGGCTTCGTGGTCGGCAACCCGCTGATCGTCAAGGCCTACGCCGACGTGAAGGACAACAGCGACTCAGGGCAGTTTCTCGCCATCCAGGAGGCGTGCGCGTACGCGCTGGATCGTCCGCAGATTACCCAGCAGATCGCCGCCAAATACTCACGGCGGATGGATGGCCTGGTACAGGTGCTGACGCGGCACGGGCTGGCGGCGCGCAAGCCACGCGGATCGTTCTTCCTGTACGTGCGAATCCCCAGGTCGGCGGTGGGCAAAGACGGGAAGCGCGTCGCCTTCGAAAAGGCGGAGACGTTCAGCCAGTGGCTGATCACCGAGAAGCTGATCAGCACCGTTCCCTGGGACGATGCCGGCGCCTACGTGCGGTTCAGCGTCACGTTCATTGCCAGGAATGAGGCCGACGAGAAGCGCGTGCTGGGCGAGATCGACAAGCGGCTGGGCGGCAGCGGCTTTGAGTTTTGATCATGCAACCCGCGCTCGCGTACATCGCCCTGGGATCGAACCTGGGCGATCGGGCGGCGCACCTCCGCCAGGCCGTCGATGGCCTCCGCGCGACAGCCGGTGTAGACGTTCGCGGTGTTTCAACGGATTTCGAAAATCCTGCGGTCGGTGGGCCACCGGGCGCGCCGTCGTTCCTGAACGCGGTGGCCGCGGTTGAGACGATTCTGCCGCCGCACGAGTTGCTGGAAACCATGCTGGAGATCGAGCGTTCGCTGGGACGCGTTCGCCGGGCGAAGTGGGAGCCGCGCGTGATCGACCTGGACCTGCTGCTGTACGGCGATCAACTCATCGACGAGCCGGGGCTCACCGTGCCCCATCCGCTCATGGGCGAGCGACGTTTCGTGCTCCAGCCCCTGGCCGAGATCGCGCCCAGCCTCCGACATCCCAAGACGGGCAAGACGATCGCTCAGATGCTGAAAGAATTGCCGGCCAACTCATGATGCTGGAGCCGCCAGCGGACCGGTCATGTCGATCCGCGGCACCTCGACATCCGGATCCGCCGCTATCGCTTTGGCCGCATCGGGCGAATCGGCGTAGACGGTGTAACAGACATCCTTGCCACTGGCGCGCTCTCGCCCGCTGATCAGAAAAGTCGGCTGCACCGGCAGCACCGGTTGCGGTTCTGAGGGCGCGAGGACATCAAACCCGCGGCCACCCGCCACACGACGGCTAAACCCCCCGTCCTGAACGGCGCATCAGAGGGGAGTTGCTGCGCGCTGCGGCGAACTTTTGCAATTTACGCGGTGCTGCGTAGTTTCATTCCCCGTGCAGATCGTTCGAACCATACCGCAATGTCGTGAGGAGCGTGCGAAGCTTGGCCGGTTGGCGCTGGTGCCGACGATGGGCGCGTTGCACGCCGGGCATGTTTCGCTGATCGAACTCGCTTGCCAGCGGGCGGAGAAGGTGGCGGTCAGCATCTTCGTAAACCCCACGCAATTCGGCCCGCGCGAGGATTACAACAAGTACCCGCGACCGGTGGAATCAGACCTTCGCCAATGCCATGAGACGGGCGTGGACCTGGTCTTCCTTCCGACGCCGGAAGAGATGTACCCGCCGGGCACTGCCGAGATCACGATCGACCTGCCGCAGCTCGGCAGCGTGCTGGAAGGAAAACACCGGCCGGCGCACTTCCACGGCGTCTGCCAGATAGTGGCAAAGCTCTTCAACGTCATCAGCCCGGACGTGGCGATCTTCGGCCAAAAGGATTTCCAGCAGCTTCGCATCGTGACGGCCATGGCGGAGGCGCTCGACTGGCGCATCGAGATCGTGGCCGGTCCGACAGTGCGCGAGTCGGACGGGCTGGCGATGAGCAGCCGGAATCAGTATCTGTCGGCCCAAGATCGGGCGAAGGCGTTGTCGATCAGCCGTTCGCTCCACTTTGCGGCGATGGAGTTCGATCGGGGAATCCGCCAGACCAACCGCCTGGTGACGACGGTGCGAAATCTCTTGCTCGAACAGCATCTGCACATCGATTACGTGGCGGCGGTAGACCCGATCACGCTGAAGCCGGTGGAGGTGATCGACGGTCCGACCGTCATGGCCGTTGCGGCCCGGGTGGGAACGACCCGGCTGATCGACAACGTGGTCTTGGGAGAGTAGATACGACGGCCGATTTTTCGCCTTTCTCGTGTCACGGGCGGCCTGCCCGTGCATTGTTCAACGAGCACGGGCGAGGCGCCCGTGCCACCTGCGAATCGCTCAGATCGAAGCCCTTCGACCCCTACCGCCCTCCTCATTCCCCCCCTACAATTCGGCTTACGATGTTGATCAAGCTGCTCAAGGCGAAGCTCCATCACGCAACGGTCACGCAGACTGACGTGAACTATCATGGCAGCATTACGATCGACGCCGACCTGCTGCACGCCAGCGGGCTCTTGCCCAACGAGGCGGTCGTGGTGGCCGATTGTGAAAACGGCAACCGCTTCGAGACGTACGTGATTGAAGGCGAGCGTGGGAGCGGCGTGATCGGCATCAACGGCGCGGCCGCCCGCCTGTCACAGGTGGGACACCGTATCATCGTGATGAGTTTCGTGCTGGCGACGCGGGAGGAATCGGAGCGACACCGCTCGCGGGTGGTGATCTGTGACGCGAGGAACCGGGCGTCGGAAACGGTCGAGCACGCCAGCCACGTATCTAGGACCTGAACCTTCGCGCGTCGCTGCGACCGCGCGCAACTCCCAACGGGCGAACATTCCCATATGCTCCAGGAACTCTTCCGAATCCCCGGCCTCCACATCCCGATCTACGGATACGGGGTGATGCTCGTCATCGGCTTTTTTACCGCGATGGAACTGGCCAAATTCCTCGCCCGCCGCAGCAAGATCGATCCGGAGATCTTCGCCACCGCCTCCCTCATCGCGCTGCTCACTGGCGTCCTGGGCGCCCGTATCTCGCACGTGCTGGAGAACTGGCCGCAGTACTCGACGATCGACAAGACGCACACCGTCTGGACCCACCTGTGGGATGCCATCAACATTCGTAGCGGCGGTCTGACCTATTACGGCGGATTCATCCTGGCGGTCCCCTCGGTCCTGCTTTACGGCGCGATGAAAAAGGTGCCGTTGCGGCTGGGAATGGACATCGTGGCCCCCTGCCTGATGATCGGACTTGGCTTCGGACGGATCGGGTGCTATCTCAACGGGTGCTGCTACGGCGCCGAGTGCAAGACGAGCTGGGCGCCCGGCGTGCAGTTTCCTTACTACAGCAATGCGTACATCGACGAATTTGAGAAGAACACATTGCGGGCCCCGATCCCGCGCGAGCTGCTGGTACCGGACACGCCGTTGACGCACTACCTTGATGAAAAGCGACAGAGCGCGCTACAGGAGCCGGTGCCGGACGACCTGACGCCGTACTTGCGCCAGGGGTATTTAAAGTCGAACAGGGAGGTGGGAAAGCTCGCCGACGCGGACGTCTCCAATCGCATGCACCCGGCGCAGTTATACAGCTCGTTCACGGCGTTTCTGCTGGCGGCCATGCTGCTGGCCTACTTCACTCTGCCTCACGCCCCGGGCCGGGTCTTCGCGTGGATGATGATCATCGAGGGGACGTGCCGCTACCTGCTGGAGATTCTTCGCGCGGAGCCCCCCTTCCGAATGGGCAACGATTTCGTCGCCCGATTTCACGGCATCGATTTCAGCCTGGGGATGATCGAGGCGCTGGCGGTCGTTGTGGTGGGCGCAATTCTGTGGGTCGCGTTTGGAATGGCCGCCGGCCCCGCGCCGCTGGAGTTCGACCACGACACCACCGAGGGAACGGATAAAGTGGGCGCCCGGCCCGAACGTTCACCACGCCCGTCCAACGCCACCACCTGAGCCGGGTTCTTGCGCGGCTACTTATTGAGTTTGTCGAGGCGCTGCCTGAGCTGCTTGAGTTGCTGATCCTGGTCATCCCGGAGCTGCGAGATCTCCGCGGGGGGAATCACGGTTGAGCTGCCGCCAAGGAAGCCCGATCCTGGGGTCTTCGTCGACGACTTGGTCGCCATCTGGTCGAGCTTCGCCTTCACCGCTTCGGAAATCTTGATCTGCGCCTGAATAAACCGGCGCTGTTCCTCGTCGGAGAGCGTTTGCGCCTGGGTCGGGTGGTGGACGCCATAGTAGATGCCAGCGCCGAATCCGATTGCAATGCCGAGGATAAGGACGATCAACTTCATGACAGCCTCCGCGCGTCTGAGCGATACCGCAGGCGAATCCCAGGCTCGCGATCAGACGGCCGTCGCCTGCTGAAATTCCTTACGGCGATCGGCCATCTGGGCCTTGAGACGGGCAAGGATCGAGCTGTGCATCTGGCTTACCCGTGATTCGGAGAGGTCCAGCGTGGAGCCGATCTCCTTCATGGTCATCTCCTCGAAGTAGTAGAGGATGATGATCAGCCGCTCGGCGCGGGAGAGGCCCTTGGTGATCAGCTCCTTGAGGTCCTTGCGCTGGATCTCGCGGACCGGATCGGCGCCGCGCTTGTCCTCGAGCACGTCGATCTCGCGCACGTCCTTGTTGCTGTCGGTCTCGAACCATTTGCGGGAGAGGGAGACCAGGCCGACGGCGCTGGCGTCCTTGGCCATCTTCTCGAACTCACCCATGGAGACCTTGAGCCGCTTGGCCACCTCGTCATGGGTGGGCGAACGGCCCAGCTCGACCTCGAGCTGCTTGCTGGCGTTGTCGAGCTTGTGGGCACGGGAGCGGACGAGGCGCGGCACCCAATCCATCGAGCGCAGCTCGTCGAGGATGGCGCCGCGGATACGCGGGGCGCAATACGTCTCAAACTTCACTCCGCGGTCCAGGTCGAAGGCGGCGATCGCATCCATCAGGCCGAAGATGCCGGCGGACATGAGGTCGTCCAGCTCGACCTCATCGGGCAGCTTCACGTGAATCCGTTCGGCGTTGTAGCGAACCAGGTGCAGATAGTGCTCCATCAGCACGTTCCGCAACGGCTCGGTCTTGTTTTTCTTGTAATCGATCCAGACGTCCTTGATGTCCCGTTTGGCTGCCTTTGCCATATTCGCTCCCAATCCTTTGGGGGTCTCGAGCCGCGGTGTTCACTTCCCGCCATACGGGCGGGAAAGGTGGCCCACTGATCGTTATCGGTCGGTCTGATCCGTTTTCGCCTCCGCAATTTCCGATTTCTCAGCCATTTTTGCGTTCTCGTTCAGCATCTTCTGCGCCATCGTCCCGATGACAAGCCCCACGACGAAGGTTGCAACCAGGGCCCCCAGGGCTCGCTGAACGACGGTAACGAATTCGTTGCCCGCTTGCATCCCCATCAGCAGGCACAACGCAAACGCCAGCAGGGCCAATGTCGCAGCGATTCGACTTGCCATGTTCCGTCGAAGTGCTGAGTGCTGGGTGCTGGGTGCTGAGAGGAAGACATCTCTCTGGCGCTCCAGCCTTCGGGCGCGGCACTTCTACCTTTTGAACCACCGGCTCATTCGGTTGAAGAAACCGCCGCCGGCCAGCATCTTGCCGGCCACGCCCTGCTGTAGACGCATGGCCAACTGCGAGAGGCACTGGCTGGCCGGACAGCGCGGGGCGCCCAGGACGAAGGGGGTCCGCCGGCGCACTGCCGCGGGGACCTGCTCGTCGGCCATGACAAAGCCTGCGTCGAATACGCTGACCGTCAGGAACTGCCGCGCCACCTTGGATATTCGTTCGTGGACCACTCGCGCCTCGTGCGCCGAGCGCACCTGGTTGACCAGCAGGCTGACACGCCGGTCGCTTTTGTCACGGCTCAAGACCTTGATGACCGCGTAGGCGTCCGTGATCGCGGTCGGCTCGGGGGTGGTGACGACCAGGACGTGGTCGGCCGCCCGCGTGAACGAGAGGACGCTGGGGCTGATGCCGGCCCCGGTGTCGATCAGGATGATGTCCGCCCGCTCCTCCAGCTCCGCCAGGGCAGTGATGAGCCGTTGCCGGTCGTCATCGCTCAGGTCGGCCATCCGCGCCAGGCCGGATGCCCCGCCGATCAGGGAAAAGCCACCCGGCGCCTCCACCAGCACGTCGCACAGCTCTTTCTTGCGGGCGATCACGTGCGAGAGGTTCCAGGGCAGATCGATGTTGCACAGGACGTCGGCGTTGGCCAGTCCCAGGTCGGCGTCGAGCAACACGACCTTCTTTCCGGCGGCGGCGAGCTGGATCGCCAGGTTAACCGCGATGTTGCTCTTGCCGACGCCGCCCTTGCCGCTGGTCACCGCGATGACGGTGGCCCGGCGTCGCTCCTGTGCGAGCGTCCGCAGATGCGTGGCCTGATCAATGAGAACTGTCATAGGCTGTCCTTGCCCAATATTCGAGTTCGTACCGGGCGGGTCTTGCCCGATCGGATCAGAGCGACTCACCCAGAATCAGCTCCGCGAGGCGTTTACCGTGCCCCACCTCTATATCGTCCGGTACGTCCTGTCCGGTCGTAATATATGAGAGACATTTATTTGCCTTGCGAACGACGTTGAGCACGATCCCCAAGTGCGGCGCCTCATCGAGCTTCGTAAAGATGAGCTTGTCCACGCGAACGTCGGCGAAGCGGTTGATCGCAAGTTCCAGGCATTCGGCGCTGGCCGTCGTGGAGAGGACCAGGTGCACCTCATCGGGCTCGGCGACGTTCAGCAGCCCGCGCAACTCGTTGAGCTTCAACGTGTCGTTGGGGCTGCGGCCGGCCGTGTCGATCAGCAGGAAATCGAATTCCTGCATCGAACGGACTGCTTCCTTCAAATCCTCCACGCCCGACACGACGCGCAGCGGGGAGCCGATGATGTCGGCATATCGCTTGAGCTGATCGACGGCGGCGATGCGGTAGGTATCGAGGGTGATCAGTCCAACGCGGTGCTTGTCGCGTAGCTTGAGGTTGGCGGCCAGCTTGGCCAGCGTCGTGGTCTTTCCGACACCCGTGGGGCCGATCAATGCGATGACATGCGGCGACTGCGTTCGGGTGCGAACGATCGGGCCGGCGGTGGGGAGCATCTTCTCGATTTGCTCGGCGATCTTTTCCTTCACGAAGCCGGCCTGGGTGAGATGCTCGGCCCGGACCTGCCGATGGACGTTCTTGACGATCTCGCCCGCCAGCTCCGCACAGACCTGCCCTTCGGTAAGCTGAAGGTAGTGCTCGAACAGTTCTTCGGGGATCTGCGGAGCGCGCTGGCGATTGGCCTGACCGACCAGGTCCTGCACCATCGATTTCAGTGAGTTCATCTCGCTGGTCAGGCCCAGCAGCACCGCGTTACCGGCCGCGGGCGTCTCCAGGAACAGCTTGCCGTTCTCGGCCAGCGTGCGCGTCACCGTCGTCGCCGGCAGCGCGGCCGATGCGCCGTTCGAGCGCGCGTAGAGGGCGGCGGGGCCGCGCAGTTCGGCGGCGGCGGCAGCCGGCCGAACGTTGCGACGCGCCTGGCGGGCGCCGACGTTCAGGCCGCGGCCGGCTGTGATCTCCACCATCTCCCGACGACGCAGGCCCAGCCATTTGCGCGACTGAACCGTGCGCGTGTGCAGGATGACGGCTTCAGGGCCCATGGTGCTCTTCACCTGCGAGAGGGCCTCACCCATCGTCGGCGCTTTGAAGGTTTGTAGGTCCATATGTTTCACGCGGGACTTCCCCGCGGCCGGCGTCAGCCGGCCCCTAACCGTTCAACCCAACCATACCCACTGCTTCCACGGAAATGTCGGACACGACCTCGTTGTAAGCGAGGCAGGCGACGTGTGGCAGACTGGATTCGATCATGCGCCGCAGCGCCGAGCGGATCTGCGGCCCGCACAGCAGGACGGCGGACCGTCCCGCCTGCGTCAGCTCGACTACCTTTGCCGCCACCTGCTGCACGACCTGTTGAGCGGTCTGCGGCGGCATCGTGTTGGTCGTCCCGCGTTCCGAACGATCCAGGTGACCGTTGATCAGCTCCTCGAGGCTCGGGTCGAGCGTCAGGCAAAACAGGCGGTCCTGTTCATCGACGTACTGTTTGCAGATCGCGCGGGCCAGCGCGTTGCGGACGTATTCGGTCAGCACGTCCAGGTCCTTGGTGCGGGCCGAAAAATCGCCGAGCGTCTCCAGGATCGTCTCCAGGTCGCGGACCGGGACACGCTCGCGCAACAGGTTTTGCATGACCTTCTGAAGCTCGCCCGGCTTGATCTGCGTCGGCACCACCTCTTCGATGAGAGCCGGGCAGCGGGCTTTGAGGTTCTCCAGCAGATTCTTGAGTTCCTGGCGGGTGAGCAGCTCGTACGCGTGCGACTTGACCACTTCCGTCAGGTGGGTCGCCAGGACGGCGCTCGCTTCCACGACGGTGTAATTGTAGAGCTCCGCCTGCGAACGCTGCGGCTCGGTGATCCAGTAAGCGGGAAGCCCGAAGGCCGGCTCGGTCGTCAGCGTTCCGCCGGGAATCGGACCGGACGTCGCGCCGTTGTCCATCGCCAGGAACTGCTCCGGATACGTCACGCCGCGGGCGACGGTCTGGCCCTTGATCTTCACGACGTAGTCGTTGGCGCCGATCTGCATGTTGTCGCGAATCCGGATGGGCGGGACGATGATCCCCAGATCGATCGCCACCTGCCGGCGGATCATGCTGATGCGGTCGAGCAGGTCCCCTCCCTTGCTCGCGTCCACCATCTTCACCAGCCCGTAACCCACCTCCAGCTCCATCGTGTCGAGGTCGAGGAGCTTCTCGACCTTTTCCGGCTCTTTCCTGGCGGCCTGCTCGCGCTGCTTGACCGCCGCTGCCGCTGTCGCCCGCTGTTCGGTACGCGCCAGCGTCCAGGCCAGGCCGCCGCAGCACGATCCCAGCACCAGCAGCGGGATCTTGGGCATGCCGGTGAACATCATGAGCATGAGGAATGCGGCGGCGATGACCATCGCCCGGGGTCGGGCGAAGACCTGACTGAGGATTTCATCGCCGAGGTTTCGCTTGCTGCTGGAGCGCGTGACGATCAGGCCGGCGCCCAGCGACACCACGAACGCCGGGATCTGGCTGGCCAGCCCGTCGCCGATCGTCAGCTTGGTGTAGAGCTTCATGCAGTCGAAGAGCGGCCAGTGCTGCTCGACCATGCCGACGTACAGCCCACCGAGCACGTTCACGAACGTGATGATAATGCCGGCGATCGCGTCGCCGCGGACGAACTTGCTGGCGCCGTCCATCGCCCCGTAGAAGTCCGCCTCCCGCGCGATCGCCTCGCGCCGCTCGCGCGCCTGCGGCTCGGTGATCACGCCGGCGTTCAGCTCGGCGTCGATCGCCATCTGCTTGCCGGGCATCGCATCCAACGTGAAGCGGGCCGCGACCTCGGAAATACGGCTGCCGCCCTTGGTGATGACCACGAACTGAATGATGAAGATGATGACGAAGATGATGATCCCCACGGCCAATGAGCCGCGGGTGACGAACTCGCTGAAGGTGTGAACGACCTCGCCGGCAGCGTGGAGGGCGGATTCCGGATCGCCTGAAGCCGTCAGGATCAGCCGGGTCGTCGCGACGTTGAGCACGAGCCGGAAGAGCGTGACGCTGAGCAGGAGCGAAGGGAAGACCGCGAATTCCAGCGGACTTTGCACGTAGATGGTGGTGACCAGGATGATGACTGAGAGCGTGATGTTGCAGACCAGCAGAAGGTCGAGCACGAACTGCGGCAGCGGCACCAGGATCACCAGGAGCAGGCAGATGAATGCCAGGGGGAACAGCATGTTGCGGTTCGCGTGGACCTTCACGAAAAACGGATTGGACGCTATCGCTGCCATAACAAGTCAAAATCGCGCGCGCTATTCCTCACATGACGGTGTTTCTGGCTCTCCCGCACGGTGGGCTCGACCCACCATTTCTCTGCACGAATGGGTGGGCCGAGCCCAGCCTACGAGACTCTTCTGAGCATTGCCTTTCCACTCAGTTCATAGACGTACGCCAGGATCTCCGCGACGGCGGAGTAAAACTGTTCGGGAATTTCCTGACCCACGTTGACCAGCTTGAACAGGGCCCGCGCGAGCGGCTTGCGCTCGAGGATCGGAACGCCCGCGGCGATCGCGATCTCGCGGATGCGCTGGGCCATGAATCCCTGTCCCTTGGCGATGACGCGCGGTGCGTGCATCTCGTCCTGGTCGTACTTGATGGCGACGGCAAACTCCGTGGGGTTGGTCACGATCACGTCGGCGGTCGGCACGTCCTTGCGAAGGCGCTGGGTAGCGGTCTGCATGGCGATCTGCCGGCGGCGCTGCTTGATCTTGGGGTCCCCTTCCATGCGGCGCATCTCGTCCTTCACTTCCTGCTTGGTCATCTTCAGCTCCTGCTCGACGCGCCAGCGCTGGTAGGCGTAGTCGATGATTGCCAGGACAAGCAGGGCGAGGCCGATGCGGATGCCGATCGAGTAAACGACGTCGGCGCCCAGGAGGAAGATCTGCAGGAACGAGAGCTGCTGAACCATCACGATCTGAACCAGCCGCTCGTGGATGGCGGAATACCCGACCGCGCCCAGCAGCAGGATCTTGAGGATGTCCAGGAAGAAGCGGACGAAACCGCGCCCGCCCCCGAAAATCTTGCCGAGGCCGCGTAGCGGGTTGAGGACCGCAAGGTTGGGGGCGAGCCGTTGCGGGTTGAAGTTCAGGCCGACCTGCGCCAGGTTCACGAGGATCGCGATCACCGCGATGCCCAGGAGCAGCGGGGCCAGCGCGCCGGCGATCAGCAGCACCGCCCGCAGCATTGCATCCTGCGCCGAGCCGATCCCGGCGTCGGCGAATGAGCCGGGCCCGAGCATCTCCAGCAAGATGGACTTAAGTGCGGTCACCAGGCGCGGGCCGAAGGCGTTGAGGAGCATCATCGCCGCCAGGATGAGGATCGCGGCCGTCAGGTCCTGGCTGCGCGCGACGTTACCCTGCTCGCGCGCTTCGGTGCGTCGCCGCGGGGTCGGGGCTTCGGTTTTGTCGCCGTTGTTTTCAGCCATTGGCCGCAGCGCCTCCTGGCGTCGTCGCCATCGCGGGCGCGGTGTATCCGTTCCAGGCCGTCTCCATCGAACTGAGGACCGAAGTGCGGATCACCTTCACGCTGAGGGACAATCCCGCGATCACGATGACCATGCCCAGCGCGGAGCGGAGGTTCAGCCCGATCGACATCACGTTCATCTGCGGCACGGTCTTGCCGATCAGGCCCAGCACCAGGTCGACCGCGAGCATGGTCACGAGCATGGGGGCGGAGAGTTGGATGGCAAAGACGGTCGCGCTCTGGAGCAGTCCGACCAACAGGTCGAGCAGGGAAGCGTTCATCCCCAGCGAGAGCAGCGGGAGGATCTGAAAACTGGCGCGGACTGACTGGAGCATCGCCCGATGCCCACCCACCACCAGGAAGACCGCGAGCGTGAGCATGAAGTAGAGGTCGCCGATGACCGAACCCTGTTGTCCGAACTCAGGGTCGAAGATCGCGCCGATGTTCAGGCCCATCTGCTGGCCGATCATCTCGCCGGCCCACTGCGTCGCGATGAAGATGAAGCTCATGACCATCCCCATCGCCAGCCCGAAGGCGAGCTCCCCGCCGATCCCCAGTGCCGCGTCCCAGGCGGTCTCGGGCATGTGCGGCGGCGGTCCGACCGATGCCACCATCCCCATCGCCAGCACCAGCGCCAGCATGACCCGCACCCGCCGGGGCACCCGCGCGCTGCCGAAGAGCGGCGCGAACAGCATCATCCCCGCGATGCGGAACACCACGAGCACGAACACCGGAATGACCTGAAGCACTTCCATTCTTCGTCAAAGTGCTGAGTTCTGAGTGCTGAGTTCTGAGTGGTTCATTCTCAGCACTCAGTACCCGGCACTCTGCACTTTTTTTCCTAGAGCCTGAACATCTGTTCGCTGTACTCGAGCACGCGGTGGCTGATCCACGGCATGAGGATGATCGCCGCGGCGATCATCGCGACGATCTTGGGAACGAACGTCAGCGTCTGTTCCTGAATTTGCGTGAGGGCTTGCAGCAGCGAGATGACGATCCCGACCACCAGACCGATGACGAGCATCGGCGCGGAGACGATCATGGCCAGAATCAAGGTCTGGCGAACCAAATCAATTGCGTGGTCGAGGTCCATGCCCCACACCCTTCCTTGAGTGTCGCCGCGACGCTTCGAGGAGATCGAAGCTCGCAGCTACGGCGATTGGAACGATTTGCCCGCGTTCCGCGTCATCCCGGGGACACATCCGTGTGACCCCGCGGTGCGCACGTCGCCGTCTAAGTCAGGAAACTACCCATCAGGCCGCCGGTAATCAAGCGCCATCCGTCCACTAAAACGAAGAGCAGCAATTTGAACGGAAGTGAGATCAGCACCGGCGGTAGCATCATCATCCCCATGCTGATCAGCACGGTCGAGATCACGATATCGATGATCAGAAACGGCAGGTAAACCTTGAAGCCCAACAGGAACGCGGTCTTCAGTTCGCTGAGCATGAACGCCGGAACCAGCGACAGCGTTTTCACTTCCGACCACTTGTGCGGCGTCTCGTGGGCAAACTCGGTGAAGAGGAAGACGTCCTCCTCGTTGTTGTTCTTCCGAATCTGTCCGATCATGAACTCGCGAAGCGGGACCTGCGCGTTGGCCAGTGCGTCGGGTTGTTCGATCTTCCCATCGAGGTAAGGCCGCAGCGCCTCGTTGTTCACCCGCTCCCACGTTGGCCGCATCACCAGGAAGGTCATGAACAGCGCCAACCCGATGAGAATCTGGTTGGGCGGAAGCTGCTGCGTCCCCATCGCCTGTCGGAGCAATGACAGGACGATGATGATCCGCGTGAAGCTGGTCATCATGATCAGGATCGCCGGCGCTAACGACAGGACTGTCAGCAGCACAATGATCTGCATCGCCGAGGAGAAGTTCTCGCGCTTGGTCAGGTCCGGGAGTTGCATGCCCGGCGACAGTGGGCTGGCCGGCACGAACAGCTTGGGCGGCGTCACGTCGGCCGGCACTGGCGCGGAGGAGAGGAGCGGCGCCGTCGACTTTTCGTCGGCCGCCGATGCGACCGATGCGCAAAGCGCAACGAAAAGTACCAGGCCGTAAACGAGCGAGTTGCGCTGGGCGCGCCCAACGATTCTGGAAATGTCTGGATTCACGAGAGCATCCGTTCTCTTCGTTGGTCCTAAGAGCGTCCGAGCTGCTTGGAGACCAGGCGCACCCGTTCCATCAGGCTGCCCAGCTCCGCACGCGTGGTGGCAACGGCCGGTTCTTCGGCTTCGTCGCCTGAATCGGCACGCATGACGGCGGGCCGACGATCCTCGGCCTCCACCGCCGCCGCCGTTGATCCGGTCGAAAATCGATGAAACAGGTTCCCGAACGACTTGGCGGGCGATAAAGCGGCGGCGCTCTCCTGCACCTGCCCGATCAGGGCCGCGACCTCGTCGGGGTCGGCGATCTCGGCAAGGCTGCTCAACTGCTGGCCGTTATCTCCGACGACCAGCACTCGGCGCCCCACGCGAACCAGCACGACCTGCTGCTTCGGGGACAACGACGACCGAGACAGCACCTGCACTGCGCGCGAGGCATTTCCGCCGGCCGGCGTGATGAAAAACCGCCGGCCGGCCCAGCGGAGCGCGAAGATCAGTCCGATGACCAGGGACAATGCCAGCAGCACGCGTGAGCCCTGGAGTCCGGTTGCGGGCGACGACATGCTGCCATTGCCGCGCGTGGTTGCGCCGCCGGCCGACGGGACGGCATCATCACGGCGTCGAATGGGCGTGTCGTCCAGCATGGAACGACGCGAGGCATCCGACGCGCCTTTGGAGCTTGGGGGCGCAGCTAGATACGGAGCGGGGGCAGGATCCGATGTCGAATTGGAGCGGGGGGCGGCTGAATCGACCGCGGTGGCGGCAGGAGCCGCGGCGCGGCCATCAGCCGGGGCTGCGCGCACCGGGAACAGGGTCGAGAGAAGTGCGGCGGCCACGAATGCGATCGCGGCCGCACGGCGGAGGTTCATACCCCCTCCTCCTTCACACCGGCCACGATCTCGTTGACGCGCACGCAGAAATTGTCGTTGAGCACCAGCACTTCGCCGCGCGCGACGAGCCGGTCGTTCACGAAAACGTCAACCGGGTCGCCTGCAAGCTTGTCCAGCTCGACGACGGAGCCTTCCGACAACTTCAGCACGTCCTCGACCAGCATGCGGGCGCGACCGAGCTCGATCTTGACGTTCAGTTCCACGTCACGGAGCAGATCGAAGCTGGAAACCTGCGCATCCTGAAGCACCTGTTGAAAGTTAGGCAGCTTGAAGTTGTCCGGATCGAGGGGAGGCAGGCCGCCGATCTCGTCGGATGGCATCGCATCGGCGACGAGTGACGCGGGGTCTTCGAAGCTCGCCCCCTTCAGTAATTCTTCGATGGCTGCTGGATCGAGCGCGGCCGCCGCGCTCATTGAGCCGGCCACGGATGGGTCGGCGGATTCCAGATGCGAATCAAGTGAATGAGGTTCGAGATCGCCTGCGGGCGGTGTCGCTGCCGGCACTACGCGGGGCTCGGGTGTCGGGGCCTCGTCCTGGGCCATGAGTCACCATCCTTGGTGAAGCGCGTCCGCGGGTCGGCGTTTCGCGTCGCCCGTTCACGCAAATCGCGCGGCGATCACCGTACGCCACAACGAGGGGCCTAAAAGTCCGTCCGGAACGGGATGCACTTGGGCACGAGCACTTCGTCGATCAGCCCTTCACCGACGATCTCGTCGAGCTGGTACTTCACCTGCCTACGTAAGGTTTCCAGCCCGGGTTCAGACCCGCCACCCAGTTTTTCCGGGTCGCTCTGGGCAATGATGGTCCGAACTCGATCTTTAATCAAGGCCTCGCGCTCAGAGATGATCGCTTTCACCTTCTCTTGCGAGCCGGCCTTGGTCACCGCGAAGATGCTCACGTCGTACAGGTACGTGCGCCCGCTGATCTTGTTGGGCGAGCGGAAATCCAGGACCTGGATTTCCGTTGGCTTGTTCTTGTCGACTGGCGCCGCGGGGCCGGCGGCGCCGCCGTGGCCCTCCGCGTCGTCGTGGCCGCCGCCGTGACTTGATTCGTGCGTTTCGGCGGTTGCCAGCTCCGCGCCGGTCACCACCTTGGGCGCGCCGCCGCCGAGGAACTTAAATCCGGCAAACAGCACCGCCGCCTCGAGCACCATGGCGCCGCCGAGGAGGATTGGAGTCTTGGTAAGGAGTCCACCATCCTTGGCGGACGGCTTCTTCTCGCCCGCCGCGGTCGGGGAAGCGGGCGCTGCCGCGCCCCCTTCTGGTTTTCGTTCGGCTTTGTCCGCCATGAATCAGGTCCTTCCTTCGCCGTCAGGTCCGATAGCCACACACCCAAGCGGTCGGCTATCGATCCTATCGGCACGGAACGGATCAGACTTGGCTCGGAATGCCCGCCAAAGCCGGCGGAAGGCCATTTGTCATGGGTTTCATGACAAAATCATTCTGGTTTAGACCAGCAGCGCCCGGCTTCATTGCCGGGGTTCTTTTTTGTGCGGGGTGTGGCGGGAGGGCGTTAATCCGTAACAGGCCGGCGGATGACGCGCGCGTAGTCGATAGCGCGGCGCATCACTTCGTGAAGAGTCTCCTTCACCATGAGCTTCTCGCCGGTATCGCAGCAAACGACGGTATCGGGTGTGGATTCGATATAGCGGATCTTTTCGGCGTTCATCACAAACGACTGGCCGTTGAGACGCGTGAGTGCGATCATGTTCTGCTCCGCAGAAAAAATGCCCCCGCGACAGCAGAAAAAACACCCTGTCGCGAGGGCTGCGTTCCAATATGTCGGGCCTCCTGCCCTTTCCGCGCGGGCGCCGCCGGTGTCGGGCGGCCTCACGGCGCGCGCGGCGATCAACGAGTCTGAATGTTGAGCAGCTCGGTGAGGAGCTGGTTGCTGGTCGAGATCACTTTGCTCGAGGCCGAGTACCCGGTCGAGGCAACGATCAGGTTCACGAACTGCTGCGAAAGATCGACGTTGCTCCCCTCCAGAGCACCCGAACGGATATTTCCCGTGCCGAGCTGCTGCGGCGTCGTAATGACCGCGTTGCCGCTGTTGGCGCTGGCGGAATACTCGTTGCCCCCTTTGTTATCCAGGCCTTGCTGGTTCCCAAAGGTCGCGATCGCAAGTTGTCCGACCGTGCGGGTCAGACCGTTGCTGTAGGACCCCGTGATCTTCCCGTCCGCCCCGATCGAAAAGTTGTTGAGCGTTCCGATCGGTGATCCGTCTTGCGAGGTCATCACGAGGTTGGATCCGGAACCGTCGAGCTGGCTGATGTTCTTAAAGTCCAGGTTCATCGTGAGCGGCGAGGACGCACCCGTCCCGGTACGGTTCAGGGCGATGTTCGTCCCCGTGCTCGCCGTGAGCTTGCCGGCGCTGTCGAACGTCAGCGTGCCGTCGCCGAGGAGCGTTCCGGTGCCCCCATGGTTGTCGACCGAGTTGACGTAAAACCGCCAAGTGTTACCGGTGCTGGCCTTGGATTGGAGCACGGCAGTCACGTCCACGTTGAGCGGCGTGCCGAGCGAGTCATAGGCGACGAACGCGGTGTGCACGCTCTCCCCGGTCGGGTTGCTCTTCACCCCGGCGGCGTTCTGGCCATCGACAAACGAGAATGGGTTGATCCCATTCTGGTTGACGAAGCCGCTGCTGGAGATCGTCAGGGCGTTCATCTTCCCGGTGTTCCCGGTAATTGAAATTTCGGCGGCATTGGGGTTGGTCGGATCGGCCTGGATGGTTGAGCCGGGCGGGGGTGTATCGGTAACGGTCGTGTCGATACCGAGTCCCTGGCTGTAGAAGGTGGTCAGGTCGGTGACCGTGCTCGCGGCGGTAACGGTGAACGTTTGCGCCGCCAGGTCCGCCCCTCCACGCTGGCCTTTGAGCGTCAGCACGTCACCGGCCGTGAATAGCGGGGTGGCCGGCGCAGAGACCGACGCCAGGGAGGTGAGCAGCGACGCTGAAGTGGGCGCAGCGGCCCCGCCGACCGTCGTCAGCGCCTGCGTCTCGAGGATGCTCGCGCCGCTCGGCAGTGCGCCGCCGGCGTTCAGGTTTCCCTGAAGTGAAACGTTTTGCGTGGCCTGCGCCGAGGTCGTGGTGCCCAGGGGAACGGTGATGTTCTTTAGTGACCCGGTGACGACGTTACCACCGGTATCCGTCGCGTAGCCCTGAACGAAGCCGCCGCTTGAGGTCGTGAGCTGGTTGGAGCTGTTGAGGGAGAACGCGCCGTCGCGCGTGAAGCGCTGCCCGTTGGACGTGTTCGCGACGAAGAAGCCTTCCCCGTCGACCGCGAGGTCCGTCGGGCGGCCGGTCGTCTGGATGGTGCCGGGGGCGAAGTCCTGCTGGATGGATCCGACCCGCGCGCCCATGCCTTCCTGGCTGGGATTGCTCCCGCCGAAGCTGCTGCTCGGCGCGGTGCCGGCGGCATCGGTGACGTAAAACTGTGAGCTGAACAAGACTCGGCTCGACTTGAACGCAGTGGTGTTGGCGTTGGCGATGTTGTTGCCAATGACGTTCAGGTTCGTCTGATTGACATTCAGTCCGGAGAGGCCGGTGTACAGTGCGCTGGTGAGTCCCATGTCGTCGTTGCTTTCCAGTTGGCGATCGTCCGATTTCGGGTGCGAGGCGCGTTCTCAGCGATCATCAGCTCAGGCGCCGGTCTTGGTCGTGCCTGCCGCAGTCGTCGTTGCGGCGCTGGGACCCGGGGCGATGCTGGTCACGTTCGCGAGCGAGAGCGCCCGGCCGTTGTCGAGCTGCAGGTTGACTCCATCGCTTGAAACGGAAACGGAACTCACCAGCCCCGTGATCGGTGCGTGTGTTGCGTCCTGGCCGATCACTGTCTTCCCGATCAGGCCCGCCGCCGCGGAAATCTGGTTCTGCTGAGTCATTCCCTGCAGGGTGGCCGAAAGCTGCGTCGAGGACTGCAACTGTCCGATCTGGCTCATTTGCGCCAGGAGGTCCTGGCTGTTCGTCGGGTTCAGCGGATCCTGGTGCTGAAGCTGCGTCACCATCATTTTGATGAAATCCGTCGGCTTGAGCTGCGACAGGCGCGACTTGGAAGCCGAGGACGACGACAAAGAGTTCAGGGAACTCGGCAGCGATCCAATGGCAGAGGTGGTCATAGTTCTGGGTTTCGGCGAGAAAAATGCGGCCGGATGAATAATCGAATCGGGTAATCTGGCGGCGTCGCTTTCCGCGCGGCAGGTGCGCGAAAACGGCGCGATGCGTGCGGATCGCGCGCGGACCCTACGCGACCAGGTCGAGTGGATCGCCGCCGGAGAGGCGCTTCCACATCCGTCGCAGCATTTGCTGGCGCTGTTGTTCACGGCGGGCGTTTTCATCCTGGCCGGAGGAGTTCTGATCGCGCTGCGCATCCTGCTGACCGGGACGAGCGTCCTGGGCCTGTGGCACCTGGCGGACGTGCATCGACTCAACGTTCATCCCCTGCGATTCCAGCGACGCCTTCAACTCCCCGAGGCTGTGGCTGAGAAGCCGGACGGCCTGATCGTTGGATGCCTCAAACGTTGCGGACATGACGCCATCGCGCATCTTGACGCTAACGTTCAGCGCGCCCAGCTCAGGGGGATCGAGCCGGATCGTCATCGTGCCGCCATCGGGGAGAAGCTGGCCGTGTATTCCACCAACGATCGGCGCGTGGTTCACCTGCGCGAATTGAATCTCCGACGGCGCGTCCGCCGTGGGTGTGGCAGGCGTGGATGCCGGCCCCGCGGCTCCATGCTGGGTGGTCGGCATCGCGAACGGGGCCGAGATCGGCGCGTCGACGTTCAGCGGCGTTGTTCGGGTTTGTCCATGATCGGCCGGTGCCGCCGCGTCGGTTGCAGTCGGGGCTGTAGCGGCTGTTGCGTCGGAGCCATCCGTATCGCCTCCGAGTGAGCTGCTCAGGTTCGCGCCAACGCCGGCGGCGGAACTCTGGACGACCGCCTGATCCGAACCACCGCTGGCCGACGCGTTTCGCCCCCTAGCCCCCGCGGTGGCGCGCTTGCCGGTGACCGGCGCGGCATCGGTCGTAGCCGGATCCACGGTGACGGCAGGCGTGGCGTTTGTTGCGGCGCTCGGATCCCCGCTCGAGGGTGGGGCGACCTCCGTGACCTTGGCAGCGGTTGTCGCCGAACCATCGGGCGTCGGGATGGGGTCGGACAAATTCATGACCGGCGCTGGTGCGGTCGCCGCATCGGGTGGCGACGGAAGATTGGCGGCGATTACGCTCGGATCGGGCACTTTGGCGCTCTGGACACATCCCTTTGAATCATCCTTCGTGAGCTTGTCCTTCGTTGGCTTGTGTGCCGGCGAGCCGTCCGCCGGCGGTGCTTCGACGGGGTTGGCGGGAAGCGAGGCCAAAGCAACTGCCTGGGCAGAGGGAGTTCCATCCGTCTTTCCCTGCGCCGCGGATTCGCCGTCGGTTGGCTTCTTTCCATCCGTCGCTGGCGCATCGGATGCCTTTGGATCCGTCGTGTTTTTCTTTGTGGCGGCCGCGGGTTCGGCGGATGCTGATGGCGCCTTGGACGCGCGCTGGGCCTGGCTCTGACTCAAGATGCCGCTGAAATCGTTCCCAGGAGAATCAGCCGGCGATGGCTGCGGCCCCTTTGGAGCGGCGGGCGGGGTGGAAGGCGATTTGCAGACGCGCGGCGGTGGGGATGCAGTCACGGGAGTTTTCCGTCCTTCGGTGTCTGAGCAGTCGGCTGCGTGGCAGGATCCGCCGTCGCATCTCCCTGTCGCATCTTGTCCAGCACCCGGCGAACGCGATCCAGTTCCTCGGGGCTCTTGAATTCCTTGATGATCTTGGCGGCGTTGCGCGGCTGCATGGCCTGGAGATACTGCCGTACCGTGGCATCGTTCATCGTCATGAAGATGCCCTTTACCTGCTTGGAGGGCATCGAGCCATACAACGTCAGGCTGTCCTGGAATCCCTTGTCCTCAGCCAACTTTGCATTTTGTTGCTGTTCATCGGTCAGTTGCTGCCGATCGGTCTCAAGGACTTTGCGATCGTTCTGAAGTTTTGTCTGCGCCGCGGTGATCAGCCGCTGCAAATCTTCCAGTTGGCGTTCGCGCTGATCGAGCTGTCCGACCTGCGCATCGACGTTCTGCTGAACCAAGTCCACCTGCTGTGCCGCGGTCGTCACGCCCGCGTGCCGTGCCAACAGCGCCTCGAGCCGGGACGAGGGACGGGTGGTCGGATCCGAAGCGGCCGGCTGCGTGGCAGCGCCGCCAGTCGGGGTCGCGGCGGGATCGACCGGCGGAAAAATGATCTCCTTGATCGCGGTCGCCGACTTTCGGTCGAGCTTTCCGGTCTGCCACAGCCACCCGACTCCCCCGGCCAGCGCCAGGAAGTTGAGGGCCAGGGTCAGGATGATGACGTTCAGCAGGTTCTTCACGACTGGTGCTCCTGCGTCGACGTACCGCTGGCGTCATCCGATGTCGGTCCCACCTCGCCCGCAAAGGCAAGGCGCGTGCCGATGTCGTCGAGTTCGGCAAATTCACGGCGTGCCTGGTCGACCGACCACCGTTCTTTGTGCTTTTCCCGCAGTTTTTCCAGTATCTTTCGCTGCTTGGCCGCTTCGGCCAGCGCGGCTCGTGCTTCGTCGGCACGGCGCTGAAATTGCGCCATTTCCTCCGCGATCGCGTGAGCGTTGCGCTGTGTGGCCAGGATGTACCGGCGGTGCGCGGCCAGGAAATGCAGATCGATCCGACCCGTCAAACGGTTGTCACGGAGGTCGCCGACCGCGACGTCCACCCTGCTCTGAATCGCGGCCAGGTCCTGCGTCAGCCGGTTCATCTCCGCCTGCATCGTGGCCAGATCGCGCTGTAGTTCGCGCTCCACGTGGCTGCGGTGGCGAAGCAGGGTCTCGAGTTTGAAAATAAACTTCGGCATCCTGTCCTTCGTGGTCCCCCGCTTCGAGCCCGTTCGCGATCACCGATTTATCGTGCGGTAGCCGCGGCGCCGCGTGGAGGTGCCTTGGCCGACTGGGCGCGGAGCGATCGTTCCAGCGCTTCGGTCCAGTTGGCGAGCTCGATCAGGTGCCGCGTTGAATCCTCCGGCGGACTCGGTTGCGACGCCGGCTGGCGGAGGTACTCGACGATCTTCGGGCGCGACTGGACCGCCACGTCATATTCCACGCTGGCGCCCGGGGCGTAGGCGCCGATGTTCACGAGATCCTCGATGTCCTGAAAAGTCGCGGTGAGCGCCAAGATGCGGCGGGCGGCATTGGCGTGTTCAACGTCGGTCACATCGCCGCGTACACGGCTGATGCTTTGTAGCACGTCGATGGCGGGAAAATGCCCGCGGTTGGCCAGCGCACGGCTGAGCCAGAGATGGCCATCGGTGATCCCCTTGACCGCATCCGGGATCGGTTCGTTGAAATCGTCTCCTTCGACGAGGACGGTGTAGAACCCGGTGATCGACCCGCCGGGCACGTTGCCGGCGCGCTCGAGGATTTCCGGCAGGAGGGCAAAGACGCTTGGGGGAAATCCCTTGGTGGCCGGCGGCTCATGGGCAGCCAGGCCGATCTGGCGCTGTCCCTGGCACAGGCGGGTGATCGAATCCATCATCAGCAGCACGTCGCGGCCGTGGTCGCGGAAATATTCGGCGACCGTGCAGGCGACGCGCGCGGCGCGGACCCGCAGCATCGGCGCCTCATCGCTGGTGCTGACGATGACGACGCACCGTGACAGCCCCTCCTCGCCCAGGCCATGCTGAAGGAACTCCTGCACTTCGCGACCGCGCTCGCCCACCAGTGCGATGACCGAAACGTCGGCGCTGGTGTTCTTGGCGATCGAGGAGAGGAGCGTGCTCTTGCCAACGCCGGGGCCGGAGAAGATCCCCATGCGCTGCCCCAACCCGCAAGTGTGCAGGCCGTCGATCGCACGCACGCCTGTCGCGATCGGCTTGCGGATCGGCTCGCGCTCCATCGGGTGCACGCCGCGGCCATCGATCCGGCGGGAGTGCGAGAGCCGTAGCGGCCCCTTCCCGTCGATCGGCTCCCCGAACCCGTTGAGCACGCGGCCCAGCAATTGTTCCGAACACCAGATGCGTGGCACCGCGCAAAGGTTTTCGATGCGGTCCCCGCGTGAGACCCCGGCGGTGCTGGTCAGCGGCATGAGCAGCGTGCGATCGTGGCGAAAGCCGATGACCTCCGCGGTCGAGGTCTTCCCCCCGAAACTGGTGATGCGGCAGAGGCTCCCCAGCGGGACGGTGAGATCGGCGGCTTCCAGTGTCATTCCCGTCACTGCCTGGACCTGGCCGACCACCGCGAACGGAAGCGACGAATCGACCGCATCGAGCTGACATTCGAGATAGCTCACGATGACGCCACCTCCGCGCCGCCGGGCAGGAGGTCCGCCACAACGCGATCGAGCTGGCCCGCCAGGTCCCCATCGACCTGCCCATGCGCCGTAAAGATGCGGCAACCGCCCGGGGCCAGGGAGGGATCGTCGATGAGCTCGATGTGCTTCAGTTGGGGCCACTGGAGCCGAAGGCGCGGCAAGACGTCTTCCAGCGTTTGTCGTTGTGTCGGGTGAATGGCGACGCGGACGTCGGCACAGCGCACCACCAGCTTCATCGCCGCCTGAAGATTTTCGATGAGCACCTGCGGATCGAGCATCCCCTGTCGTTTGGTAACACGCCGTGCGACGGCTATCGCGAGGCCAACCACTTCTTCCAGCGCGGCCGACTCCAGCTGGATGCGCCGCGCATCCAGGTCGGTTACCGCCGTCGAGAGGGAAGCGAGGATTTCCGTCAGCCGATCGCGCTGTTCGGCGAGGGCTGCGTCTCGCCCCATCGCGATCCCCTGTTCCGTGCCCTCCTTGACGCCCGCCCGATGCCCGTCCGCCAATGCCTGGGCGTATGCGGCTTGCTTCAATTCCTCCGCCTCAGTCTGTGCCGCCGCGAGGAGCGCTTCCGCCTGGTGTCGCGCCCGGGCCAGCATCGCCTGCGCCTGCGTCTCGATGTCGCGCATCGAAAACGGCGACAGAGACGCCGGCAGGTTTGCGGATTTGATCAGGCCCATGGTTACGTGTCCGTTGTCAGTTGTTCGTCGTCAGTTGCAGGAGGGACAGGACCGGGCGCGCTCGGTTGCCTTCACAACGGACAACTGACAACTGACATCTCTCTAAACGACCATTTCTTTTTCGCCGCCGCGGCCAGCGATGATGATTTCGCCGGCGTCCTCGAGACGACGGACCACGTCAACGATCTTCTGCTGCGCGGCCTCCACGTCGCTCACCCGCACCGGGCCCATGTACTGCATGTCCTCGGCGATGAGCTGCGCGGCACGCTCCGACATGTTCTTGAAGATCTTGTCTTTCAACTCCTGGCTCGCGGTCTTCAGGGCCAGTGACAGCTCCTCGTTGTCGACCTCCTTGAGCACGGACTGGATCCCCTTGTCGTTGACCAGCAGGATATCCTCGAAGACGAACATGAGCCGGCGGATCTGCTCGACCAGGTCCGGGTCCTCCGCTTCCAGTCCTTCCATGATCCCCTTCTCGGTGGAGCGATCGGCCAGGTTGAGGATCTCGGCGACTGTGTCGACCCCGCCCGCCTTCTCGAACGTCTGGCTGACGATATCGGAGAGGCGATGCTCGAGGCCGCGCTCGACCTCCTTGATCACCTCGGGGTTCGTCTGCTCCATGTTGGCGACGCGCTTGACGACCTCAATCTGCTTCTGGCCGGGCAGGCCCACGAGGATCTCACTGGCCTTCTGCGACGGGAGGTGGGCGAGAATCAGCGCGATCGTCTGCGGATGCTCGTCCTGGATGAACGTCAGCAGGTTCTCGCTCTCGGCCTTCTGGAGGAAGGAGAACGGCGTTGTCTGCACCTGCTGCGTGACCTGCTTGATGACCCGCGTCGCGTCCGCCTCACTGAGCGATTTGCGGAGCAGGCTCTTGGCGTATTCCAGACCGCCTTCGTTAAGGTAGGAGTTGGCCAGGGCGAGGTTGTAGAACTCGCCGAACACCTGCGAGCGCGCGGCCACCGCGACCTCGCCGATCGAGGCGATTTCCCGGCTGACCTCTTCCACGGCCTCGGGAGGAAGCCGTTTGAGAATTTCCGCGGCATCATCCTGGTTCAGCGACAGGAGCAACACTGCGGATTTGCGTACGCCCGTGATATCAGCCATGTTTCCTCAAGGAGCTGCGTGCCGCGCGGGCCGGCTCATGGCCAGCCAACCCGTCGCGCAGCACCGCTTCGCCCCAGCACCCCACTCCTACGTTCGGTTCAACCAGCGCTTGACGAGCGTGGCGGCGGCTTCGGGGTTCTCCTTCACCAGCGTCGATACCTGGTCGAGCATCTGCTGGGAGCGAACGGCGTCGTCGTCGAGTTCCATGCCATCGAGCATCGCCCCGCCCGCGCCCGCCTCCCCGGCCAGCGCCTCGCCGGCATCCAGTGAGGTGGGCATCTCCAGCGGCATCGCGACCTGGGCGATGGCCGGCGTAACGGTCCCCTTGCGGACCATCATCGAAACCATAAACAGGCTCATCACCGCCAAGGCCGCCAATGCGATCTCCTTCGTGTGGCCGCCGACCGTCGTCATCGAAAAAGGCGACACCTGCGCAACCGCGGTGGCCACGGTGGGCATCGGGTCGGAATAGGTTTCGACCGATACGTCTTTCTCCGCCTGAAGCCCCGTGCACCGGAGCACGTCAACGCGAATCTTGGGCAGCTCCGACTCGATCAGGGGCACCAGCTCCCTTTGCGTCGGCTCCTTGGTCGTGCCGTTCTGACGCTCGAAAACCGAAGCAAAATAGCTGACCGGCACGCGCACCGTCGCGCCGATCACCGTCACGTCGCCCGCCGGGGTCTTGCTCGAGCGATCCGTCTTGGAAACGAAGTTCTGGAACTCGGTCGTGTTCTTCTCGTGCGTGGTGGAAGGGCCCGAAGCCGCGGATGCACCGCCTGCGTTGGGAATCGAGAGGCCGGCATTGCTGGCGATCCCGGGTTCACCGCCCGCTGACGCGCCGGGCGAAGTCGATTCGTCTGTCTCATTCTGCGAGCGCGTTTCCTTCTGTAGCACGCCCTTTGGATCGTATTCGGTGCGCTGCTCGACCGAGGAGGTGTTGTTCAACTTCACCGTAACCGCGACCATCAGGCCCGAGATGTACACGAAGTGTTCCTTGATCTTATTGCTGAGCCGTACCTCGTTCTTCTGAATGAGGTCAAGCTGATCGTCCCCCTGCACGGCAACCGCCTCGTTATCGGCGTCGTGCACGCGGGCGGGCGCGCCGTTGACGACCACCTTGATCTTCGAGCGCGACAGGCCGGAGACCGCGCCCTGGACCGCGTCGGCGGCGGCATCGACCAGCTTCTGCCCGCCGGTTGAATCGGGTGGGACGGTGAGCGTGATCGTGGCGGAGGGCTGGATCGATCCCTCGATGTGCCGCTCGCTATTGAATGCGATCATCACCTCGGCGTCGGTCACGTGGGGGAACTTGCGGATGATCTGGGCGAGCATCACCTCTTTGCCGCGATTGAACATGATCTGGGACTTATCCACCGGGTCCCAGGGGGTCATCTTGCTGACCATGTCCTCGAAGCCCGTCTTGGTATCGCGTGGCATCGCGTGGGAGTAGCTGAGGGCGGCGTAGGCTTCGATCTTGCGGTCAGCGGGGACGAGGAGGCGGTCGCCGGTGGTGGTGTAGCGGATGCCGCGCGCGCCCAGCTCCTGGACGGCGCTGGCCAGTTCCTCCTGCGACATCGACTGATTGAGTACCGGCTCCATCTCGGCTTCGCCGGCGTAGCGCCCCCACCAGACCAGCGTCATGACCATGATGGCCACGAGCGCGGCGGTGAGCATTTTCTGGCTGGCGCTAAGGCTGGCGAGCTGCTTCTGAATGCGGTCGAGTTGCGTTTTAAGCAGATCCATAGTTCAGCCCTCCCTGGCTGATGGAACGCTCACGCGGGCTCCGCCCGCGCGCGATCAAACGGGACGAAAATCGATCGTTAAATTGAGATGCCCTTGATCTCCTCGTATGCGTCCATGAGTTTGGCTCGGATCGCCAGCAGCGTCTTGAACGCCACGTCGGACTTTTCCATCGCGGTCATCACGCCGGTCACGTCTTCCGTCTTGCCCGTCGCGAGATCCTCCACCGCTTTGCTGGCATCCTGCTGCATGCGCGATACTTCGTCAATACTGTTCTTCAACACGTCGGAGAAGCTCGCGCCAGACGGAGCGGCCGTCTTACCGACGGACGACCCGGTACCGGCGACCTGCCCCACTCCGATGTTGTTAATAGCGTTGATCATTAGTTCGCGGACCAGATGGTGGGTCTAGCCCACCCTACCCGAGAAGCCGCAGGCTCGCGTTAATCATCGCTTTGCTGACGTCCATCAGGGTTACGTTGGCCTCGTAAGCGCGGGAGGCTTCCAGCGCGTTGACATATTCGATCGCGACATCGACGTTGGGATATTGCACGTAACCCTGCGCGTCGGCGTCGGGATGACCCGGCTGGTACTGCTTACGGAACGGGGAGTTGTCCAGTTCGACCTGCTGCACGTGAACGCCCGCCCGATCGGCGCGGTCGCCCCCCTGCCCGGGCGCGAAGAGGACGAATCGCCGGCGGTACGGCACCTTCTCCCCCTTCTCGTTGCGGGTGGTGTTGGCGTTGAGAATATTGTTGGCGATCGTGTCCATGCGGGTGCGTTGTGCCTGCAACCCACTGGCGCCCATGTCTAAGACTTCAAACATCGTCAGCCATCCTTTGCCGCGAAATTTCGCGACCGCGCGGCCTGCTTACGAAACCCGTTCCTTCAGAGCCATCTCCATGGTCTGAAACTGGTGGCGGAGAAGCTCGATGACCAGGTTGTGCATCATCCCGTTCTTCGCCTGATCGGTCATGAGCTGTTCCATCGAGCGGTTGTTGCCGTCGTGAAACAGCAGCCCGCGCCGCGGCTCATCGACCTCCGCGCCCACGTCGTCGAATCCCACCGAGCCGGGCGCTGAAGATCGCTTCTGCTCGACGCGGGCGGCAAGAAGCTGCTGAAATTTATCGAGCGACAGGTCCTTCTGCTTGTAATTGGGCGTGCTGATGTTGACCACGTTCTCAGCAATGAACTGGTGCCGCGCCGCCGTAAACCGCAGCATCTGCTCCAGCAAAGGGGCATTCGACTCGTTAAACAACCTTTCGATAAACATTCCGCGACTCCAATTCAAACCGTGTGCCAGCAGTACCAACGGCGCCAACTCACTGCACGTGCCGAACGTCCGCGCCCCGGCGCTCGCCCGCGCTTCGGCAATTTCCGCGCTGCCCGCGCAAGTCTCGCGCTTACGCCGATTTTCGCGTCAGGACCTGTCCGCGCTGCTCAGGACCCCTTCGTCCTTCCAGCGCTTCAGCTTCATGCCCAGCGTTCGCACGCCGATCCCCAGCGCGCCCGCCGTCTTGATCCGGTGACCCTTAAACTGCTGGAGTGTGCTCAGGATGATCTGCTTTTCGATATCGGCCAAAGGCTTTCCCGCCAGATCTTCCACCGCGGAGGTGCTCACGTTCCGCGCCCGCATCCACGGCTCGATTGTGGCGGCGCGAACGACGCCTGCCTCGGACTCAAGCACTGCGGCCCGCTCGATGATGTTCTGTAATTCGCGGACGTTCCCCGGCCAGTGATATCGCTGAAGCACACGCAACGCCTCGGGCTCGACGTGGCGGAACGGCGTGTTCTCCCGCTTGGCGATCTGGTGGAGGAAGTGGCGACACAACTCGGCGATGTCTTCGGTGCGTTGCCGCAGGGGCGGCAGTTCCACCGGAACGACGTTGAGGCGATAGAACAGGTCCTGTCGGAACTTTCCTTCGTCGACCGCGGTCTCGAGGTCGCGATTGGTGGTGGCGATGACCCGCACGTCGACCTGCTGGCTCATGCTGCTGCCGACGCGCTCGAACTGACTTTCCTGGAGCACGCGCAGAAGCTTGGCCTGCAGGGCGGGCGCGATCTCGCTGATCTCATCGAGCAGCAGCGAGCCGCCGTCGGCCAACTCGAAGCGGCCACGGCGAAGTCGGTCGGCGCCGGTGAAGGCCCCCTTCTCGTGTCCGAACAGCTCGCTCTCCAGCAGGCTCTCGGAGAGGGCCGCGCAGTTGACCGCGAGCATCGGCCGTTCGGCGCGCGACGACGCTTGATGGATCGCGCGGGCGACGACCTCCTTGCCCGTGCCGCTTTCGCCGCGGATCAGCACCGTCGCGCTGCTGCGGGCAACAAGTTCGATCTTCCGGCGGACGTCATCCATCAGCGGCCCGCTGCCGATCAGCGGACGCGGGGAGTTCAGTTCCGTCATCGATCGCAGCGCCAGGTTCTCGCGGATCAGGCGGTTGTGCTCCAGAGTGCGGTCGACGAGCAGCTTGATCTCTTCGCCATCGAACGGCTTCTGGATGTAGTCGTACGCTCCAAGCTTCATCGCCTCGACCGCGGTCGCGACGGTGGCGAAGGCGGTCATGAGGACGACCGGCAGGTCCGGGCGCAGGCGCTTGGCTTCCCCAAGCAGTTCGATGCCAGTCATCCTGGGCATCTTCAGGTCGGTGATCAGCAGGTCCACGCGACCGACGCCGTTGAGGCGCGCGATCGCCGCGGCGCCGTCGCCGGCCGCGATGACCTCGTGACCCTCGCGGGCCAACGTAGCGGCCAGCGAGTCTCGCATCATTTCCTGATCGTCGACGACGAGGATCCGTGCCATTTCAACTCCGTTGAACGCCTCTCGCTCTACACCCTGAATTCGAACCGCGCCCCGCCATCCTCGGGGTTGGTGACGATGATCGTCCCGTCATGCGCCTCGATCACCCGGTGCACGATCGCCAGGCCCAGCCCGGTGCCCTGGTCCTTGGTCGTGAAAAACGGGTTGAAGATTCGCTCGAGGATGTGCGGCGGGATCCCCGGTCCCGTGTCGCGCACCACGAGTTGGAACTGCCCCGCCTCGGAACCAGCGGCTGGCTGGCTGAAATCCACGGTCACTGCGCCGCCCGCCGGGCCGATCGCCTCGGCCGCATTGAGCAGCAGGTTGAGGATCGCCTGGCCGATCAGTAGCGGATCCGCGGTGACCTGCATCGCCGCCGGCCCCGTCACGTGGCATTGCACACCGTGTTCGCGCATCGACGGTTCCGCCAACTCGACCGACTGGTTCACGACCTCCGCCAGGTCCATCGGGACAACCGTGGCGCGGATCTCACGCGTGAACTGGAGCACCTGCGAGACGAGCGATTCCAGCCGCTTCACCCCACCCGAGATTTTTCGGACGAGCTGAAGGGCGTCGGGCCGATCGGCCATGTCATCGGCGAGCATCGAGGCGTAGAGCTGGATGCCGCCGAGCGGGTTGCGGATCTCGTGCGCCATGCCCGCGGCCATCTCCCCCAGCGCCGCCAGCCGGCTCTTGCGTTCCAGGAGGCGGTTCTTTTCGCCGAGCTCGTGCTGAAGCGTCTGGATGGTCTCGTGAAGCTGATCGTGCGACTTCTGAAGCTTCGCGGTCACGTCGCTGTACGCGAGGATGATGCGCCCCAGCTCCTCCATTCGGCGGACGACGTCGGGCGGGGTTGTCGGGACGGTGGCGTTCATCAGGCGCTGACCAGGTTCCTATTGCTGCACGTCCATCTGCGTACCGCGCGGCCCATAAGACGCGGCGGCGTAGTTGCGATTGATCTGCCGGGCGACGCCGTTCTGCTTGATCTGGCGCCCCAGGTTGAGCTTCCGCTGCTGGAGGACCATCGTGTCGTTGCGATCGGCGGTCGTGATTTGCTCGAGGAGCTGGCGTCCCTCCGCCAGGAGCGACTCAGCCCGGCCGCGCGCCGTGGCATCGAGGCCGGCAGTGAACTCGCTCCAGCGCCGCTTGGCCGGCGCGATGACGCTCTCAAACGCCGCCACCCGATCCAGTACCGCCTGGCGCCACTTGAGGACCTCCAGGAGTTGCTCGGTCTGGCCCTGCTGGACGTGAACGTGCTGAGACGCCGCCAGCTTTGCCAGCCGCCGGTAGCAGTCCACCTGCTCTGCCAGCGCCGTGATGACCGGTTCCTCTTTCATGTCAAAAACCTGTCCGCGCGCACGAGTCATTGCCCCGTCGATGCGGTACCGATCGGTTTGGTGGTGGGTCCCTTTGACCACATGCCCACGTCGTTCGTCCACTTCAACCACTGCTCCCAGTATTCCTTGGGCATCGAGAACGAGCCGTCGCTGAACGCGTCGGCCGGCATGCGGCGAAGCAGCCAGCGGGCGCGCTCGTTGGCGGTCCGTGCTTCCTCGGACTTCCCCATCGCCACGTATGCGTTGACGATCTGCACGTAAGCTGCCAGGGCCGAGGGATCTTCCTGGTACCGCAACGTGGCGGCGTCATACAGCTTGATCGCGTCGGCAAATTGGCCGAGGTCGTAGACGCAGTCCGCGCGATAAAAATGGCTGAGCTTCAGGTAAAGCTTGTCGAGGTCGCGCTTCGGCGGCGCCTCGCGGTAAACATCGATGACGCGGTCGAAGAGCTTGCGGGCCTTGGTGAGCCGTTCGCGCTTGGCAGCGGCCGCCTCGGCCTGATCGGCCGCGCCGGACGGTCCGTCGGCGACATTGGTCGATGCCAGCTTTACCAGCAGCGTCGCGCTCTTGCGATAGCTGTCGCCCATCAGGAAGAGCAACTGGCCGCGCCGTTCATCGTTCGGGTAGCGCTCGGTCATCTCCTCCAGCCGTGCCACCGCCTCTTCATATCGGCCGGTGCGGTAAAAGAGCTGGGCGAGCTCGAAGAGCGCCTGGCGGAACTCCTCGGCATCGGGTCCGATCAGCGGGCTGCCGATCACGTCGATCAGGACCTTCTCCGCCTTCTGGTTGTACTCCGGCCCCTTGGCCAGGTAAGCCTGCGCCAGGGGAACGCCCGACTTGGATGCCGCGAGGCTCTGCGGGTAACGGAACTGGTTGCGCTGGAACGCCGTGATCGCTTTATCGAACTGACCGGCCGCCTGCCAGGTCTGTCCCAGCCGCAGCAGTGCATCGGGCGTCTGCCCATCATCGGGCCGCTCGGCAACGAACAGCTCCAGCGCGCTGGTCGCCTGGTTGACGTTCCCCGCCTTGTCGTACAGGTCCACGCCCTTCCAGAGCGCATCGGCATGGCCCTGGTCGTCTGCGAGCGTCAGCCCGCGCGAGTAGGCGATGTACGAGTCGCCCGCGTGCGTGCGGAACGAACGGACCTGCTGATCGCGACGAACCCGATCGGCCGGCATTGCGCTCGGCGCAAGCGGCGCGTGTTCCACCTGCTCGGCGCGGCGTTCGTAAACCGATGCCAGCCGTCCGTAAAACTCGGCCGGCGGTTCGGTATCCAGCATCTGCTCGTAGGTCAATACCTCGAGCGCCCCGGAAAAATTACTGCGGGTTGAAAGCGCCGCCGACGCCTGTCGCAATCCCGCGACGGCGTCTGCCTTGTACTTGTGTCGGGATTGTTTGGAGGCGATCTCATCGACCAGTTCATGCAGGTCGGTCAGCCCCGCCTCATCCTGCGCCAACTGGATTCGGCAAACGCCCCGGCCCAGCCGTGACAGGGGCGCTGATGCCGATCCCGGGTGCCCTTGCAGCACGGCCTCGTAGAACGTGATCGCCTCGGTAGGATTTGCCTTGTCCTGCGCGATCTTTCCCAGCAGCCAGGCGGCATCGGCATCGAGGGGGTGGCCAGACTTGAGCTGTTCGCGGGAAACGCGCAGCAGCCGGTCGGCCTCCGCCACCTCGCCCGATTTCCAGGCACAGTAACCGAGGCGATAATGCGCCTGGCCCTGTGCCGACGGCATCGGGTCCAGCCGCAACACCTCGTTCAGAAGTGCCCGCGACTCCGCGAAATTTCCACGCCGGGAGAGCAGGTCCGCCTTCTGCCCCATCGCCCAGGCGCGCTCGCTGTTGGTGAGCTTCTCTTCCTTCAGGTATTCGTCGAGCGACCCTTCAGCGGGACCGGGATCGTCCTGCGCGAGCTGGAGGTCGATCACCTTCCGCTGCAACCAGAGCGCCCGCGTCGGATCCATGGCCATGGCACGGCGGAAGTTCTCCAGCGCCTCGCTGGTCTTGCCGAGCGCCTCGTAGCTCTCGCCGAGACGGCGGTAGACATCGGCGCCCGCCTTGGCCCCTTCGGCCAGCGCGATCCGCGACTGCTCGATAATCTGCTCGCGGTTGAGCGGGGAATTGATGTGATTGAGCCGTTGGCCCGCGTCGAGCGCCTCGGCCATCAGCAGGTGGATGCGGGCCTCATCCTCGCGGGACAGCTTCTCGGCACCGAGAAGCTTGTTGAGCTGCTCGATCGCCGCCTCGGGCCGTTCGTGGCGCAGGTAATCCTGCGTCAGGTTGATGCGTTGCGTGATCGTCAGTCCCGGGCGCGGATCGATGAAAAGGTAAGCGGCGTAGCAGAACAGGCCCAGCGAAAGCAGGAGGAGGGGAAGCTGCCAGAGTTGCTTGACGCGATGATCCGCGCGGAGTGACGCCATGGCTTCCGTGCCTTTTCCCGAACGACGTGGACGACTGTCCGTGATCCACATTGCCCGCTTACCGGCGATCCGTCGCCTTCCGCGGTTACAACTGCGATTCCGATTTCGCGCCTGCCGGGGTCAACAGCCGAGGCCGATCATAAAGTCCGCATCTTCAAACGCAAGAGAGTAGTTTCCCGTTCGCGCAAAATTGTGGTGATGGTCCGCAGCCCTCGCCCCTCAGCGCCGCCATGAGACCCCGCCTCAAATATATTGCGATGCCACGCTCACGTAGCGCATCCGCCCCTCGTACAGCGCCGCGTCGAGCACGCGCTGCTCATCGTCGGTGAGGTTCCCGCGCGACTTCTCTTCCAGCATCCCCAGAGTGTCGAGCTGGTGCTTGGCCATGTCGAGGTTGACGTTCGGCTCTCCGCCGGGGACGGCCAGCTCACCCAGGTAGAACAGCGCCTGGGTGATGATTGACTGAACGAGCGTCCCAAACGATGCCGGCGGCAACTCCCGGCGGCCGCGCGCCCCACCCGCCGTGCGACCACCAGCGGCCGCTCCCGCGCCTGCGCCAGTCGCGCCTGGGGAGGCAGTCGCAGTTGACTGCGCAGCCGATGCGGCGCGATTTTGTTCTTCATCAGCGAGGCGTCGCTTTTCTTCCTGCGCCTGCTTTTTCCAATCAGTGTCAATGTGCAAGGTGGGCTTGTCTTCCGCCATAGTACTCCTGTCGAATCGTGCGATTGTTGGGGCACGGCGGAAGATTTGCAAGGCACGAACTGGCTGAGCATCGCGCCTACGCAGGCAGGGCCGGAGGCTCGTGAGCCGCCGGCTCGCCATGCACCGGCTGCGTGGCCGGGGGCGGCGCTTCGTGACGCGGGCGCTGATGGCTCGGCGCAGGAACGCCGCCCGGCTCGACGAATTCCACGATCGGGGGCGGCGCGTAGATGCTGCCACGTCGAACGATGATGACCTGGGTTTCCGACTGAAGTGCGGAGACGCCGCTCACCGGCGGCGCGACGCCAACCAGCGCCTTGGCCGAAACCCACCCCGCCTGGGTGTTGCCGAACGGGTCGTTGCGGTTCGTGGGGTTGAAGCCGAAGGAGTAATGATCGCCGGCGTCATCCTTCTCCCGCTGGAGGTCGAGGACGCGCCAGATCTCGTTATTGGCATTCTCCATCGCCGACTGAAGCGGTGGACGCGGTCCACCACAGCAGGCCGACGCATTATCGTGTTGGTGGCAGCCCGACATCGCGATGAGCGATCCCATGGCAATCCCGGCACTCAGGACGAACGACATTTTCCGCACCGACATGCTTACCTCCGAAAACGTCCCCAGGCCGGCATTCGCGCCGACGACCAACAACGTCCGCCATCATCGCTAATTTACCTTCCGCTGACAACGAAATTCCAGCAAATCCGGGTGTGGTTTGCGATCTAATAGTTTCAATCAGTGGACGGGGTCAGTATTATGCGCCGGAAGGCGCGCGCGTGATGCGGCGCGTAGGTCGTCAGACCATTGCAAAGCTCCGTCAGGCGGCCAGTTCCAACCTTGAATATCATGAATCCCAAATCGCTTCCCCGCCTTTGCATCTGTAGCGTTCTGATCTTGATTTCCGCCATGGGTCGCAATGCCGCCCAGGGGGCGACTGCGGCTGAGGTTGATGCTGCGCTACAGAAGGGCAAAGCCTTTCTCTACGCGCAACAGAACAAGGACGGTAACTGGGAACCCAAGCCCAAAGGTGGCGATAATCGGGATTGGGGCGGTTATACCGCCATTGCGGTTTATGCGCTTCTCGCCAGCGGCGAGAGCTATCAGGACGCGCGCATCGCCAGGGGAATTGCCTTCCTCGAGAAGGAGGATCTGATCGGCACCTACGCCATCGGACTTCGCTGCCAGATCTGGAACCTGGTGCACATGAATCCGGCCGTGCGCGCCGCCCGCGACCGTGACGGCAACATGCTGCTCAAGTCGGTCGGCCAGACCGGCGACGACGCCGGCCTCTATGACTACGGCGGTTCAGTCCAGCGCTTCCCGCCGCGCCACAACAGCCCCTCTCAGTACGGCGTGCTGGGGATGTGGGCGCTGGAGCAGGCGGGCTTCGAGGTCCCCCAAAAATACTGGGACCTGGTCGACAAGGTGTGGCGGAAAAACCAGGCGAACGACGGCGGCTGGTCTTACCTGCCCAAGCCCAGCGCCGAATCACCGGTGAAGGCCTCGATGACCGCGGCCGGCGTCGCCACGCTCTTCATCACCAACGATTACCTTCACGCCAACGACGGCATCAATTGCAAGGGGAACATCAGCAACGACAACATCGAGCAGGGCCTGAAGTGGATGAGCAAACACTTCGCCGAGGTGGGCGGAGACCTGTACAGCCTTTACGGCGTGGAGCGCATCGGCGTCGCCAGCGGATACAAGTATTTCGGAAGGACCGACTGGTATGCGGTCGGCGCCGAGACCGTCGTCCGCTCGCAGGGGGCGGAAGGCGCCTGGAACACATTTGGATCCGTTGCCGGCACCTCGTTCGCCATGCTCTTCCTGAGCCGTGGCCGGGCCCCGGTCGCCTTCAACAAACTCGACTATGAAACGGTCGGAATGGTGGCCGCCGGACAGACCGCGCCGCGCGTCCGTCCGCACACCCCCAAGACGAGCATCAACTGGAACGAGCGTCCGCGCGACGTCGCCAACCTCGTCCGCTGGATGGGGCACCAGACCGAGCGCGACCTCAATTGGCAGATCGTGAACCTCGCGGCTCCGGTCGAGGATTTCCACGATGCGCCGATCCTCTACATCAGCGGCGATGCTCCGCCCGCGATCACCCCTGAAGAAGAGCTCAAGCTCCGGCAATTCGTCGAAGAGGGCGGCATGATTCTCGGCAACGCCGACTGCGGCAAGAAGCCCTTCGCCGATGCATTCAAAGCCCTGGGCACCAAGCTGTTCCCAAAGTATGAGTTCCGCGAGCTTCCACCCAACCACGTCATCTACACCGAGGAATACAAGCCGGCAAAGTGGAAGTCCAAGCCGCAGGTGCTTGGCCTGAGCAATGGCGTGCGCGAGCTGATGCTCCTCTTACCACAGGCCGATCCCGCTCGCTCCTGGCAGACCCGCGCGGAGCTGACCAAGAAGGAAATGTTTGAGCTGGCAACGGACATTTACCTCTATTCCATCGACAAGGAACACGCGCTGGTCAAGGGCACGACCTATTTCATCGCCGACAAGGGCGGCCCCACCGACCGGACGATCAAGGTGGTCCGCCTGATCGCCGGCGACAATCCCGATCCCGAGCCGGGCGGGTGGCGCCGCCTTGCGGCGGTACTCCGGAACGAAAACAAGATCGCCCTCCAGGTCGAGTCGGCCAAGCCGGGTGAAGGCAAGCTGGCCGGCGCCAAGATCGCCCACCTGACGGGGACGACTGCCTTCACGCTGAACGCCGCGGCCCGTAAGGAGATCAAGGCGTTTGTTGAGAAGGGTGGAACGCTCGTCGTCGACGCGGCCGGCGGATCGACTGATTTCGGCGACGCCGCCAACACCGAGCTGGCGGCGATCTTCGGCGAGGGTGCAACTGCATTGCGATCACCGCTACCCCCCAGCCACCTCGTCTACAACGTGCCCAACAGCCCGATCAAGGCGGTGGCTTATCGTCGCTTTACCGCCGGCACGCGCGTCGGGAAGCTCACGGTGCCGCGCCTGAGTGGTATCGCCGCGGGCACGCGCACGGGCGTGTTCGTCAGTCACGAGGACCTCAGCAGCGGCTTGGTCGGGCAGCACGTGGACGGGATCGTCGGCTACGACCCGGCCTCCTCCACCGCGCTCATGCGCGGCATCATCCTCTATGCCGACGCCGGCGGCGTCTTCGCCAAACCGGCCACGCAACCCGCGACGCAACCAACCACTGCGCCCAGTACCGCCCCCGCCGTCACGCAACCCACGGCTTCGCCGGCGCCAGCCCCTGCTCCAGCGCCGGCCCCACCCGCTCCTGCTGCTGCTCCTGCTCCTGCTCCTGCTCCTGCGGCGGCTCCGGAAAAATGAATGGCCACAGAGCGAATTCAAATCAACTCTGTTAAATCGTTGTGAACGGCAGATCCGTTTTCAGGGAATCATCTCTCGATGATCTCCGCGCTCTCTTTGCCCTCCGTGGCCAAAGAATTCAGGCGCATCGTCATCTCACCGTATAGTCCGTAAATCATTCCATTCCCCGGCCCCGTCACGCGCCTCATAAACGGAACGCACGGCAGCGCAATCGCGTTACGAGGCCAGAAATTCGTCTGATTCCCTGCGCACCGCCCTCTCCTGAATTGCAGATTGAACCAGCGAGAACGACGCGGCGGCTTGGTGCCACGCATGGCGTTCGAGCGGTTTGCCAGCCAAGGAGCCGGCGGGCCTGCGCGGGTATGCGTGGGCATCCGGGGAAGCATATGTTGTTTGGCCTGATTGCCCTCTCGTGTGGAGTTGTGGCGCCTGTCGCCTTCATCACCCATAAGCTGCGCCGGCCGGTGCCGCGCCTGGCGCACTACACGAAGATGTGCCTCCCGGAAGCGCCCATGCGCCGCCTCGTTCACCTCGAGTGTCTCCGCGCCGAACGGAACGGCGCGCCCCTGTCGATGGTCGTCTTCCCCGTCGGCACCGACGAGCTTGGCGCCACCGTCGAGTTCCTGGAAAAAGCCCTGCCGGAAAAGATTCGCCTGGCCGACGCCGCCGGATGGATCGGCGATGCCGAGATGGCCGTGGTACTGCCGGAGACCGGCCTCGCCGGCGCCCGCGCGTTCGTCGAACTGCTGCGAAAGCAGCTTCAGCGCGGGCGCGCAATGCCCTCGTTCACGATCTTCGGCTTCGACCACAAGTGGATCGCAGAATCCGAAAAACCCGCCGCCCGCCCGTCCGAGCCCGTCAAGCTCGCGATGTCGGCCTGATCCAGACCTCCCAAACCGTAGCACGGGCGCCTCGCCTGGCGAGGCGCCCTTGCTACGTCAAAGAGTTGTCGTCAATACGGACCTAACACGCGCGCTCTTCCAGATACGCGCGGAGCGAGTGCTCGGTCTCCGTTGAAGTCCACCCCAATACCTGCGACATAATCGACGCGATACGCGTGGCGGTGTTATGCCCCCCCGATCGGCTGAGCGCGAGCGGCGTCCGCCGGTACATGACGTCACCGACGCTCATAGCCATTTCCGCTTGGCAGGCATTCCGCACGTCGCTTTCGAAGACTTCGGGAAATTCGCACAATTTTTCGCCACTCACCGGCGGACGCGGGTTTGGGAGCGGCGTCGAAGCGGTCGTGCAGGCGGCCGGCTTCGAACCCATCACTTCGTAAACATCCCCCACCACTGCCTCTGCCACCGCGCGGTAGGTCGTGTACTTCCCGCCGGCTACGCTCAGCAGGTTGTTGCGCTGCCGGACGATGCGGTGTTCACGACCGCGCGCGGAGGGAGCGGTGTCGTCCGATCGCAGGAGCGGGCGCACGCCGGCGAAGCGTATGATGATGTCGTCACGGCCGACTTTTCGCTGTGGCATGAGCTGGTTCACCTCTGACAGCAGGTAATCCACATCGGCCTCATCGGCATGAACCTGACCGGGATCGCCGGTGAAATCGGTGTCCGTCGTTCCGATCAGGGAGCCATCGTGCCAGGGAAGAAGGAATAGGATTCGTCCGTCGCGCCGCGACTGAAAGGTGATGGCATGCCGATCCGTCAGCTTTGGAAGGAGCAGGTGAACTCCCTTGGTCGGACTGAGGCGAACCGGATTGTCAACGTTGCCGGCCAGTCCGGCGACCTTCTCGACCCATGGGCCGCCTGCGTTCACAAAGACGTCCGCTCTCACGTCGAACCGCTCTCCGGTCAGAACATCGACGAGGCCGGCGGCCGCGATGCGATCCCCCTCGAGCCGGAATGAATTCACCTCACAATAGTTGGCGCAGCACGCGCCGAGCGATGCGGCATGGAGAATGTTGTCCAGGCAGAATCGGGCGTCATCCTCCTGGCAATCGAAGTAGCGGATCGCGCCGCGCAGTCCCTCGGCCCGCAGGGACGGCTCCTCTCGAAGCGTCAATTCCGCCGAGAACGTCTGGTGTTTTTCGGTCTTGTCGTAGCGGGAGATGACATCGTACGCCGTCATTCCCAGGCGCATCTTCCAGAGCGGGCGCGGATCCCCGTCGAATACCGGCAGGAGGAATGGGATCGGCTTCACACGGCCGGGCGCGATCCGTTGGAGGATCCGCCGCTCACGGCACGCCTCCGCTACCAAACGCCAAGCCCATTGCTCGAGGTAGCGGAAGCCGCCATGAATCAGCTTGGACGAGCGGCTTGAAGTTCCGCCGGCCCAGTCCCCTTTATCGACGAGCGCCACGCGCAGCCCGCGCATGGCCGCGTCACGAGCAATGCCGGCGCCAAAGATCCCGCCGCCAATGACGAGCAGGTCGAAGCGGCCACCGGCAAGCGCGTTCAGGTCTCGTTTCATTCCGTCGGGTGATCATACTACGATTGAGTCATGATTCAGACGCTTGCCCGGCGGATGGCCGACTACGCGCTTCGACTTCGGTTTGAGGACCTGTCACCGGCGGTCGTGCACGAAGTGAAACGCCGGATCATCGATTCGTTCGGCTGCGCACTGGGCGGGTGGGACGCGGAGCCGTGCGCGGTGGCCCGGCGTGTGGCTGCCACGATTCAATCCGAACGTGGCGCGATGATCTGGGGAACCGCCTTTACCACATCGCTCGATTGGGCGGCGTTCGCGAACGGGTGCCAGGTCCGTTACCTCGACTACAACGACACCTACCTCTCGAAAGAGCCTGCTCATCCCAGCGACAACATTCCCGCCGCTCTGGCGGTCGCCGAATCCGTCGGGGCGAGCGGGCGCGAGCTGATCACCGCAATCGTGCTGGCGTACGATGTGCAGTGCCGGCTCTGCGACGCCGCCAGCCTGCGCTCGATCGGGTGGGACCACGTCACCTACGGCGCGTTCTCCACTGCACTCGCCGCCTCTCGCCTGATGAAGCTTGATGCGGAACAGACGCGGCACGCGCTGGGCATTGCCGGCGTCGCCAGCGCCGCGCTGCGCCAGACACGCGTGGGAGAACTTTCGCACTGGAAAGGGTGTGCATTCGCCAACTCCGCCCGCCACGGCGTCTTTGCCGCGATGCTCGCGCGACAGGGAATGACCGGCCCGTCACCCATCTTCGAGGGGGACCGCGGCTTCATCCGCCTGGTGAGCGGCCCGCTCCCCGTCGAGGGCCCGTTCGCCGCCGAGCCAAAGACGGACGACGAACCGATGATCCTGAACACCAGCATCAAATGCTGGCCGGTGGAATACCACGCGCAAAGCGCCGTCGAAGCGAGCCTGAAGCTTCGGGCGAAGATCGGCGGCGCCGTCAGCGAGATCGATTCGGTACTGGTCGAGAGCCACGACGCCGCCGTCGACATCATCGGCAGTGACCCGGCGAAGTGGCGGCCGACGCATCGCGAGACGGCCGACCACAGCCTTCCCTACATCGTCGCAGCCGCACTGACCGACGGGGAGATGACGCCGCGGCAGTTCTCACCGGCTCGGATCGCCGACGAGTCCCTGCTCGCCCTGGTCGCGCGCGTGAAGGTCGCTCGACACCGCGAGTTGAGCGACCTGTATCCCGGCGCCGTCGGCAACATCATCGCCCTGACGATGAAGGATGGACGCCGGCTCAGCGAGCGCGTCGATCACCCCTGCGGCCACGCCCGAAACCGCATGAGCGACGAGCAGATCCTGCAAAAATTCCACGCGCTCGCCGACCCCCTCCTCGGCCACGGCCGTGCCGAAGCGCTGACGGCCTACGTCTGGAACCTCGACCAATTCCAAGACTGCGCCTCGCTCCCGTCCCTGGTTTCTCTGTCCACCTAAACACAGGAAAGAGGATTGAAGATCGAGTTTTGAGGATGGTAAGCGTGCGACGTGTAAGCGTGCGACGGGTGATCCTCTATCTTCTATCCTGTATCCTCGCTTTCTCGGCGTCTCTGCGGTGAATCAGGGTTTTCTCTTCTCTGTAATCTCTGGGCCTCCGTGGTGAACCTGATTTGAGTTATGATGGAGTCATGGCATCGCGAAAGACGCTGATCCTGCGGCAATTGCTTTCCAAGGGATGCGTGATGATGCCCGGCGCGTTCAACGCAGGCGCGGCACGGCTGGTCGAGCGGGCGGGGTTCTCGGTCTGTTACATCAGCGGAGCCGGCCTGGCCAACGCTACGGCGGGCGTTCCGGATATCGGGTTGCTGGACCTGAGCGAAGTCGCGCAGCTCGCAGGATACATCGCTCAGTCGGTGCGCATTCCGACCGTACTCGACGCGGACACCGGTTTCGGCGGTCCGCAGCATGTCGGGCGGGCCGTTCGCGCCTTCGAGCGCGCGGGCGTGGCGGGCCTCCATTTGGAAGACCAGACCTTCCCCAAGCGATGCGGACATGTGGCCGGCAAGACGCTCGTCTCCGTCGAGGAAGCGGCCGGACGGATCCGGGCGGCGGTCGCCGGGCGGCGCGACAAGGATTTTCTGATCATCGCCCGCACCGATGCCCGCGATGTGGAAGGGTTCGACGCCGCGGTCAGACGCGCCCGCGCCTACATCGAGGCCGGCGCGGACGGCGTTTTTCCCGAGGCGCTGGAGAACGCGGAGGAATTCCGCGAGTTCGCCGTGCAGGTGCGCCACGCGCCGCTGCTGGCCAACATGACCGAATTCGGGCGCAGCCCGCTGCTCTCTGCGAAGCGGCTGGCGTCCATGGGGTACCGCATGGTGATATTCCCGCAGACCGCATTCCGCGTTGCGATGAACGCCGTCGAGGAGTGCCTCGGCGATCTGAAACGCAACGGAACCCAGAAGCCGTGGTTGGATCGCATGCAAACGCGCGAGAAGCTCTACGAACTGCTGGACTATGACCCGGCGGCCGAGGAATGGCACTGGCCGGATTCGCGCTAATTCCTGTGGAGATGCACATTCATGAGCAACGAGGACAAGCCCGCCTACAGCCCCGGCCTGGAAGGCGTGATCGCCGGTGAATCGGCGATCTGCGCGGTCGATGCCAACGCGGGGCTGCTCTATCGCGGCTATGACATTCACGAGTTGGCCGTTCGCGCCAGTTTCGAGGACGTGGTGTGGCTCCTCCTATATGGCGAGTTGCCGACGACCGCCCAGTACGAACAGGTCCACGAACAACTTGTCAGGGACAATCGCCTGCCCGAGCCCGTCATCGCCGCGCTGCGCCTCATGCCGCCGGAGGCAGCGCCGATCGACCTGCTCCGCACCGGCGTCTCGATGCTCGGCTTATTCGATCCCGAACCCGCGGATGCCTCTCATGCCGCGAACCTGCGTCGGGCCATGCGAATCATCGCCCGCATCCCGACGCTCGTCTCGACCGGCTGGTGCCTCGCGCGCGGAAAGAAGCCGCTCGCGCCGGGTGACTCGCTGACCTACGCCGCCCGCTTCCTGCGCAATCTGGGCGGCGCGGCGCCGGACACGACGATGACTTCCGCGTTCAACACGATCCTCGTGCTCTACGCGGAGCACGATTTCAACGCATCGACGTTCGCGGCGCGAGTGACGGCGTCCACGCTGTCGGACCTCTACTCCGCGGTCACGTCGGCCATCGGCACGCTCAAGGGCCCGCTGCACGGCGGGGCCAACGAGCAGGCGATGAACGTGTTGCGCGAGATCGGTTCCCCAGACCGTGCCGAGGCGTGGGCGAAGCAGAAGCTGGCGGCAAAGGAAAAGGTGATGGGCTTCGGCCACCGCATCTACCGCAGCGGCGACTCGCGCGTGCCGGTGATGCGCGAGCTCGGACGGCAGCTCGGCCGGCAGACCGGCCAGGGCAAATGGGTGGAGATCTGCGAGGCGCTCGAGGCGGTGATGCTGCGGGAGAAGGGGTTATACGCCAACGTCGACCTGTACGCCGCCCCCGTCCTGCTCATGATGGGTATCCCGCCGGAGCTGAACACGCCGATCTTCGCGATGTCGCGCGCCGCCGGGTGGTGCGCCCACGTGATCGAGCAGCTCGACCACAACCGCATCATCCGACCGCGCTCCCTCTACACCGGCCCCGCGCCGCGGAAATTGGAGGCAGCGGCGTTCAGGGCCGAAGCGACAAGATCCCAGTAGCTCCCAAGGCACAAAGGGAAAATTCCAGAACGCGCGGCTCGCGCGATGCTGGAAATTTCCCTCGGGTGCTTCAGATCGACTGACCGCGGGCGTTTTTACACGTTCGCGCTGACGACACCGATCATGCTGCCGATCGCCTGGGTGGCGGTGATCGTGACATAGCCGTCGTTGGTGTTCGCATCATGGCCGGCGCCGTCGATGCCCCACGGGTTGCGGAGGACGAGGGCGGTCGGGACGCCGTTCGCGTCGGTCGTGACACTGACTACCGAGTAAGCATGTCCGCCGATCAGCGGAGCGCCGGCGACCGGGGTCGTCGTCGCGTAGGTCACGGCCTTACCCGCGTTGAGCTGGGACTGGATCGCGGTGAGCAGCGCGGTGCCGCTGGTGGCGGTGTAAAGGTCACTGGGCTGAGCCCCGAACGCCTGGAACGACTGGTCCAGCCAGCCGCTGCTGATGCCGGCGTAGCTGGGGGCGCCGCCCCGGACGTACGTCCAGGCCTTCTCCATGATCGCGACCCACGTCGAGCCGTTCGCCCCAAAGTCGGCGTAGGCGGGCTGGTTGGCCCAGAGGGTGGGGAGACTCGCGTCCACGTGAACGTAAACGGTCTGCCCGCTGTGGTTCATTCCGACAAGGTACGTGCCGTCGCCCAGGTCCAGCATGCTCTGGCGAATCTTCATCGGGTCGGTGCGGGCGATGTCGGAGAGGACGGCCAGGAAGTAGCAGTCGCCGGTCTGGCCCTGCTTCACGTCATCGGGCGAGGGACCCGTGGCGGCATAGAGCGGATGATCGGAAAAGTTCTGGTAGGTGATGCCCGAAGTGGTCACCGCCGGTTGAGGAAGGGTCGCCGGGACGGCGGACACTTTCGACTTCGCCTGCCTGGCCGCCTTCGCCGTCTTGGCGGGGGCGGTCGTCGTCGTGCCCAGATAGCTGGTCACGCGATGGACCGCGCCGTAGGCGTTTTCATCGGCGCGAACGTTGAAGATCTTTTGCGTGGTGCTGTTGTCGACCCAGAAGCTGTCCTTGCCGGTGCCGCCATATATCGAGACCGTCGTGCCGCCGAGGCTGACGAGCGTGTCATTGCCGCTACCGGCGATCAGCGTGTCCTTGCCGGTGCCGGCGTAGAGCGTGTCGTTGCCGGAGCCGGCCTGGAGCGTGTCGTTGCCGTTGCCGGCGAAGATCTTCGCGTCGATGTGGACCGAAGCGTCCACGATGGCCGAGTCGTTGCCGCTGCCGGTGCGAATCACGATGCTCTGATAATTGCCCGTCCAGGTGGAGGTCCAGCCGGTGTTGGCGACGACCAGCCCGCCGGCGGTCTGCGTGACGGTGATCTTGTCGTTTCCAGCGGTACCCTGGATCTGTAGCTGCGTCCCACCCCACGTCGCGACCGGCGTCACCGCGAGTGGAACCGCGGCGGACATGAGCCGGCGGTCTTCCAGCTTCTCCACCACTGCATGGGCGGCGCTGCGGACTGACGAGGTGCTCTGCGACGAATTACGGTTGAAACGCATCATGATCTCCGCTCCTTGTTCCCTGCCCGTTGGGTCTGGCAACCCGCCGGACAAGAAGGAGATCAAATACATTTCAAAGCGCGTCAAATGCCGAAGGGATTCTTTATCGTAGGGTCACTACGTGACGCAACAAAAGAGGGTCAAACCGTTCAGAGCCGCGACCGTGAGGGTGTTTGCGGGATTGCGAATACCGCTCCCTCACGGTCGCGGCTCTGAAATGACACCGTGACGAACGCGGAGAAGCTCTGATTTTGCGGGAATTCTCGCAGGATTATTGGAAGGAACCGCATTCCTGCCGGCTGTGCGGATTTTGCCGGGAATGCTACGTTCAGAACACCAGGATTGCGTGATTCGCGGACGTTTCGATAGGGATCAGGTTCATCGCGATTCGACGGATCGCCGATAGGGAAGACGGAAAGCGCTGATGAGCCGAATCAAACTAACAACGGTGATGATGGCCGCCGCCCTCTTCGGCGGCTGCACCGCCCCACCGGCTTCACATCCTTCCGCCGAACCTGCGGCGGCGAAGGTTTCGGGGGCCCCCGCCGTCAAGATCGTGGATCTGGTCGGCCGCGACGAGGTGATTACGATCAGCGCCGGGCCCGCCGGTCCGCTCTACAGTGCCCGCACCCATTCGGGCCATTTGTTGGTGGCCGACGCGACCCTTCAGCAACTTCGCACCGAACATCCCGACATCTACCTCCAGATCAGCGGCGCCGCCTCGGTTGATCCCGCTCCCGTGCTTGACGGTCGCGTCGATCTGGACTTGGCCGTCGGCGGCGAGTGAGACCAGCCCGCCGGACACACCGACCGCACCCACGTCTCGACAGAATTGCGTGATCATCTATAATCTCCCTCGCCTCGCCCAGGTGGCGGAATTGGCAGACGCACTACTTTGAGGTGGTAGCGCCGCAAGGCGTGCAGGTTCAAATCCTGTCCTGGGCATTCAACCCGTCGAAAGACGGGTTTTTTCGTTGGCGCCCTGCGTATGAACGGGTGATCTGAAGGTGCGAAGCCTATTGATAGAGGACCGGGCGCCGCCTTTTCGGCGTCCGGTCCTGCTCTTGAATTATTCGATACGCTTAAGGCATGAGGACGGTATCGATGACGTGGATGACACCGTTCGAGGCTTGGATGTCGGCCTTGGTGACCGTGGCGTTGTCGACCATCACTTTTCCATCGACGAGCTTCAGCGAGAGATCCTTGCCGTTGACGGTCTTGGCTTTGGACATGTCCATCACATCCTTGGCCATGTGGTTGCCGGCCACAACGTGGTAGGTGAGGATCGCCGTCAGCTTTTCCTTATTTTCCGGCTTGAGCAGTTCGGCGACGGTGCCCTCGGGAAGCTTGGCAAAGGCAGCGTCGGTGGGCGCGAAGACGGTGAACGGGCCTGGTCCTTTGAGCGTGTCAATCAGACCCGCCGCCTTCAGCGCGGTGGCGAGCGTCTTAAACTGGCCGGCCGCGACGGCGGTGTCCACAATGTCCATCTTTCCGGCAACGGAAGCGTCAGCGGCCATCGGACCGGCGGTGCTGGAGGCCGACTCCTGGCCATTCGAACAGGCGAGGCCGGAGACGGTCCCCAGGCCAAGCAATGACAGAGTGAGCAGACGTTTGGCGAACTTCATAACGATTCCTTCTGGTCTTTCGACCGAATGGGAAGGACGACGGTTTTCCGCTCGACGGCCACGCGGCAGTTAAGACGGTCAGCACGAAGCCTTCTGCTTTCCTTTTTAGAGTGTGAGACGCGCGTTCCCGGCCGATCAGGCGCGGACAGTCTGCCAGCGGCGCTGGATCGCGCTCCACTGGAACACCTGGTAAACGCCGGCGGCGCCGACGAGTGCGTAGACCATTGAGCTGAGAACCGTGTTTCCGAAGAGAGCGGCGACCAGGTTGAAATGCACGGTGCCGACAAGGCCCCAGTTAAGGGCGCCAACGACGACGAGGACCGCGGCAAGAACATCGAGCTTCTTCATGGCACTCTCCTGATTGGAGGGTAAGAAGGTGGGTCGCCCGCAACACACCGGCGGCCGTCATGAGCGGATGGACTCTACAGAAACCAGCGAGCGGAACCGAGGCGATGAGATATGGCCTCATGCCGGCTCGGAGGAACCTATAACAAAATTCATCCAATTCATCCAATAGTGTAGGCACGCCCAGCGCAGAGTCAAAAGCCAGGGTTGGAGAATATTCAAATTTTCGACGCAATGCAAAGAAATTGAGGCACATACGATCACTCGACTTTTCTGAAATCGTTTGTATAATTCATCCAAATCGCTCGGAGTGAAATGAAGAAATTGCTGACATCCAAGGATCTGGCCGAAGCGATCGGAGCTAGCGAAAGCTCGATGCGCCGCTGGACCAACAGCGGGTTGATTCGCACCACGCGCACCGCCGGCGGCCATCGCCGCATCGCGCTGTCGGATGCGATTCGGTTCGTCCGAACCACGGGCACAACGGTTGTTCGGCCCGAGGTGCTCGGACTGCCGGCGCTGCCAGCAACGCCGGAAGGAAAGACGCTCGGCAATCGCTGGCTGGAGCGGCAGCTTTTCGAAACGCTTCGGGTTGGGGACACAGCGGCCGCCAGGGGATGTGTGACCGCGCTGTTCCTTAATGGGATGAGCGTGCCAGCCATCTGTGATGGGGCCATGCAAGACGCGCTACAGCAGATTGGGGAACTCTGGCTCGAGGATCCGCGGGGAATACTGATCGAGCATCGCGCGATGGACACGTGCCTCCATGCTCTAGGGCTGCTGAGGCAGATGATGGGGGAGCCGGCGAAGGATGCGCCTGTGGCGCTGGGCGGAGCGGCCGAAGGGGATCCCTACCTGCTCCCGTCGATGATGGCCGGCACGGTGCTCGCCGAATCGGGATATCGCGATATCAATTTCGGACCCGACACGCCCTTGCACCTGATTGCCGCGGCCGCCAGTGAACATCAGGCGCAAGTCGTCTGGTTGTCGGTAAAGGCAGTGTCTGATCGGACGAAGCTGCCGACGAAGATCCATGAGCTGGCCGAACAACTTCAGACCACGGGCATCAACCTCGTGGTCGGCGGCAGCGGCGTGGAGGCGCTGGACATTCGGTCGGCCGGAAACCTTTACTTGCTGGAGACGATGACCGAGCTGGCAGCGTTCGCGCGCGGATTGCAGGGGGCGCCGGTTCGAGCCTCACGCAAGTCAGCTCGTCGGCTTCCCGCCTGAAGCCGATGATCGATCGCCCGACCCGGGCGCCACGCCTCTCGCGACGGCTTCTCTCACGGTGTTCGCCAGATCCTCCAGGGAATAGCCACTCTTCTGGAGGACGTTTCCGACGTGGCCGTTGAGGGCAGTTCGGTCGGCGGCGGAGAGGTCGCGGGCGGTGACGACGATTACGGGGATGTGGTTCCAGGCGGGGTTGTCGCGGAGCTGTTGGATGACCTGGAACCCGTCCATTTCGGGCATGAGCAGGTCCAGCACGATGGCGCGCGGCGGGTGGGCGCGGATCAGTTCGATCGCGAGCTTCCCGTCATTCGCTTCCTCGACGCGCCAGCCGGACTTTTCCAGTGCACGTCGTTCGAGGTCGCGCAGGACCGGGTCGTCGTCCACGACCAGCACGTGATTCTCCCCATCGCTGGAACGCAGGCCGCGGATCACGCCGGCGAGGCGCTCGAAATCGACCGGCTTCACCATGTAATCCGAAGCGCCCAGGGCAAAGCCCATCTGCTTGTTATCGAGGATCGTGACCATCACCACCGGGATCACCGCGAGCGCCGGATCCGCCTTCAGCTCGCTCAGGACTTTCCATCCGTCCTTGTGCGGCATCATCACGTCGAGCGTGATGACGTCGGGGCGAAGCGATCGGGCCCGGCTGATCCCCTCTTCCCCCCCTGCCGCGGTTTCAATGCGGAACCCGCTCTTGCCCAGCGCGCGGCGCATCAAGTCGTGGATGTTTCGGTCATCGTCGATCACGAGCACCACGACCTCGTTGACGCCGCGGGCGCCTACATCGTTCGATGGCGTTGCTCCGGTATCAGACGGCGCGGGCGACGATTCGGGGGCCGGGGCTTGCGGATCCTTCACCACGGCGGGCAGGCGCACCTCGAAGGTGGAACCCTTGCCCGGTTCGCTGGTGACGGAGATGTCGCCTCCCATTATGCGGCAGAAGTGGCGGGTGATGGCGAGGCCCAGGCCGGTTCCGCCGTACTTTCGGGTGGTGGAGGCGTCGGCTTGCGTGAAGGCCTCGAAGAGGCGGCCGAGCTGCGCCGGGGTCATGCCGATGCCGGTGTCGCTCACGCGGAAGCGCACCCATGCTTCGCCGCCTTTGGTCTCGCGTTCGGAGTCGAGACGGACGAGACCGTCCTCGGTGAACTTGCTGGCGTTGCTCAAGAGGTTGAAGAGGATCTGGCGGATCTTGGTCACATCGGCGTGCATCTCGCCGATATCGTCGGCGATGTTCACTTCCATCTTGTTGCGGTTCTTGGCGACCAATGATCCGATCGTCGTCCCCACCTCGGAAATCATCGACTTGAGGTTGAAGTCCTCGAGGTAGAGGTCCATCCGCCCCGCCTCGATCTTGGAGAGGTCCAGGACGTCGTTGATCAGCGCCAGCAGGTGCTCGCCCGCCCCGTGGATTCGATCCAGGTCCTTGACGAACGTCGGCTGCTCGAGCTGTTCGGCCTCCTGCGCGAGCATCTCGCTGTAACCGAGGATCGCGTTGAGCGGCGTGCGCAGCTCGTGGCTCATGCGGGCGAGGAACTCGCTCTTGGCGTGGTTCGCCTGCTCGGCGATCTCCTTCTGCCGCCCCAGCTCGGCGGTGCGACGACGTTCAGTCACGTCGCGCAGGTTGATGACGATCCCGCGGACCGCGGGCTGGCCGAGCAGGTTGTTTCCGATTGCTTCGACAAACCGGATCTCCATTGCCGGCGCGTCGTCGCCGCAACCACTGATCCGGAACTCCACGCGCGGGCCGCGCCCCTTGGCGGCGGCGGTGAGCCGGATGCATTCGCGGACGCGCTCGCGGTCCTCGGGCGTCACGCATTCGAGGATCGAGCGGCCCTTGACCGAGAGCGGCGTCATGCCCAGAACGGTCGCGACCGCGGGGCTGGCGTAGCGGATCAGTCCCTGGGCGCTGAGGATGACGATCGCATCAGAGGTGTTCTCGATCAGGGCGCGAAAGTGCGCCTCGCGCGCGGCAAGTTGTCGCTGCGCGTCGCGCATCCCCTCCTCGCGCTCGCGGACCTTCGCCGCCATGAGGCCGAAATTATTGGCCAGTTTTCCGAGCTCGTCGCCGCGCTGCCCGGCCTCGCGGACCTCGCGTCCGTCGCGAGTGTCCTCGAATTTCTGGGAGGCGTCGGACCCCTGTCCGATCGCATCGGTCGCCCGGGCCAGGTGCGTAAGCGGACGAATCACCGCGCCGCGCAGCAGGACGTTGATGAGCAGGATGACCAGCCCGAAGACGATGATGAACAGGAAGATGACCCGCGCCGCGTCGCGGCGGCCCGTCGCCAGCACGTGCGAGGCCGGCACGTAGACGATCTGCGCCGCGATCACCTGGTTGAGCTTCCAATTGAATCCGTTGTCCGGGCCGTAGAGGGCGACCATCGCCTTGGGGGCCATGTCCGGCGTGGTGTGGCACTCGAGACAGCTTTCGGATTTCACGGACATCGGGCTGGCGCTGTAAAAGAGGCGTTCGCCGTTCACGTCGCGAAAACCGCTGAGGCTCTGGGTTTTCGGATCGGCTTCGAACCGCTTGACGAGCGTCTCCTCGAACGCATCCGCCTTGTCGCGCGCGTTGGTGGGGTTCGGCGATGCTTCCTTGTAGAGGAAGTCCTTGAACCCTTCCTTCTGGCGAAAGTTCTCGAAGACCTCGCGGGCGGAAAAGCCGGGGACCGTCTCCTTGATGAACGTCTGGGCCCGCTTCTGTTCCGCCTTGAGGTGAGGCCCGACGTTCTTGCTCGTGTAATCGCGAACGGAGTTCATCGTCTTGCGGAGCATGTCGGAGTCGGTGGCGACCTGCCCGGCGGCCTGGTGGCGCATGATCCAGTCGATGGCGGCCCAACTGACGGCGGTGCCGACGAGGAAGACGCCCAGCAGGATCAAGTTGAACTTCGCGCCCAGCCGAAAACGCTTCAACATGGAGACTCCGAATCGAAGTTCACGAGCCTTTCAGCCCTGCCTGCCGATCCAATAGCGCCTTCATTTTCCCCAGCAGCCGATCGAGGCGCACTGGCTTCGTGTCATAGTCGTCGCAGCCGGCCTCCAGGGCCTTCTTCTGGTCGCCCCCCATCGCGTGGGAGGTGAGGGCGATGACGGGGATGCTGCTGCACTGGGGATTGGCTTTGATCTGGCGCGTGGCCTGCCAGCCGTCAACTACCGGGAGGCTCAGGTCCATCAGGATCAGGTCTGGGTGATCGGCGAGCGCCTTGTCCACGCCTTCCTGGCCATCGACCGCGATCAGGACCTCGAACCCCACGCCGGCGAGCCGGCGGGAGAGCATGTCGCGGTTCAATTCATTGTCTTCGACGAGCAGGATTCTTGGCATAGAGGGACACCCCGCGGTCTTCAGGACTTGTCCCCGGTGATCTCCAAACCCAGCGCAGACACGTCGTCGAGGATTGTCGCGTCGCCACGGAAGCGTTTCATTTGCTCCAACAGCAGGGCAAGACTCTGCTGTAGCGCCGCCGGCCGGCTGCCCACCAGACTCTCCGCCAGATGTTCGCGGCCGAACTGCACGGAGGAAGCGTTCATCGTTTCCGTGCATCCGTCGGAATAAAGGTAGAGGCGATCGCCGTCATGTAGATCGAGCGTGCACTCGACGTACTCGGCGTCCGGGAACCACCCGACGGCAAAGCCGCAGTCATTGAGAAAGCGAGGCTCGCCCTGCGCCGGCACGTAAAGCGACGGCGGATGGCCCGCGGAGATGTACGTCATCCGCCGGCGCGGAACATCGAGCACCGCATAGAAGAGCGTGAAATACTGGAGGTAAGCGCCGGCGGACGGAAACCGGCTGTTAAGCTCATCGACGACGGACCGGGGCGATCGCGGCTCCAGCCCGTTTTCGCCGCGCTGCTCGACGAGCGAAGGCTGGCCCGGCACGATCGCCAGGATACGGCTGAGCGTGACCGAGAGCAGCGCCGCGGGCACGCCGTGACCGCTCACGTCCAGGAGATAGAGGCCGACATGGTTTGGGCCGAGGGGAAAGACGTTGAGGATGTCACCGCCCAGCTCATCGCACGGCTCGTACACCCAGGCGAAGTTGAGCCCCGGCACGCGCAGCGGGCTGGCGGGAAGCAGCGACTGCTGCATCCGGCTGGCCAGGTCGAGGCTGCGCAGCATGCGGGCGTTGGCCCGTTCCAGATCATCATTTCGGCGTCGCAGGTCGCTCTCCAGAGAGATGATCCGGTCGACCGCAAGCTTGTGGGAAAGCTGGGTGCGGACGCGCGCCATCACCACTGCAAAATCGAGCGGCTTGGTGACGAAGTCGTTGGCCCCCATTTCCAGCGCGGCCACGATGTCCTTACGGTCGTGGCGGGCGGTTGCGATGATGACCGGAAGCTGCGTCGCCGGATGCTTGTCGCGCAGGTGACGAAGCACCTCGAACCCGTTCATCCCCGGCATTTCAATGTCGAGCAGGACGAGGTCAAACGGCTGGCGTGCAACGGCGGCCATTGCTTCGGGACCGTCGGAAGCGACGCCGACGACAAATCCGTCACGCTGGAGTCGGCGTGAGAGCATGTCCCGATTGCCCTCGTCGTCATCGACGACCAGGAGCCGACCGGTCAAATCATCCATTTTGCCGACCTCAAGCAAGAATCAGAGGTCAGTATTGTACGGACGCCTGCGCCCGTCACAACCGGACGATATGGCTGTGCCTGCCAGAACTCGAAGGTGCTTTGACCGCTCCAATATGCCGCGGCACATTATCTGCCGAATAGCGGCACATCAATTGCATTAGGTGAGGGGTGAACTGCCCTAACGTCCAGCGAAACTCACAGGTGAACATGTCCATTCATACCGCTTCGCGTCCGACGTCCGAGAATTGGTTCGGCCGTTGGCTCATTCGCCCCGTAGCGTACCTCGCCGCTGCCGGCGTTGCCTGCGCGCATCGCGTGCGGTCGACCTTTGGTGGCCGACGAGACGCGAACGCGCAGACATCCCCACGCCAATCACGACGCCTGGAAAAGCAACGCCGCAAGGAACTGTGGCGGAAGTAGCAGGCCCTCCCGCCACCAGCGGCACGCCGCCTGGCTTCTGCTCATCGAGAAAAACCAGGCCGGCTCGTCGTCGCCAGCGGATGCGGTCGGCGCTGTGCCGGCCGCGCTGGAAACGCGGGCGGGGGATTCGCTGAAGCTGCGGCTGGCTGCGCGGATCGGCGACGCGGCACGCCCGCGCCTGGCTGAACGTCGTGTCGGCTGTTGCCCTGCGGGTGATGCTGGCGGGGCTGAGCATGGTGCTTCGGCCGATGGTGCGGCTGCGGGGTCCGCGCGGGCGGAGCGAAGGCAGCGGGGACGGCCGAGGTACCGGGCAGACCCTTTTTGACTGGAATCGAGCGACGGATCAGCCGTTCAACTGCGCGCAGGCTGGAGACCTCATCGTTATCGCAGAACGTGACCGCGACGCCTGTAGCGCCAGCACGGGCCGTGCGGCCGATGCGATGGATGTAGGTTTCGGGCTCGTGGGTTAGATCATAATTCACGACGTGCGTGATACCGTCCACGTCGATCCCGCGCGACGCGATATCCGTGGCGATCAGCAGACTGGTCTTATTGCTCTTGAAGTTCTGCATGGCGCGCTGCCGGGCGTTCTGGGTCTTGTTGCCGTGGATCGCCTCGGCACGGATGCCGCGAACGTGGAGCTGCCGCACGACGCGGTCGGCGCCATGCTTGGTGCGCGTGAAGACGATTGCCCGCGGCATCGGCAGGTGATCGACCAGGTGTGCGAGCAAAGCCGGCTTATCGTGCTTCTGCACGAAGTAGACCGATTCATCGATCCCGTCGGCGGTCGATGTGGCCGGCGTCACCTGGACCGTCACCGGGTTGCGGAGGATCGCATCGGCCAGGGCGCGGATCTCACGCGGCATCGTCGCACTGAACAGCAGCGTCTGGCGGGCGGCGCTGAGCTTGGCGGTGATCTTTCGGATGTCGTTGATGAAGCCCATGTCGAGCATGCGGTCGGCCTCGTCGAGGACGAGCATCTCGATGCCGCGCAGGTCGGCGTGGCCCTGGTTCATGAGGTCCAGCAGACGGCCCGGCGTCGCGATGAGGATCTCGACGCCGCGGCGCAGCGCGTCGACCTGCGGCTTCTGACCAACGCCACCGAAAATGACGGCGCTGCTCAGTCCCAGGTTTTTCCCGTAGGCTCGAAAGCTCTCCTCGATCTGGCTGGCCAGCTCGCGGGTCGGACAAAGCACCAGGCAGCGCGACTTGCGCGGCCCGCTCGTTCCGGTGTGACGCCGGCTGGCGAGTCTGTCGAGGATCGGCAATGCAAACGCGGCGGTCTTGCCCGTTCCGGTCTGCGCGCAGCCGAGCACGTCGCGGCCTTCGAGAACGTGTGGAATGGCCTGCGCCTGTACAGGCGTGGCAATGGAATAGCCTTCGGCGGCAATGGCACGGAGGATGGGCTCACGGAGCCCCAAATCAGCAAACAGCATCGGATGGTCCCTTCTTGTGATGCTTTGCGCACCCCAAAAAGGTCACGGCGGAAGCCGGGAAACCAGTCGGTGCGCTACAACTGAGCTGTGGATCGATCAGGAAGAAACCGCACGAGGCAGGAGTTCCGATGAATCAAGGCAGGCAGTTGTCAGTAGACAGTATATCGGATCTTTCGCGATTGTCCATAAGCCGCGCCGGAATCCAGCGGATCGGAGCTTGAACCGCCACGGCGCCAAGATGCCAAGGATGCAATGCACTGACGCGAATCGATGCGGTTGACATCGTGAAGGCGTCCGCGATGCTTTTGGCCGCTCTTCATTTTCTGTTCTTTGGCGATTGGGAAACATCCATGCAAAGCCTTTTCGGTGCCGCCCTCGGTTTGGTTGTCACGGCGTCGCGCTGCTTCGCCGCCGCGCCGGCTCACTCTGCGGATCACCCTGTTCCGGCGACCGAGGCTGCGGGACACATGACACTGCCGGATGGATTTAAGGCGACATTGTTCGCCGGTGAGCCGGACGTCGTACAACCGATCGCGTTTACCTTCGACGATCGGGGACGGCTCTGGGTCGTCGAATCGATGACCTATCCGAAGTGGCTTCCGCCGGGCGCGGAGGGGAAAGATCGAATCGTCATCTTCGACGACCCGGATGGCTCGGGCCATTTCCACACCAAGAAAATTTTCTACGACAAGGGCGTGAACGTTTCGAGCATCGCCGTGGGATTTGGCGGCGTGTGGCTTTGCTCCATTCCCAACCTCGTCTTCATCCCGATGCGCGACGGTGAGGACCAGCCCTCGGGACCGCCTCAAGTGGTACTGGATGGGTGGAATACGCAGACGAAGCACAACGTGATCAACCGCCTCGACTGGGGGCCTGACGGGTGGCTCTATGGGCTCAACGGCATCCAATCGGATTCGCACGTCGGTCCGCCGGGCGCGACCGATGCGCAGCGCGTCCACCTCAACTGCGGCGTATGGCGGTTTCACCCGACGCGCAAGACGTTCGAGGTCGTTGCATCGGGCACCACGAATCCGTGGGGGCTCGACTGGGACGATTATGGCCAGGCGTTCATCACCAACTGCGTGATCGCCCACCTGTGGCACGTGATCCCCGGCGCCCATTACCAGCGCATGTACGGCGAAGACGTGACGCCCAACACGTTCAGCCTCATGAACACCTGCGCCGACCACCTCCACTGGGGCGGCGGCGACTGGACCAGCTCGCGCGGCGGCCTGGGCGCGCACGACGCGGCGGGCGGCGGGCACGCCCACGTCGGGGCGATGGTTTACCTGGGGGACAACTGGCCCGATTCGTATCGCGACGGCATCTTCATGTGCAACTTGCACGGTAATCGCGTCAATCACGACGTGCTGGAGCGCAAGGGCTCCGGCTACGTCGCCCATCACGGGAAGGATTTTCTCTTCGCCAACGACACCTGGTTCCGCGGCATCGACCTGCACTATGGCCCGGACGGCGGCGTTTTCGTCGCCGACTGGACTGACACCGGCGAGTGCCACAACTACGACGCCGTCGATCGCAGCAACGGACGCATCTACAAGGTGACGTACGCCTCATCGGCCGCGCCGCGCGCGGACCTGTCAACCCTGAACCTTGCCGCGCTGAGTGACGCCGAGCTGGTGAAACTCCAGCTTCAGAAGAACGACTGGTGGGTTCGTCACGCCCGGCGGTTGCTCCAGGAGCGCGCCGTCGCCGGCAAGCTCGATCCGGCCACCGCGCCGGCGCTGCTCGGTTATCTGAAGGAGCAGCCGCAGGTCCCCCGAAAGCTTCGCGCGCTATGGGCCCTGTATGGCGTTGGTGCCGCCGACGAAGCCCTGCTTCGCGGCTTGCTGGACCACCCCGAGCCAGCGGTTCGTGGCTGGGCGATTCGACTTGCTTTGGATGAGCGCAAGCCCTCCGATGCCATTCTCGCTCGACTGACAGAGCTGGCGAAGTCCGACGCCTCGCCGGTGGTACGGCTCGAGGTCGCATCCGCGCTCCAGAGGACCGATCCGAACAAACGATGGGCCATTGCCGCGGCGCTGCTGGGGCATCGCGAAGATATGTCCGATGCCAACCTGCCGCTCATGGACTGGTACGGCGTGGAGCCGCTCGCCGCGATTGATCCGGCGCGGTCGGCGTCGGAGCTGATCGCGGGCTCGCAGATCCCGATTGTCCGCGAATACCTGGCGCGCCGCATCGCGCCGCTTCAGCTCGATCCGCTCGTTCGTCTGCTGGACCAATCGAGCGATCCCGCGATTCACCGTGATGTACTGGTGGGGATGCATGACGCCCTGCGCGAGCAACGCAATCCGCCGATGCCCAATGGCTGGGAAATACTGGCATCCAGGCTCGACAAGAGCCCGGACCGCGAGGTGCGGGTCCAGGCGCGGGTCCTGTCGCTGCTCTTCGGAAACCGGCAGATCGTGCCCGTGCTGCGGGAGGTCGTGGTTGACGCGAAGGCCGAGCCGGCCGAGCGGCGCAGCGCGCTGGAAGGGCTGATCCAGGTCAGGGATCCGCAGCTCGCCGCACTGCTTGAAAAGCTGATCACCGATGTGGCCGTCAGCGGGCCGGCCATCCGCGCGGCCGCCGCGTTCGGCGACGATCGAACCACGCAAATCCTGCTTGAGGATTACCGCGCCCTCAGCGACTCCGACAAACGCGACGCGCTCATCGCGCTCGCCTCCCGCCCACCGACGGCCCTGGCGCTGCTCGATGCCGTCGAGCAGGAGAAGGTCCCTCGGCGCGATGTGTCGGCGTTCGTCGTCCGCCAGATCTCAGGCCTGAACGATCCGCAAGTGAGCAAGAAGCTGGCGGCGGTGTGGGGAACCATTCGACCCTCCACCGGGGACAAGGCCGCCCGCATCGCCGAGTACAAGAAGAAATATCCGCCGGAGAAGCTGAAATACGCGGACCGCTCCAACGGACGGCTGCTCTTTTCCAAGAGCTGCGCGCTCTGCCATACGCTATTCGATTCCGGCGGAACGCTGGCGCCCAACATCACCGGATCGCAGCGGGCAAACATGGACTACCTGCTCGGGAAAGTGCTCGATCCCAACTCGGTCGTCTCGAAGGATTACCAGATGACGATCGTTCAGAAGAAGGATGGTCAGGTCATCACCGGGATCGTCAGCAAGGATTCGCCGCAGACGATCACCCTGCGCACGCCGACCGAAGATCTGATCCTTCAAAAGCAGGAGATCGCCAAACAGAAGGCGTCGGGAACATCGATGATGCCCGAGGGCCTGCTCGACGGGCTCAGCGACAACGACACCCGCGATCTCCTCGCCTATCTCGCGGGTCCCGATCAGGTCGTCCTTCCGGCAACGCAACCTGCCGCCGGCAAATGATGCTGGCCGCTGCGCTAACGTTTTTCCAATTGCGTGGAGAGGATCTCCCATTTCCCATATGAGTGGGTCAGCCCAAGAACCTGCTCCGCGGTGTGGGCGCGGAAACGTGCAGTGACGCGAACGCTGGCAGTGTCGGCTGACGCAGGATCAAACTGTAGTTTGACCTCAGCGTCATCTTTCAATTCCTCCGGCAGATCGAGCGTCCAGCGCGTTTGCGATTGCATGGCTTTCCAGTCTACCGAGCGGGTCACCGTTTCCACCGCTCCCGCGAGCAGAAGCTGGCGAAGCCGTGCCTCCTCTGCCAGCCCGCGCGTTCGGCGGACCTCAGCGGCGGAGGACGCGGCGATCCCGGCAAGGGTGGCGCCGATCAATCCGATCAGGATGATGGCGCAGAGCGTGGCGGTGCCGTGACGCGTCCGGCCGCGCATGCGGTGAACGATCACGATCCCCCCTTTCGTGCGAGCAGCGCTCGCTGGCTGACTAGCGTCACCGCAACCGGATCAGAGGGAGCGTTGAGATCGACCGTCGGCCCCTGAACCGTGAAGGTGATTTGCGGACCGAGTTGCCAGATGCGCGGCGGTTCGCCAGGCGCTTCGCGACGTAACGCACCGGATTCGGTGGCGGACCAGTGGATCGGTGCGGAGCCGGCAGTCTCTAGCCAAAGTTCGCGATCCCCATCGGACCGCAAGGCGGGCGAACGCCAGACATCCTGGCGTAAAACCGAGAGGGCGGCGTCGGCGTTCGTCGCCATCCACTGCGCGTCGGCGATGCCATGATCGGTGCGCAGTGTAATGCGGATCAGCGCGACGGCGAACGACAGGGCCGCGCCGACCAGCGCCACCGATATCATCATGTCCATGAGCACTAATCCGCCCAGGCGCGTGCGCTTCATGGCGTGGCTCCCGTGGTCTGGGGGATGAGACCGACGAGTCGGACGGTCTGTGAACCGTCCGTCGCCGTGGCTTCGACCCAGGCGAAGCCGGGAGGCGTATTGCCGCCCTGAACGGAACGCATTTGAACTTGAGTCACGGGGCGTCCGGCCTGGGCGTCGGCGAGAGCCGATTCCGCCTTCCGAATAGCCGCGCGAGCGTTGGATAAGGACTGCGAGACACGATGCTGGTAGCTGAGGGCCACGGACAGCATCGCGAGCAGTGCGCCCATGATGGCGATGCCGACCACGCCATCGATCACGAAGAATCCGTGCCGGCGATTCATTACCACACCGATCCTTTGGGCAGGAGTGTCTGCAAAATACCCGTGAGCGGAATGAACAGGCTGAGGGCAACGAGCAGCACGACGCCGCCGAACGCGATCGAAATGCCAGGAATGACGGCGCTTTCCAGGAGCACGGCGGCGCGGTTGAACTGGCCGTCATAGTAGCGGGCCAAAAACTCGAAGATGCGTGAGAGGTCGGGGGTATCGCTGGCGGTGGCAACCATTCCGACGACCAGCGCCGGCATCCGTGCCGCGCGGGCGGCTTGTTCGATGCTGAGTCCGGCCGCGATCGCAGCGGCCCATTTGAGAAGCCGGTGTTGCAACACGGCATTGCTCCGCGTATCCGACGCCTCGTTCAAAGACTGGTGGAGCGATCGTCCCGCTTGGATCGCCGCAGCGAGCGAGTCGCACACATCGCCCAGCGCCCGTCCGCGCACGATCGTCCGTGCGATCGGCAGGTTCCAGGCGAGACGATCGGTCAGCCGGTGCATCGGTCCGGCGCCGGCGTAGCGCGGGTGAAATAACTGGACGAACATCTGCCCGCAAAAGATGGCAGTGCCCGCCATCGCAATTGGCAAGGCGTAGTCGCGGAACGCATTGGCAGTCCACCAGGCAGCCGCGAAGGGAAACTTAAGGTGAAAATCACGACACAAGCTCATCAACCTCGGCATGCCGTAGATTCCGACCCCGCTGATCACCGCCCCCAGGGCCAGCAGGAGGATGATCGGGTACCAACGGAGGTAGATCCGCCGAATCGGATCCCGCTGGAGGATGTGCCGATCCTGCCGGATGATGCGATGAAGGGTCGGCGCCAATCGGCCGGAGCGTTCGGCGGAGACTACCAACCCGCGCAGCCGCGGCGGCAGCCCAGGCAGAGCGCGAGCCAGGGCGTCGCCGATGTTGTTGCCATCTTCGATCTGCGTTCGCAGCACGGCCAGCCTTCGGCGCACGAACTTTCGTTCTCCGGTTTCGGCCGCGCGAAGCATGGGAGGCAACGGCAGGTTCAGCCGAACCGCCTGCTCGAGATATTCCAGCGCGGCCGAGTTCCACGAGCGGCGCAATCCTCGCATCAGCACCACCAGCGCGACCAGGATCAGCAGCGTCCCGAGTGGCGTCAGCATTCCAATGAATTGCGATAGTCCCTCCGCGACGGCGGTCCCGATTCCGGCGATCAGGCCCGCGCCCAGGATCAGGGAACTAATTTGCAGCGTCCACCAGAGCGCACCGCTTGGCCCGGCACTGCCGCGAGCACGCGCGTGACCGGCTGAGGCATATTGAATGACTTGCTCGCCCATCGTCTAAATTTTTATCCTCAGGAGGTTGTCGATCAGGCGTATGACGGGGAGCAACAGCCCAACCAATACGAAACCAATCGACGCGGCCATGAAGATCAGCAGTAACGGCGTCAGGATCGACGGAATCGCCTCGACGCGCAGCTCCGCCTGCCGCTGATACATTTCCGCCAGCGTCGCCATGACGTTCGACAGATCGTTGTGGGCCGATGCGAACTCGATGGCCGCCGGCACGCTCGGGGGCAGCAGTTTCGTGTGGGCCGACGTGAGCGGCGAGCCATCGCGCAGTAGATCGATCAGGAGCCGGCCGTCTGCCTGAAGGCCATTCGAACCGGTGGCATCACTGGCCAGCTCAATAGCAGCTGGCAAGTCCAGGCCCGCGTCGATTGCGATCTTCGTCGCATCGCACCAGCGTGCGGCGAGGCTCGCGCGCAGGACTGGACCGATCAGCGGCAGTGGCAACACGATCCGCTCGCCGAGCGCGCTGCCCCAGGACGTCAGTCGCAGCCACGCCCAGATGAACGGCCCCACCAGGACCAGTGCGAGCAAGAGACCAACCGCGACCGGGCCGACGCGTGACATCGACATCAGGAGCTGCGTCGGCCAGGGAAGCGCCTGATGGAAGCTTGCGTACAGTTCGCCGAAGACGGGGATCACCCAGACGCTGAGAAACACCGTCACCAGTGCCAGGCCCACCATGACCATGAGCGGGTAGGAAATCGCTCGCCCGAGCGTGGCGCGCAGTCGTTGCACCATTTCCAGGTGACGTCCCAAACCCAGGAGGACCGAAGGCAGGTCGCCCGACCGGATGCCGGCGTCGATCAGCCGGCCGTAGAGCGGCGGAAATTGTCCACGGTGCGGCGCAAACGCATCAGCCAGTGGAACGCCCTGTTCCAGCGCATCGGCAACCTGACCAATCGCGCGGGCGAGACGGCCGCGCCGCAGGTCCCCCGCGATCAGCCGAAGCCCCTGCTCGACGGGCAGGCCGCTGCGCGTGAGCTGCGCCAGTTGCTGGTTGAACGCGAGGAATTCGCTCGTACCCAGCGCTCGCCCGCGGGGGACGATGGCACTGGCCGGCTCGAGCTTCATCACTCGAAGCTGAAGCGCCTGCAACCGGCCCATGGCAGCATCCACGTTGGCGGCGTCGATCGTGCCCGCCAATCGACGGCCATCGTTGGATTGCGCTTCGTAGGAAAAGATCGTGGTCAGTAGCGCGCTCAACGAAGATCCTCCCTTGCCCGAACCGCGAAGAGCTTACAAGACCGGCGTCGAGTCGCCCAGCACACGGCTCACCTCCGGCGCATCGGTCACACCCTGCTCGACCAGCGCGTCGGCGCCCTGCCTCAAGGTTTGATAATCCGCGCTTTCGCGCATTGCGCTGCGGAGGCCCGTCTCATCGGCGCGATCGAGCACCGCTCGACGCAGTGCCGATTCCATCGGGACAAACGCGGCGGCGGCGACGCGGCCGCGATAACCCCCTTGGGGCAGCGTCCGTCGCAGCAGACGCTGGGCGAGGACGCCGTACAGCGCGCTGGTGATCTGATACGGCTCCAGGCCCATTTCGAGCAGACGTTGGATGGCGCCTTCAGGAGATGCCGCATGGAGCGTGCAGACAAGACGGTGCCCGGAGAGCGCCGCCTGGACGGCGAGCGACGCAGTGGCCGCATCGCGAATTTCGCCCAGCATCAGCACCTGAGGATCCTGGCGGAGGATGCTGCGAAGGCACCGCTCGTAGGTGAGCTCGCCGAACGGCTTGACCTCGATCTGCGTGACGCCGGGGATGTCGCGCTCGACCGGGTCTTCCAGCGCGATGATGCTGACGCCGGGCGCAGTGGCGACGATGTGCCGGAGGACCGCGTAGATCGTGGTGGTCTTACCGGAGCCGGCCGGACCGGTGACGACAAGCATGCCCGAATCGCTCGCGCCAAAGCGGCGCAGGCCTTCGAGGACGGTGGCGCCCAAGCCCAGCGCTTCGAGCGTTTGCGGCTGTGTCAGTTCGGCGGGGAGTCGGACCGCGGCACGAACGCCGTGCGTCGTCGGCATCACCGCGAGTCGCATCGGCAATTTCTGGTCCGATGCCGGCGTCACCCATTCCAGGCGGCCTTCCTGCGGCACGTCCAATCGATACGTGAGGAGTTGCGCCAACACCATGAGGCGGGCGACAAGGCTCTTGCCCGCGGCGGAATCCAGTGTCCACGCGGAGGTCAGCAAGCCATCGATGCGGTAACGCACTTCGTAGCCGTCGGTGGTGGGCTCGATGTGGATATCGGAAGCGATGCGATCGAGCGCTTCATCGACGATCCGATCGATCAGCGGTCGAACCTCAGCAGACGCCGGCGCATGCATGGAGGTTTCCTACGGTGCAACGGAGCGAGCGGGGGTGCGGGGGTGCGGGCGTGTCAGGCCGGCGCGGTCGTCAGGAGTTTCTCCGCCGACGCGATGAGCTTGTCCATCTTGACCGGCTTGTTGAGGTACTCGCTGACACCCAGGCTCTCGGCGTACATCTTGTGCCGGGCCCCCTGGTTGCCGGTGATCATGATCACGAACGGCTTGGAATTGCGCGGCTTTTTGGACTTGATGCGTTCGAGCACGAGGAACCCGCTGCGACCGGGGAGCATCATGTCGAGGACGACCAGATCCGGCAGGTTCTTCTCGGCCAGCTCCACCGCCTTATTACCGTTCGACGCGGTATCGACGACGGCGCCGGTCGGTTCGAACGCGGCCTGCATGCTGGTGAGGATATCGTGATCGTCGTCAACCAGCAGGATTCGCTTTTCTTTCAGGGACTCGATCATTGGGATGCCTCCACCGGGTGTGCCTGCGGGTGTCGTGCCGGAAAGTTTCGGACCGCACGCCGGAATTGTCAAGATTCACCGGTGGCAGGTCCGATAATCATTTGGCCTACATGCAAAGCCCTCCACCCATTGTAGTCATCGATAGCGGCTTGGGCGGGCTGACCGTCGTCCGCGCCTTGCGTGAGGTCCTCCCTGCCGAAGACATCGCCTACTTCGGCGATACGGCCCGGCTCCCGTACGGATCGAAGACCGCCGGCACGGTTAGCTCGTTCGTGAAGCAGATCATCGGGTACCTGCTCCCCCTGAGGCCCAAGCACGCCGTCATCGCCTGCAACACGGCAACCGCCCTGGCCATGCCGGCGCTGCGTGCGGCCTATCCGAAACTTTCGATCAGCGGCGTCATCGAGCCGGGCGCGAAGGCGGCAGTCATCGCCGCAGGCGCCAAGCAGGTCCCCACGATCGGCGTGATCGCCACCGAGGCGACCGTGCGCTCAAAGGCGTACGAGCGGGCCATCCACCGCCGGCGGAATCACGCCCGCCTGTTGCTGCGTCCGACCCCCCTGCTGGTGCCCATCATTGAAGAGGGCCGTGGGCCCGACGACCCGCTGGTTCGACTTGCCCTGCAACAATATCTCAGCGCGCTGGTTCGCCACCGCATCGACGTTCTGGTCCTCGGCTGCACCCACTATCCGGTGTACGGCCCACTGATCCGCGAGATGGTCGGAAGCAAGGTACGCGTAATTGACTCGGCCGAACAGTGCGCTCATGATGTGGCCCGGCGGCTTCGGGAAGGTGGAATGATGTGCCACTCGCCCGATCTGGCCGACGCGGCAGCGGAGATGGCAGACGACGCCGTTGCCCCCGCGGCACCGGCGGCGGCCCGTGAACCCAGGTCTGGCGCGCTGCGCTGTTTCGTCACGGATGACCCTGCCCGTTTCAAACGGCTGGCCCCTCGTTTCCTGGGGGTCGAGATCGACATGCCGGATTGGGTTTCCCCCGATGAGCTTTTTGGCAACGTCGTTCGCGAAATGCCACTGAGCGTGCCCGCCTGAACCTGCTTCGAGGATCGCGCATGACGGATTTCCGAGCGACGTTTTTTCTGCTGTTGGCCCTCGTTGGAGCGGGTTGCCAGTCCGCCGCCGGGCCGAGCGCCGCGTCGTCGAGCAAGGTGACCCTCGCCGACAGTCGTGACGACGAGGACGTCTACACCCGGCAAAACCTCAACGACGAAGACGAGGCGCCGCCGCCAAACTTCGCGATCCGCGCGCTCGATGCGACGGGGACGCGCATCGGCAACTTCTTCATGGGGATCGGCGGCAAGATCTCACGCACGTACCGCTGGTTCCAGGGGGACCGCCCCGGCGCCGCCGCCAGAGACATGGAAAATTCCGATTCGGCCGACCGCCGTCGTCAGGGGATCAACGGACTGCTTGAGTACGACTTTACCCGGCATGAGCCTTACACGACGCGCTACCGGCAGATCGCCGAATTCGACACGGAGGCGACGGTGCGTGCAACCGCGATCCGCGCCTCAAACCGTTCCCGTGACGCAAAGGCGAGGCCCCTGTTCGTTCGGGCGCTGATCGATCGAAGCGAGATGGTTCGCCTGGAGGGCGCCAAGGCCCTTGTTCACTTGCCGGATCCGTCGGCGGTGGCGCCGCTACTGAAGATCGCGGACAACCGCGAAGAGAGCCGCGACGTGCGCATTGCCGCGGTCGATGCGCTCAAGCATTACCGCACGCCCGCCGTCGCCCGCGCGCTGGTGGCCGCCCTGAACGAGCGGGACTTCTCGATCGCCTGGCAGGCCCGGCGCAGCCTGCGCTACCTGACCGGCCGCGATTACCGCTACGACGATGGCGCCTGGCTGGCCTATTTCACCGGTCCCGACAAGCCATTCTGAACGGATCGTGTCGCGCGCGATGAATTGCTGCCCGCTCGGCAGCGGCGAAAACTCGACTGCGACACGCATGGTGGCAGATCGCCCGATGGTGAGACGTTTATCGCATGCGCGCACTCGTCTTCGATCAGTCACTTGCCTTCAACGCACGCCGCGCCGACCCGGACGCACGGGACGGCGACACGTTGCTGCGCGTGCGCCAGGCGGGGATCTGCGCCACCGACCTGGAAATCGTCAAAGGGTACATGGGTTTCCGCGGGGTCCTTGGCCACGAGTTCGTCGCCGACGTCGTCTCTTCGCCTGAGAAGGTTCTGGTCGGCCAGCGCGTCTGCGGCGAGATCAACATCGTCTGTGGCCGGTGCGACCTGTGCCTATCGGGGCTGAGCAACCATTGCCGTAACCGCTCGGTCCTGGGGATCGTGGGCCACGATGGAGCGTTTGCCGAGTTCGTGCGTCTGCCCGCCGGCAACCTGCACGTCATTCCGGCTGGCGTTGATGACGACGCGGCCGTCTTTGTCGAGCCGCTGGCAGCGGCGTTCCAGGTCCTCAAGCAGGTCAAGGTGGACGCGAGTAAGTGGGTGACGGTCCTCGGCGACGGCCGCCTGGGCCTGCTGGTCGCGCAAGTGCTCCGCGACGCCGGCTGCCCGGTGCGCGTGATCGGGAAACATCCGGACAAACTGGCGCTCTGCGAGAAATGGTCGATCCGTTCGCGCCCGCTGGCCGACATCGTCCCGCGTCACGACCAGGACATCGTCGTCGACTGCACCGGCAGCGCCGCCGGCCTGGAAACGGCGCTGCAGATGGTGCGTCCTCGCGGCACGATCGTCCTGAAGAGTACGGTAGCCGCCGGCAAGGCGCTCAACCTCGCCCCGGCGGTGATCGACGAGGTTCAGATCCTGGGCAGCCGCTGCGGCCCCTTCCGCGAAGCGATCCGCGCGCTGTCGGAAAAGCGCATTGACGTAACCAGCCTGATTCACCGCCGCATGAAACTGGAACAGGGCGTGGAAGCAATGGAACTGGCGGGAAGGCCGGGAGTGTTGAAAGTGATTCTTGGGGTTTGTCAGTAGTCCGATATGGAAAGGTGTCATTGGTCCGTTGTCAGTTGTCAGTTGCAATGCGAACGACGGAGTTGCCTGATCTCCGCTCGCGATCTGAGACCGATGCAGTACACGAACCTTGACCACCGGGAGTCAACGACTGACAACTGACGACTGACGACTGACAACTGACCAATATGGCTAAAAACCTCGCGATCATCCTCAACAGCGGCAGTGTCAATTCCGCGGTCGTCACGGCGATGGCGGCGCAGAAGTTTCGGCCGGTGATGATTTACGCCGAATTGAACGCGCAGCCCGGCTCGCGGGCGCGGGGTGCGTACGAGCAGCAGGTGGCGCACTTCAAGCCGTATCGCGATCATGTGTTGCCAATGTCGTATTTGGCGCCACTATCGGGCGCTGCCGGCCCGTCCAGCGCATCAGCTGCCTCCGATCCGCGTTCGCGCGGCTCGCTGGCGCCGCAGATGCTCGAGCTGCTCACGATGATCGCGTCGGCGGCGCGATATGCCGGGCATTACCAGGCGACGGCGATCTACATGGGCCTGCGCGTCGGCGGCCAGGGGGACGAACTATCGCAAACGGCCGAATACATCCAGATCTGGAACGAACTGCTTCAACTCCCCTGCAACCAGGGAGAGCTGGAAATCACGACGCCGCTGCTGGAGTTGGAGCCGTGGCAGGTCGTGGAACTGGGGTATCAGTTGGCGGCGCCGTTCGAGCGCACATGGAGCTGCGTGGAGGAAGGGCCCGAGCCGTGCTGGGCTTGCCGTGGCTGCCGGGCACGCGAGTCGGCATTTCAGCAGACGGCCAAGCCGGACCCGATGCGCGGCGTTCGGAAGGCGTGAGTTCCGCGCCGTCACTCCCGGCGTTGCGGGATGCGCGCGTCTTTGCTATCTCTCCATCATCTAATGGCGAAATATCCCCGCTCGATCTGGAGGCGCACGTGAAACAATGGCGTGATGGATTGGTCGTGGTGCTGACGATGGCGATGTTCACTGGCTGCTCGACGGCTTACTACGGCGTCTGGCAGAAGCTGGGGTACGAGAAGCGCGACATCCTCGTGAGCCGGGTGAAGAACGCCCGCGACGACCAGCAGCAGGCCAAGGAGCAGTTCAAAACGACGCTCGAGAAGTTCCAGGAACTGACGAACTTCAAGGGGGGCGACCTCGAAGCTAAGTACAAAAAGCTCAACAGCGAGTACGAATCCTGCCAGTCGCGCGCCGAATCGGTCTCCAAGCGCATCAATTCCGTTGACAAGGTCGCCAACGACCTCTTTGCCGAATGGGAAAAGGAACTGGGTGAATACAGCGACGCCAATCTCCGGCGCTCCAGCCAGGAAAAGCTCAACGAGACCAAGGCCCGGTATTCCCAACTCATCGCCGTCATGCGTAAGAGCGAGGCGAAGATGCAGCCGGTGCTCAATGCGTTTAAGGACCAAGTCCTGTTCCTGAAGCACAACCTGAACGCCGAGGCGATCGCCTCGCTGCACACCACCGCGGCGGGCATAGACAGCGACGTTTCGCAGTTGATCAAGGACATGGAGGCCTCGATCAACGAAGCGAACAGTTTCATTGGACAACTCGAAAAGTCGAAATAATCACCGCCCGGCCCGATCCTATCGGGCGTCCCCGGCCATTCCGCACACGAGGTCATGCCGGTAAGTAAAGCGCTGCGCCAATCCATTCGATGATCTCAGGCAAACCCTGGCCAGCCTGAACGGGTCAGGCAATTGGGGGGAGATGCGGTCCTTTGATGCCGTGCGCTTAAGCAACGATTACCTAAAGAATGCCAACGACACTCTCAACTGCCGCCGTTTCAACGGGTGCTTCCGCACATTGTGCGGAGCCGATCGTCTCGCCGCCCGATCCGACGAGTGCGTCGCTTTCGTCGTCGAACGATGCAATGCGCCGGCTCAAATGGCAACTGGTTGAATCGGTAACGCAGCGAATGGGTCAGTTCGACGCATGCGCTCCGAATGCGCGGAAGGAACAGACGCTCCTCGATGCGCAGCAGGCGTTGCAGGAGGCGTACGTCACCGCCGCCGCCACGTTGTCCGAAACAGATCGCGCGGCGCTGCTCCGTGAAGCGATGCACGAACTGTTCGGGTTCGGCCCCATCCAGCCGCTGTTGGACGACCCATCGGTGACGGAAATCATGGTGAACCGCGCCGACCGCGTCTACGTCGAGCGGAGCGGCAAGCCGGTGCGGACGGCCGTGAGGTTTGAAGACGACGACCACGTGCGTCGGATCATCAACCGGATCATCCTGCCCCTCGGACTCCACCTTGACCCCAAGACACCGTACGTCGATGCGCGTCTTCCGGACGGCTCACGCGTGAACGCGGTCATCCCCCCGGTCGCGATCGCGGGCCCCTGCATCACGATTCGCAAGTTCGGGCACAGCCGGCTGACGATGGATGACCTGATCCGCTTTGGCGCAATGACGCGTCCCATGGCGGACTTCCTCAAGGCCTGCGTCGCGGCCCGGCTCAACATCATTGTGACCGGCGGCACGGGATCCGGAAAAACGACGCTGCTGAACCTTCTCTCCAGCTACATCCCCGCCGACGAGCGCATCGTGACGATCGAGGACGCCGCCGAACTAAAGCTTTGCCAGGATCACGTGCTCGCGTTGGAAGCCAAGAAGCCGGACCGCGAAGGCAAGGGCGAAGTGAGCATCCGCGAGCTCGTGCGCAACGCGCTGCGCATGCGGCCGGACCGGATCGTGGTCGGCGAGTGCCGCGGCGGCGAAACGCTGGACATGCTTCAGGCGATGAACACGGGCCACGACGGCTCGCTCACCAGCCTCCACGCCAACAGCCCGCGCGATGCGATCTCGCGTATCGAAACGATGGCCCTCATGGGCGGCATCGACTTCCCGATCCGCGTGATCCGCGAGCAGGTCGCGTCGGCCGTTCACCTGATCGTGCACCAGGCAAAGCTCCGCGACGGCTCGCGCAAGCTCACCTACGTCACCGAACTGGCCGGCATGGAAGGGGACAAGCTGCTGATGCAGGAGCTGTTCCGCTTCAATGAAGAAGGGGTCGGAGCGGACGGGAAAGTCATCGGACGCATGCAGGCCCAGGGGATGCGCCCGCGCTTCATGCCAAAGCTGGAAGCCGCCGGCTTCCAGATCCCCCCGGAAACGTTCCATCCGAGCGGGCCTGCCCGGAGAGGTTAGAGTTCAGGCAGGGTTCGGGGTTCCGTAGGAAATCCCTCCTCCCTAAACTCAAAACTCCAAACTCTCACGCGCTTTCGGCCCTCACTCCCACCGTCTTCGGCGTGAGTTTTCGCGCGTACAGGGATTGCTGGAGGCTCGGCTTGAAGTCCGCCGGGGCGGTCTTGATCGCCTCGGTGAGGGCGGCGAGCGAGGCGTCGCCGGGAATGCGCTCGAGGGCGAGTCGCGCGTCTTCGCGCACGACCGCGTCACCCAGCAGCTTGACCAGGGCGGGGATCGATTCGTTGTCGCCGACGAATGCCAGCCACTTGAGCGATTCCACGCGCACGATCCGCGGCCGCTGCGCTTCTGCTGCCACCTTTTCCAGTTCCGCCGCGACTGCACGGGCATTGGCAGCACCGTACGCGCGGGCGGCGAAATGCACGATGCGGTGAAGCGATTCCTTCGCCGCCTTGGCCACGTCGCGCTGCGGCGAGGCCATCACGTCCGCCAGCGGCACGACCGCCGCCGCGCCAGCCGCGCCGGCGTTGTTCCACGCCGCATAGCGCACGTCGACGGTCGGCGAGTTCACCTCTTCGATAAGCAGTTTCGAGTCAGACATATTGTTCTCTCAGTCGGGCGGGCCTGGCCCACCGTTTTATTCCGTATTTCGCCTGTTCGACCCGACGGTCGGTGGGCCGAGCCCACCCTACAAATGCCACGGTGCGCGATAGGGTTGCGCGAGGAACCGGTTGGCCTCTTCATCGCCGACGAATTCTCGCTTGGCGCAATCCCATTGGAGCTTGCGGCCGAGCACGTAGCTGATGTTGGCAATGATCGGCAGCGTGATCACGTTGCGGCCCACCCAGATGTTCATCCGAGGCTTGAGGTCGCGACGGCGGATGCAGTCGAACCAGTTGTCGCGGTGATTCTGCGACCCGTCCGCCCCGCCGGGGCTGGGCACGGTGAAACCGTTGGCGGGCGGGACGTATTGCTTAGCGGCATCTTCGACGTCGACGCCACCGTCACCGTTGCGGAACATCATCGAGCCTTTGTCGCCGTACGCTTCGAAGCCCCAGTCGATCAGGTGGTTCTTGGATTGGCCGGGGAACGGGCGCTGCCGGCCCGGCTGGCTCCAGGTGCAGGTCCAGTCGGGATTCTTGAACTCCCATTTCACATCCATCGTGACCGGCGTGTCCCACGCGCCGACCTTGTCCTGAAGTCCCGTCGCCTCGACGCTCACCGGCTGCTGCTCGTCGGCCCCCATGCACCACATCAGGCAACTGAGCACGTGGTTGCCGCGGTCGCGGATGAAGCCGGCGCCAATGTCCATCAGCCAGCGGAAATTGAAGTGAACGCAATCGCGGTTGTAGGGACGCCATTGCGCCGGCCCCAGCCACATCTCCCAATCCAGGTCACCGGGCGGATCCGAATCGGGCGACTTACCCCCCACCCAGTTCGAAGGGTGCCACACGTCCACGTACGAGACCTTGCCGATCTGCTTGTTACGCATGTACTGCACGGCCAGGCCGGTCAGCGGGTGCGAGCGACCCTGTGCGCCGATCTGAAGCACGCGCTGGTATCGCTCCGCCGCATTCTGCATCGCGTCGGCTTCCTGGATCGTCTTGCAAACGGGCTTTTCACTGTAGACGTCCTTGCCCGCCTGCATCGCCATCACGGCCTGGATCGCGTGCCAATGGTCGGGCGTGGCAATGTAGACTGCATCGACGTCCTTCCGCTCCAAGAGCTCGCGAAAATCCTTGGTGATGAACGGCTGCCCGCCCGCCTTGTGGGCCGCGGCGGCGGCATGCCCCGAATCAACGTCGCAGATCGCCACCGCCCCTTCACGAACATGGCTCATTCCCTGCCCGCCAACGCCGATGTGCGCAACGCCGATCCGGTCATTGGCCCCTGGCCGTCCCGGTGCGGCCAGGACGTGGCTGGGCACGAAATAGGGCATCGCCACGCCGGCTGCGGCCCCGGCGGCAGCGGTGGTCTTCAGAAACCGTCGGCGCGAAACGCCAGCATTTGCCTTGGATTGGGCCGCTTGATCTTTCTGATCCATCGGAGTCTCCTCAAAGTCGCCTGTGTGGACTTACCGTTGTATCCCCGCCGCTCGCTGGCGTCGAGGGTATAGGGAAGATACACCGCAATCGATTTCGCACTGCATTTCGAGGATTAGCAGGTTGGGCAGTCGGCGCGCGGCGGCGGGCGTCTTAGCCAATCGTTAACAATCGCGTGCGATACTCTAGCGATGATTAGCAGTACCCTCACAGCCGAAACGCTGGAGATGCCCGAGGCCATCGTGGTCAAGATTGTTGGGGAGGCGAAGACTGACATGGTGCTCCTCGATCGTCAGTTCATGCGCCTGCTCGCGCAGCGACCGCCGGTGGTCGTGCTCGACATGAGCGGACTCACTTTTTGCTCAAGCCTGGGAATGGGTTCATTCATGTCCTTCCGTCGTGACATTTCACGTCATGGAACAAAGGTGAAGCTGGCGGCGCTGCAGCCCTTGGTGATGGAATCGTTCCAGCGGGCTTGCATCCTGCCGCTCTTTGAAGTTCACGCCACGCTCGAGCAGGCACTGGGGCGATAACTGCCCGACGGTAGATGGAGACGTGCCTTTCCCCGTCCAGTCCCGAATTCCATAGCCATCGATCTGTTCACCGGTTAGCATGACCGCCGCGGATTTGAGGCGGTCGATGGATGAGCCGGTCGCGATCATCACCGGGGCGGGCCGCGGCATCGGCCGCGCGACGGCGGAGGCGCTGGGCCGCCAGGGGTATCGCCTCGTCCTCGTCGCCCGGAATAGCGGAGAACTCGAAGCGACCGCCAAGCTGGCCGGCGGCACGAGCCTGATCTGCCCTACCGATGTCGCCGATCCCGCTCAGGTCGATGCGATGACCGAGGCCGCCATGAATCGCTTTGGGCGGATCGATGCGATCGCTCATTGTGCTGGCGTGGCGCCGGTTAGATCGATTGCGGAAATGTCCGCCGTGGAGTGGCGGACCGTCATCGATACCAACCTCTCGTCGGCGTTCTACGTGTGCCGGGCGGCGTGGCCGGTGTTTCAGCGGCAGCGGCACGGCGTGGTGGTGCTCATATCCTCGCAAGCGGCGCGCGATCCGTTTCCCGGGTTTGCCGCGTACGGTTCGGCCAAGGCGGCCCTGCACAACTTTGCCTTGTCCGCGGCGCGCGAGGGGCAGTCGATCGGGGTTCGCGTCCATTGCATTGCGCCGGCCGCCGTCGAAACGACGATGTTCCGCTCGATCCTGTCGCGCGAGCAATACGCGGAGGACCTGACGCTCACCCCCGAAAATGTCGCGGAAATGGTCGTACAATGTGTTCGTGGCGAGATGCGATACACGAGCGGCGAGGTGATATACCTTCACAAGGTGGTGCCGTGACACCCGCGCATCCCTGTTCCCGCGAACGCCTGCAACCGTCCCCGTCCGTGCGCATTCAAGCAGTGAGGAATCGAACATGAAACGTTGTCGCGCCGCTGCCGCTCCTGCCGCCTTCCGTCGGTCCGTCATCCTTGCGACCACCCTCTTGGCCTTGCTTGCAGCGCCGGCCCTGGCCCAGCGCGGGCTGCGCCAGATTCCGATGAACCGCCCCAATTCGGTCGTGGGCGGGGTGGTGAATTTGCCGTTCATGATGAACGACAACAATGGAGCCCAGTGGCGCATCTATCAGAACGGGTGGCTCCAGCAGGTCGGAAACATGCCGATCTACAGCCAGGGCGCATCGATCCTCGTCAACGGCAACCAGCCCGCTCAGAACAACAACCAGGCGCGATTTGACGAGAAGACCGGCGAGGTGGTCCTCGACAACCTCAACGGCAACGGCTTCACCGTCACCCGCCGGATTCTGATCAACAAGGATGAGGGATACGTGCGCTACATCGACATCATTAAGAACACGCAGGGCCAGGATCAGACCGCGAACGTGACGATCCAGACGAACCTGAACTACGGCGTGCAGAACGCGCAGACGGTAAACGATCCCAAGAAGAAGGACCACAACATTGGTTGGGTGGCGCAGACCGGCGCCGGTCCGTCAGCGGTAGAAGTCTTCGCCGGGCGCGGATCGAAGCTCACGCCCACCGTGAACTGGCCCCAGGGAAACAACTACGTGCAGGCGAACATGGCCCTGACGATCCCGGCGGGAAAGGAACTGGCCGTGATGCACCTGCACGCGACCGCCGCCACGCAGGATGCCGGCATTCAACTCATGGACAAGCTCAAGGAGTCGCAGATCATGCGGAGCATCGCCATCGAGTTCCGCCGGCTCATCGTGAACTTTCCATCAGCACAGGGATTCATCGGTGATGTGGAGGTCCTCCGCGGCGAGCTGCTCGACGTGATCGAACTGCGTACGGGCGACCAGTTCAAAGGAACGCTCAAAGAGACGGTATTCGATCTCCAGACATTTTACGGACCGGTAAGCGTGCCGGTGGACAAGGTGGTCGGCATCATCAATGTCGGACAGTTCCGGCCGCGCCAGCTCGTGGTGACGGCCGACGGGCAAGTGTTCGGCGGGCTGCTCAAGAAGCAGACGGTCGACCTGTTGCTCTCCAGCGGGCAGCTCACGCAGGTCCCGCTCAGCCAGGTATCGCGCGTCGGCTATCGCAAACGCACCGGCGAGACGGAGGAATGGAACTTTGAAGGCAAGTCGCTCGTCGTCATGCGCAGCGGCGAGCGGATGATCGTCCAGATGCCGCCGACCGGCGTCGAGGTCGCGACCCGTTACGGCAAGCTGACGCTCGCGCCGCAGGCGGTCGCCGCGGTCGTGCTCCAGAACGAGGAGAGCGGCGTTCACGAAGTCCGCCTGACGGATGGAAGCCGTTTTGCCGGCCTGCTCACCGCTGACACGTTCACGATGAAGCTCGACGCCGGCGGTGATCAGACCGTCAAGTTTCCGACCAGCGCGATGGCGCGCATCCAGCTTGCCGGAAGGGTCGTCGACAGCGATGACACGACCCCCACGCTGCGCCTCGCCAACGAAGACCTCCTCGTCGGAAAGCTCGTCGGAGAGCTAAGCCTCGACACGGCGTTCGATACGATCGGCGTCAGCGCAGCCCAGATCCGCAGCCTGACGCACGCCAAGGAAAGCCCACTCGACATTCAGGTCACTCTCTGGGACGGCACGACGCTCAGCGGACAGCTCCAGGGGCAGCAGCTCGCCTGCCAGCTCCAGAGCGGCGTGGCCATGAACGTACCGGTGTCGCTGGTGGAAGAATATTCCCAGCCGCAGCCGCAGCCTTCGCCGTCGATGATCGAGCGGATCAAGCTCGTCATCAAGGATCTGAACGCCGACGACTGGAAACAGCGCGACCGCTCGAAGGCAACGCTGGTGACGATGGGTCCCGTAGCGATCGGCGTGCTGAAGGAGCTGCGCAAGGACCAGCCCGAAGAAGCACAGAAGGCAATCGACGAGGTCCTCAAGGAGTTGTCGAGCCAGACGCGCAGTCCCAAGGCTCCTTCGCCCCCCGCACCTGGGCCTGGTGTGCCGGGGGCGGTGCTGAACATCGATAATTGACGAGGTCCGGAAGCGAGCCAAAGGATCTTCACTCATTGCCCGCGGTGCGGCGCACGCATAGAGTTCTTCCGGTCGATTCGACGCCGCGCCGGAAGGATCGTCCGTGAAATCCCTCGCCTCTATCTTCAGCGACCGCGCGCTCCTCGTCCTCGTGACCTGTGGAGTCGGCTGGCATATCGCAACCGGTCGCGACGTCGTCGCCAATCCGCCGCCTCAACCACAGCAGCAGCAGCAAACGGTTCCACTCCCCTACACCTTTCGCGACGACACCGGCATGCAGTGGGACGTGCAGGCGGATGGCTCCATCGGTCCCGGCGGCGCGGATGTATTCGACAGCGGCGGTCGCCTCTTCCTGGATCAGGGCGCGCAGTACGCCGCAACGGTCCAGCAGGCGAAGTTCGACGCGCACCGCAACGAGCTGGCCCTCGCGCCGGCGCAGATCGCAGGGCTGACGGTGAACCGTCACGTCACCGTGAACGTGCACACTGGGTGGTGCCGATGGGTTGACGTTTTTGAAAATCGCGGGGCCACCCCGCATCGCGTCACGGTCCGGTTGAACTTCGACCTGGGCGCCGCTAACCAGGGTATGCGGACGATCAGCGGCGCCAAGCGCGATGATCGCCCGATCGGAGCGGCGATCTTCGACGGCAACCGCGGGATCGCGTTCCTGTTTGCCGGTCGAACCGCCGCTGGAACCCGGCCGACCCTCACGACGCAAAACGGCAGTGACCAGATCGATATCGCCTCTGAGATCGATGTCCCGGCCCGGCAGTCGGTCGCGCTCGTGCACCTGGTGGCGGTCCGCAACACGATCGATGAGGCGCAGGCGTTCTTCGAGAAGGCAAGGGAAAGCGAGTTCCTCGCCGACCTGCCGCGCGAGCTGCGGGCACGGGTGGTGAATTTCCCACGGGCGCGTCAGTCGCTGGGCGACTGGGAACTGATCCGCGATGAACTGCTCGACGTCGTGGAGCTGCGCGGAGGCGATCAGTTCAAGGGGACATTGCTCGACACGCGCTTCACGGCGCAGACGGCGTACGGACCGGTCGAGCTAACTTCGGACCGGCTGGCGGCGATCCTGGCAATCGGTGAATTTCACCCTGATTATCTGCTCGTCGGCTCCGATGGACAGGCATTCTGCGGGACCCTGCAAACGGGCGTGCTTCGCCTTCAACTGACCAGCGGACAGGTGACGTCGGTTCCGCTCTCCAGCGTGAAGCGGGTGGGCTGGCGAAAGCGCGCCGGTGACCCGGAGGACTTCAAATACGACCGCCCGATGCTCGCCCTGCGCAGCGGGGATCGGCTCCTGATCGAGCGCCCGCGGGGCCCCTTCGCGCTGGCCACGCGCATGGGGACGCTGCGCCTGCCGAGCGAGGTCGTCGCGGCGATCGACTTTCAGCCTGCCGATGTCCCGCACCATGAGGTGGAACTGATCGACGGCTCGCGCCTCTTCGGCATCGTCACGTCCGACCCCATCGAGTTCTCCACCATCGCCCTGGGCCCGAGCCGGCCGTTGCAGTTCTCGGTCGGAAGCCTGGCCCGTCTCCAGCTCGCGCCCGCCGGCAGCATGGGCGATACCGCCTCCACCACCACCCGGCCGGCAACCGCGGCAGCAACAACCACAAACGCGTCTGCGGATGAATCGGATTTGCCGCGCCTGAGCCTCGGCAGCGGCGGCGATCAACTGGTCGGGGCGCTTTCGGGACGGCTTTCGCTGGATACGTCGTTCGACACGATCGACGTTCAATCCGCGGAGATCGCCGGCCTGCGACGGACGGGTGACGCGTCGGCCGAAGTGCAGATCACGCTGGGCGACGGCCAATTGCTCAGCGGTCGGATCCGGGGCGACGCGGTCAACTGCGTGCTCCAGTGCGGGGTGCCGGTGAAGGTACCGGTGAGCCTGATCGAGGAATATGTTCAGCCCTTCCCACAGCCCCCGCCCAAGGTGTTCGCGGAGGTCACGTCGCTCGTCGCGCAGCTCAGTGGCCCGGACGTTGTCGGAGGCGATCGGGCCGCCGAAGCATTGCGAAAAATGGGTCCGCGTATTTCCGGCGCGTTGCGAACGCTGCGCGCCGACCAAACGGCGGCCACCCAGGCACGCCTCGATGAAGTGCTCGCGAGTTTCAAGGAACAGCGCTCGCCGCAACCCACGCGGCCTGCCGCGCCGCCGCAGCAGGAAGCAGCGCCCGCGACCGCGGACGCCCCCGACCCGGCCGAAATTCCCAGGCGGTAGCCGTCACCAAATCAGGATTGAATTGAAGCGGAAATGAGATCAGGGAGCGACGGGAGCCGAAAAGAGGGCGGCGGTACTCTGGCCGGCGGCTTCGGTCAGTTCGCCGCACATCGCCTGGTACCCATCGGTCTGAGCGAAGATTTCCAGGGCGCGCTCGAGGGCGTCGAGTTCCGCCTGGCTGATCAGGACGCAAACGTCTTCGCACCCGAGACGGGTAATCTGCACCCTGCAATGGCCCCGCGTGACCTGCTCATGAAGCTCGGCGAGGGCCCGGAGGCAGGCGGACAAATCAATCGTCTGAAATCGCTCTCCCGCCATTGTCTAAAACTCCCAAAGGCTTCCCCGTCGCACGCCCGACCTGCACAGCTGTTCTCTGCGCGGCCAGTTTGCTGCGACCCAATCATGCATATGCCTCGCCATCGCCAAAAGTTCGTCGGCATCCAAAATCTGCCGCACGGCCAAACTAACGATGGCTGAGCTCGCTCGAATGGAACGTGTCATATTTATCGGCCGATCAAACGACTGTTGATGACGATTCCCTCAGTCCACGCTCAAGGTTTTGGCGATCCGGGCACCCGTCGCTGGAATTGGCGGTGGCACAAATGGCCCATGCGTGGCTCGTCCGACGATCAGGTCGAAATGCCGCGCTGTATGCCCCAGTATCGCCGCCGCGAAGCCGATGTATGCCAATCCCGCCGCGAACGTGATCGCGTAAAACTCGCCGATTGTGAGGTGCCCATAGTTGAGGAAATAGATCTCGCGAGGTGATTGCTGTTGGATCGCCTCCAGCCCAAACGAGATGTACACGTACGGGATGCTCCACCCCACCAGCTCCGCGATGCGATCGGGGGCATCCATCAAGTTCACGACCGTAAGAACCAGAAAAAACGCCGCCGGATAAGCGATCACTGCCAACATCAGGTTGATGATGACCGCCGTCGTCACCTTGTGAAGCCGCAGTGACAGGTAGAGCCCCGTCGCGATCCACAGTGAGTTGAATGAGATGATCACCCAGATGATCAGCACCACCGCCGGCCATCGGATCACGCCGAACAGCGCGAAAAGAATGAAGTGCACCATCACCAGGACGGTCGGCCAGAGCATCCGCCGCAGTAATCCCAGCACCTTCCCCCAGACGATGGCACGGCCGCGGAGCGGCGCCGCCAGGAGCAGCGTCCAGGTGTCGCTCTCCTTCTCCTGGGCGATCGCGGTAGCCGCCAGGACGGCCGTCAGCAACCAGATCAACCCGCAGAATACGTTGGCATATCCGAACTGCGGACCCTTTTCGCCCAGGCTGTTGTCGAAGCCCAGGACCAGGTAAGACACGAGCAACACCGTGATCACCGACATGGCGGCAACGACCTTATGCCATCGTTTCTGAATCAATGGACGGCGGATCTCGCGCCAGAGAATCGGGTTGTCGGAGACGACCGATGGCCGGGCGTTCGCCAAGGGCGTCAGGTTGCCCTGCGGGGTTGGGCCCGCCGGCCCCGCGAACACGACCTTCGGCAACGGGGGCGGACGCATGGCCGGCACCGTCGCGGCCTGTAACGCCGGCTGCGCATCGCCCCCTTCTCGGCGGGCAATCCGGCGCAGCAGCAGGGACGTGAAGAGGACCAGCATCGCGGTTAAACCCAGCTGCACGACCACCGCCGGCCACCACTCGACCATAACCGGCATGACTCGCTGCGGCGCCGCCAGGATTCCGGTGCACATGACCGGGTTGATCGCACAAAAGAACTCGATCCAGCGTGGCCCCGGCCGCGTGGCGATCGCGAAGCACATCGGCACGAACCAGTAAATGAGCAGGAGCGTTCCGTAGGAAAGCAGGATGACTGCGTACGCGCGGGAGAGGATCGCCGAATAGAACAGCCCGATCGCGGCACACCCCATCGCAAACGACACGCACAGGCAGATCACGCCCAGCATCTGGTGCAGTTCCACGCCCCCCAGCAGCCGTACCAGGGCCAGCACCGGCAGGCTCAGGCCAATCAGTGTCAGCGCGACCAGCAGCCGGCTGAACAATTTGCCGCTGACGATCTGCGTGTTGCTGATCGGCGTCATCAATAGCACGTGCAGCGTGTTATGGAGTCGTTCGGAGTTGATCGCGGTCGCGGTCAGCACCGGCGCGATCAGGCCCATCGCGATCACGCAGAACAGTGAGAAGCAAAAGAAGAACAGCGCCCCCATCAGTGCCTGTTCCTGGACGCGCGCCGCGACGCCGCCGAAGGCGTGGCGCGTGCTGGAGAACGTGGCGAGCAGGGCCAGGAGCAGCGCGCCCAGGTACGCGACGCGCAGCACGTAGCTGCGACGCCGGCGGGACGTCACCCGAAGCTCCTTCGTGAAGATGGCGCCGAACGGGTTGACCACCCCAACGGCGGCGCGGATCCGCCCCATGGCGGGTCATTGTAACGACCGGCCAGTGCGGCGGCGCGTGCTTGCAATCGCACCCCCCATTCGCTAGCCTTCCCCGCTTCCGATTGTCGCAAGCGCGGCACGGTTCCTATCATGACCGACTCGCTGGCAACGTGCTGGCGGATCTGGTGTCTAGGAGTTTGTTCCAATGTCGATTACGGCCGAGTCGAAAACCCAGATCCTTTCCGATTATAAGATCCACGAGAAGGACACCGGTTCGCCGGAAGTACAGATTGCCCTGCTGACCCGTCGGATCACCGAGCTCACCGAGCACCTCAAGACGCACAAGAAGGATCACTCGTCGCGCCGCGGGCTGCTCAAGATGGTCGGCAAGCGGAACAGCCTGCTGAAGTACCTGACGCGCGAAGATCGAACGCGTTATCAGCAGATCATCGGACGCCTCGGACTGCGAAAATAAAGTTAAATTGAACGCACAGGGCACGCGATCCGCGTGCCCTGATCGCTTGATAAGGATATTCGTTTCTCCGGTTCCCGCACCCCGACAACGGCCCCGCTCGGCGGCATCGCGGACCCCGGCACGGAAGGCGGAGAAAGTAAAAAGGAAACCGTAACGCGCGTCGCGCCGCGGCACCCGCATCACACACGGGTATCCTGCGGCCGGCATTACTTTTTACTTTTTCCTTTTCCCTTCTGTGCGCCACTCATCCCCGTGGGGCCGCAGAGGACACACGTTCATGCAAGCGATTCGAGTAGAACGCCAGATAGGCGGGCGCACGCTATCCATCGAAACCGGGACACTGGCCAAGCTGGCCGACGGCTCCGTCACCGTCCAGTACGCCGATACCGTCGTCTTCGGCGCCGTTGTCCGGGCGAACCCGCGCGAGGGGATTGACTTCTTCCCCCTCCAGGTCGATTACCGCGAGCGCCGCGCCGCCGCCGGCAAGTTTCCCGGCGGGTTCATGAAGCGCGAAGGCCGCCCGACGACCAAGGAGATCCTGACCGCCCGCCTGGTGGACCGGCCGCTGCGGCCGTTGTTCCCCAAGGGGTTCATGGACGAGGTGCAGATTCACCTCAACGTCCTGGCGGCGGACCAGCAGAACGACCCGGACGTGCTGGCGGGGATTGCCGCCAGCGCCGCCGTCGCCCTCAGCGACATCCCGTTTCTGCACCCCACGGCGCACGTGCGCGTGGGCCGCATCAACGGCGAGTTCGTCCTGAACCCGACGACCGAGCAGCTCGAGTACAGCGACCTGGACCTGGTCGTGGCAGGCACCAAGCACTACGTCAACATGATTGAGGTCGGCTCGCGCGAGCTGCCCGAGGACGTCGTCGCCGACGCGATCAAGTTCGGTCACGACGCGGTCGTCGAGATCGTCGGGATGATCGAGGAGCTTCAGCGGAAGCTGCCGCGCGAGAAGGTCGGGGACATCAAGCAGCCGGACCCGGCGCTGGTCGAGGCGATCCGCGGCCGCGTCACCGACAAGATCCGCGAGGTCAAGGGCAAGCCGGGCAAGGCCGACCGGTCCGATGCCGTCAAGCAGATCCTCAATGACCTGATCGCGGAACTGGCTCCGTCGAACACCGATCCCAATGCCAGTTACGCGTCCCTCACCGGTACCCGCGACAAGCAGAAGATGATCCGCAATGTCTTCGTCGAGGTCGAAGAGCAGGTGACGCGCGAAGCGATCCTGAACGGCGTTCGCCCCGACGGGCGCGACTACAAGAGCGTCCGCCCGATCTCCAGCCAGGTGAGCGTGCTGCCGCGTGTGCATGGCTCGGCGATCTTCTCCCGCGGCGAGACGCAGGCGATGTGTACCGTCACGCTCGGCACCAGCAGCGACGAGCAGCTCGTTGACGGGCTGATCGAGGAATACAGCCAGAAATTCATGCTCCACTACAACTTCCCCAGCTACAGCGTGGGTGAAGTGCGGCCTATCCGCGGCCCTGGGCGGCGCGAGATCGGGCACGGCGCGCTCGCCGAGCGCAGCCTGATCGCGGTGCTCCCCAGCGTCGAGCAGTTCCCGTACACAGTTCGGATCATCAGTGACATCCTGGAATCCAACGGCTCCAGTTCCATGGCCAGCAGTTGCGGCGGCACGCTGGCGCTGATGGATGCGGGCGTTCCGATCACCCGCCCGGTCGCGGGCATCTCGGTGGGGTTGGTCAAAGAGGGCGACCGCCAGGCCCTGCTCACCGACATCCTCGGCGAGGAAGACCACTTCGGCGACATGGATTTCAAAGTGTGCGGCACCAGCGAGGGGATCACCGCGATCCAGCTCGACATCAAGACCGAGGGGATCGATCACGCGGTCATCCGCGAGACGCTGCACCGGGCGAAGGAAGCCCGGCTCTTCATCCTCGAAAAGATGGCGCAGACGCTAGCCAAGCCAAGGCCGGAGATCAGCAAGTGGGCCCCCCGTCTGCTGTCGATCAAGATCGATCCGGAGAAGATCGGCAAGATCATCGGACCCAGCGGCAAGAACATCAAGAAACTTCAGGCCGACACCGGTGCACAGGTCGACATCGAGGACGACGGCACGGTTTACATCAGCGCCGTCGATGGCGCCGCGGCCGAGCGCTGCCGCGACATCATCGAGGCGATGACCGCCGAGGTGAAGGTCGGCAAGATCTACGCCGGCCGGGTCGTCAGCATTAAGGAGTTCGGCGCGTTCGTGGAGATTGCCCCGGAGACCGACGGACTCTGCCACGTCAGCGAGCTCTCAGACCGCTACGTCCAGAACGTGCGCGACTTCGTGAACGAGGGTGATGAGGTGCGCGTCAAGGTGATCCTGATCGATGACCAGGGCCGTATCAAGCTCTCCCGCAAGGCTGCCATGAAAGACGAAGGCCTCTCCGATCCCGAACCGGTCGGCGCCCCCGCCGGCAGTGGTGACGGCGGCGCGGGCGACCGCGGCGGCCCTGGCGAGGGCGGCGGACAGCGCGGCGGTGCCGGTGGTGGCGGCTATCGCGGCGACCGCGGACCTCGCGGCGGAGGTGGTGGTGGTGACCGTGGCCCGCGCGGTGGTGGCGGTGGTCGCGGAGGCGACCGCGGACCACGCTAAGCGTTCTCGGCGTTTTTGAAGCACATTGATTAACGCGAAATGGCGAAGCAGCGAAGGAAAAAAACGAGTCGCGAGCCGACAAAATTAATCGTTCACGACACAGTCATCCCCTTCGCGTCTTCGCGACTTCGCGACTTCGCGTTAATCAATATCCATGTCCGCAATCATTGACTTGCATCGCCACGGAGGCCCCGGTAGATTGATAAGTCTCGGCCTGCCAAGGGCCGCCCGCGCTATTCCACCCAAGCGGGGGTGGAGTCGGAAGCGGGTCTTTGATTTACAACATCACTGGAAACCCCAAGCCCCATGGCAAAGCCGGCGTCTTGGCCGCGGTTACGCACGGGCTGAATTGAAAGGATTTGCGGTTTGCGGTTCACGATTCGCGATTGAACGGCACGTCCCCCGGGAAACTCTGAACCCACCGGGCCTCGACCTGGCTTTCAATCGCCAATCGGGATCGAAAATCGAAATGTTCTGTTATGGCTGAATCTCAAGCTGATCTCGTGAAGTCGCTCGTCGATGCTGGCGTCCACTTTGGACACCGCGTCAGCCGCTGGAATCCAAAGATGGAGCCGTACATCCGCGGCAAGCGGAACATGATTCACATCATCGACGTGCGGGAAACGATCAAGGGGCTGCTTCGCGCCAAGAAACTGGTGCAGAACACGGTGGCCGCCGGCAAGGACGTGCTGTTCGTCGGCACCAAGCGCCAAGCCCGACACGCGGTCGAGGAAGAGGCCAAGCGCTGCGGCATGCACTACGTCTCGGAGCGCTGGCTCGGCGGCACGCTGACCAACTTCCGAACCATCCGCGCCCGCCTCAACCGCCTCGAAGAGCTGGAGAAGCTCTGGGCGACCGGCCAGATCGAGTCCTACTCCAAGAAGATGAAGGCGACGCTCCAGCGCGAGATGACCAAGATCAAGGCGAACCTCGAAGGGATTCGCAAGATGGAGCGGATGCCCGGCGTCATGTTCATCATCGACACGCGCCGCGAGCACATCGCGGTCAAAGAGGCGCGAAAGCTGGGCGTTCCCACGATCGCGCTGATCGACACCGACAGCGATCCGGACCTGATCGACCTGCCCATCCCCGGCAACGATGATGCGATGCGGGCCGTCGAGATCGTCTGTAAGGAACTGTCGGATTCGATCATCGACGGTAAGCAGGGCCGTACCGACAAGGCCGCCGAGGAGCCGGGCACGGCGCAGCAGCCGCGACGCCGCTCCACCCGAACCGCCTTCCGTGCTGACGATGGCCGCCCGGCCGGCGCTCCCGCGGCGGGCGGCGGCGAAGAACCCGCCCGTAACGACGAACCGGCGGTTGCTGGCGACGGCGCCGGACCCGCAACGGGCGGCGAGGCCGACCCGGTCGTCGCAGAGCCAGTGGCCGCGGTACAAGCCTAAGATCATGAGTCCCATCGCGTGACTTGCCAAAGCACAAGCGCGCGATCGAAGGACGGCGAAGTTCAAATACGAGGTTGTGAGAGAGGGACCGCGGACTGAGGACTAAGTACCGAGGACCGAGCTGGAGCTGCCATTGCTCAGTCCTTCGTCCTGGGTCCTCAGTTCTCTTTTTTGGGAGCATCACATGGCGGAAATCACCGCGAAACTTGTCAACGACCTGCGCGCCCGCACCGGCCAGGGAATGATGGAGTGCAAGAAGACCCTGACCGAAGTCGGAGGCGACATCGAGAAGGCGATCGAAGCGTTCCGCAAGAAGGGCCTGAAGGACAGCGTCGCCCAGCGCGCCGCCACGGAAGGACGCGTCGTCGGCATCGCCGCGCCCGATGGGAAGTCGGCGGCCCTCGTTGAGGTCAACACCAACACGGATTTCACGGCCAGAAGCGAGCCAGTGCAGGTGGTGGCCACGAAGGCGGCGCAGCTCCTGCTGAAGGATCCCGCCGTTAACATCGCCGCCTCCCCCATCGCCGCTGACGTTACTCAGGTGGCGAGCCAGACGGGCGAGAATGTCCGGTTCGGCAAGACCGCCGCGGTCAGCAACCCGGGCGGCCGGGTCGGCGTCTACCTGTACGGGATCACCGGCAAGATCGGCGTGCTCGTCTCGCTCTCCGGCAACGCCAGCGACGAGCTGGTCAAGGACCTGGGCATGCACATCACCGCGGTGAAGCCGTTGCCGCTCGCCCGCACCCGCGAAGAGCTGCCGGCGGACGTCGTCGCCAAGGAGCGCGACTTCGTCGTGGAGCAGGCGAAGGCGACCGGCAAGCCGCAGCAGATCGCCGAGAAGATCGCCGAAGGAAAGATGCGCACGTTTTACGAAGAGCGCGTCCTGCTGGACCAGCCGTTCATCCAGCCCGACAAGTTCAAGGGCAGCGTAGGCGAACTGCTCAAGAAGCACGGCGCCACGCTCGAAAAGTACGTCCGCATCGAAGTCGGACAATAGGAGACTTATTCGCCGCCGAGAAGACAGAAGAAGAAAGAGCTTCGAACCGCGGATAGCGAGGATGACGCCGATGGGAAGCAGCGACGCTTTCATCCGTGTAATCCGCGAAATCCGCGGTTTCTATTTGTTTTATTCTGCCTCTCTGCGTCCTCTGCGTCTCTGCGGCGAAAAAGCCTCCGCGCTTTGTAGTGAACCGGCGTCAATTCGCGCCCGGCTCTCGGCGCTTTGCCCAGAAGCGATCGCGCTTCTTTTTCACTTCTTCGGGGACGGGGTTGGCCTTGATGAATTGGGCGGTCTCGTGAAGCATGCGGAAGAACGGAACGAAGTCTTCGCTGAAGAGGAACAGGCGGGTCTTTCGCACTTCACCCGTCTTGTCGTCACGCTTGCCTTCGGTCAGGACCAGGAAGTGATTGCCGTTGCCGGCGCGTTTCATCTGCACGGCGTAGGTCCGTGGGCCGACTGATTTGAAATACTTTTGAAACAGGATCTCCGCCTCGACCTTGCCCGCCACGGTCTTGGGTGGCTGAGATGTCACGTCTCCCGGGCGCCGTGGCGCGTCGGAAGGCGTCACGCGCGGCCTGGCCTTGTTGATGGAGTTTCTCGAGGGAACTGGCGCAACACCGGCCCGTGACTGAACGCTGGTTCTCGGTTGCGCGGCCGCTCTCGGTGGCACGCTCGTCCTCGGTTGCATACCTGGACGCGGCCGCTCATTCACGCTTGCGGTCGGACCGCCACGGTCCGTGCTTGTCGTTCGGCATGGGGGCTGGCGGTTGGGCGGTTGGCGAACGTCATCGGCGTCGCGCCTGCCGTTGCCGTTGCCACTACGGTTGCCATTGCCATCGAATCGGACGCTGGGGCGCGACGGTGGATTGCCGCGGCGCGGTGGGGCTTCCGGCATAACGTGCTCCTGTCTTCCCGTGGACGTGGAGATGAAACGCGCACACGCACGCGCGTGAGCGCGTCAGTTGTTGTAGCTGCGGAGGACGCCGATCACGACGCCCTGGATACGGCACTTGTCGGCATCGACGATCCGCGGCTCCATCGTTCGATTGGCCGGCTGAAGGCGGATCTTCGATCCCTCTTTGTAAAACCGCTTGAGCGTCGCTTCGCCGGTATCGAGGAGGGCGACGACTTGCTCGCCGTTGCGCGCCGTCTCCCGGCGTTCGATGACCACGTAGTCCCCGTCGCAGAGGTGATCGTCGATCATCGACTCACCGCGCACGCGCAGGACGTAGACGCCGTTCCGATTCTGGAACATCGTTTCCAGATCGAGCTCCTCGCGGTTCTCGACGGCCTCGATCGGAGAGCCGGCGGCGATGGTTCCGAGCAGCGGAAGCTTGGTGCTGCGGTCCTCGTCGGGAAGCTTGTCTTCAGTGATGATCTCCAAAGAGCGAGCCTTGTGACGATCGCGGCGGATGACCCTTTTCTTTTCCAGGGCGCCGACGTGCTCGAAGATGGTGACCTTGCTGGTTCCGAGCTGGTCGGCCAGCTCCTGCATCGTCGGCGAATAGCCGTGCAGGTGACGGTAGTTGCGGATCGCCACGATCACGTCCACTTGTCTGGGGGTGAGGTTCATATTCGGGTCCCTTGTGTGTCGCCTCCGTCACCGATCGCGTTGCCGGCGCCGATCCCACGTCGCCAGCCGAATTCCCCTCCGACTCCAGAAGCGCGGCCGAAAGACCGCTTAGGAGAGCATCGACCTCCGCGGCCTCCAGCACCGTTGGCTCGACGAGGAAGGCCGAGTGGTGTCGCGGCGCCAAAGCCGGGTCATCTTCAAATGACCGCTCGAACGCTTCACCGTCCTCCTCCTGACCTCCGGGCGCAAGCAATGCGGAAATGAGCGTGTCGTTCTGTTCGCCCATGCCAAATCCCTTCGTCACCAGCAAAACACCGAGGTTCGGAAGCTGTTTGGATGAACGTTATCCTAACGTTTTCGGCCTGTCAACGATGATCCCGCCAATTTTCGCAGAAGTTTGTTGTCTGAATTATGGCGACACCCCGGAATTTCCGATGTGGACGGTAGAGAGTCTCGCCGATGGATCTGACTTCCGCAATTTCCAACCTCCAACAGTCGCAGGTGCTGGGGCGCATCCAGATTGCCGTGGCTCGCAAGGTTCTGGATGCCCAGCAGGCAGACGGGAATGCCGCGCTCAAACTACTCGATGCGGCGTCAAATAACGCTTCAACGGCGGGCGATGCGCTCGTCGCCGCCACGGGTCTGGGCGGCGCTCTCGACGCCTACGCATAACTGAGCTCGGCCCCAATAAAACGGCGGCGACCCTCTTCGGATCGCCGCCGATCTCGGCACACGGTGGCCGGTAAGCCGAATTCTGTTCACGGCGGTTTCCCGCCGGTGCGACCATTTCTCTGGGACGGGCGTTACCGCCCGCCTCAAGCGACCTACCCGCGGATGTCTCCGACGCGCGAGCGCGTCGGGGTCGCCCCGGGCCAGGGCTCTCCGCATATTTGGTCTTGCTGCCGGTGGGGTTTGCCATGCCGTGCGAGTCACCCCGCGCGCGGTGCGCTCTTACCGCACCATTTCACCCTTACCGGATGGGAAACCCACCCGGCGGTATCTTTCTGTTGCACTTTCCGTCGGATTGCTCCGCCTTGACGTTATCAAGCACCGTGCCCTGCGCAGTTCGGACTTTCCTCAGCCGGCCGGACGCGAGAAAATCTCGTCCGCCAACCGCGATCGCCCCAGCCACCGCTGCCGATAACGATTATAGTAGCCGTTCTGGAGATCCCGTGCCATGCCGTCTTTGGTCGCCGAGCAACGTCCGGTCCTAGCCGAAGATGTTCTCGGCGCGATCCCCCTGTTCAAAAATCTCCCCGCTCCCGAGCGCGCCGAACTTCAGGCGCTGCTCCGCTCGCGCCGCTTCGCGGCGCAGCAGCCGGTCGTCTGGATCGGGGAGCGGGGTGACGATTTTTACATCGTCCAGCGCGGCAAGGTAACCGTTTCCTGCCCTGACGAGACCGGCAAGGAAGTCATCCTTGGCCAACTTGGCCCCGGCCACTTCTTCGGAGAAATCTCCCTGCTGGACGGCGGGCCCCGCACCGCGACGGTCCGCGCCCAGAGCGACGCCGACCTGCTGGCCCTCGGCCGCGACGACTTCCTGAAATTTCTACAGCGCCACCCCGACGCGGCCATTCACATGCTCACGATCCTCGGCCACCGCCAGCGGGAGACGGTGGAGAAGGTGCGCGGCATCCGCAACGTCAACGAAGCGGTCGCTCAGAACCGGACCAACTGGCAGCGGATCGCGGAGCGAGTGGCGAGCGTCAGCGCGAGCCGCGCGTTCGTCCTCTTCAACATCTGCCTCTTCAGTTGCTGGATCATCGTGAACGTCACGCTCGCGCACATCCACACGCGGCGGTTCAGGCCGTTCGACGACGCGCCGACCTTCAGCGTGCTGGGCCTGATCGTGACGGTCGAGGCACTGTTCGTCACCCTGTTCGTTTTGATCAGTCAGAACCAGCAGAGCGAGCGCGATCGCATTCGCGCTGACCTCGATTATCAAGTGAACTTGAAAGCGCATCAGGAGGTGATGCAGCTTCACCAAAAGCTCGACCGCCTGCAGGCCACCATGAGCGCGACAGACCCTGCGACCGTTAAGAAGGACGAGTCGGCGGAGGGATAGGCAAGCCATAACGGGTGTCCCGTAACGACATGTGCGAGATCGCCCGTTCGGTGGTTGACGGGGTGAAGCGTTCGACTACCATCCACCGGTCTGCGGGGGCAGGTAGTTCGCAGCAGCCCAAATGCGATCTGACGCGAATCGAAACGTTCGAGATGGGGCCAAGACGCAATCTCGGCGTCCGGCGGATCGCCCCGCTCCCCCCGCCGCAACACGCGGCAGCGTCGCCGTTCGCCCGCCGATCCCCCCCGTTCCCCCGGCCGGTGCCGAAGAACTCAAGCCGGTGCCGCTCGGCAAGGCCTCCGACGAAGAGTTGATGCGGCGGACCCAGCAGGAAGACAAGCAAGCATTCGAGCTGCTCTACGAGCGCTACAGCGCATCGGTCCTCTCCTACCTCTACCGGATGCTGGGCAATCTCGAGGACGTGGAGTCGATCGGCCAGGAGGTCTTCCTGCGCGCCTTCCGCTTCCGCGCGACCTATCACTATCCGCACAAGTTTTCCACCTGGCTCTTCACGATCACTCGGAACCTCGGGATCAACCAATCCCGGCGGCGCAAGCGCAGCCCAATCCGCAACATCACGGAGCTGAACCTCGACGGTATCGATATTAGCGGCGACCCGTACCAGGTCGCCGCTCGCGCCACCGACGACGTGGAAAAGCAGGAGGAGATCACCCGCGTGCTGCGAGCGCTGGACACCCTGCCGACGGACCAGAAAGAAGTGATCGTACTGGGCATCTTCCAGGACCTCTCGTACGCGGAGATGGAAGACATCACCGGCACCAAGGCCGTAACCCTCCGTTCGCGCATGTTCCACGGCCTCAAGCGATTGGCCAGGACTATTGGCGGCGAGGAGAGCGAAGAGGAATAGCAGGAGTAGAGTTTAGAGTTCGGAGTTTGGAGTTTAGATAAGAGTTCGCGCCTCCTTCTTCCCTAAACTCCAAACTCTAAACTCTCAACCCATGTCTCAAACCGACGTAGAAGCCGACCCCTTTCTCAAACTCCTGACCGATGCGCTGCGCGCTGGTCCGGGGAGCCCCCAGTGGCATGAGGCGGTCGCCAAGCTGCGCGCTGGAAATGCCGGCGTGGAGCCGAAGGAGGCCGACGAATACCAACTGCTGCTCCGAGCCCGCGAGGACCTGGCGCACGGCCGGGATTTTCGCGCGGTCCGGGCCGGGCCCGGCTTCACCCGTAAGCTGATTGGCGGGTTGGAGAAGGAAAAGACGGGCGGCGGACACCGGGCGCTGCCGACGGCAACGATCGTTGCCATCCTGGCGGTACTGGCCGTGCTGGCGGTCGTCGCGGCGGTCGTGTTCCAGTTGCTCCCGCATGGCGAAACGGGTCACGGCGCGATCGACGAGTTGGCGGGGACTTACTTCGCCAACGAGTCGGCGAGCAATTTCGACAGGACGATGCCGGCCGGCTGGCACGCGATCGGGAAGCTGCCGCTGGAAACAGCCAGTGGGCTTCGGGCCGGAGCCGGGGCGGGCCTCGCGGGCGGCGGCCTCGTGGCCGACACGCCGGTGCCGGGTTCACAATCGTTTGCATTTGAGGCTGATGTGCGTCCGCCGCACCCCAATGACGCGGTCGTGGCGCAGGTGTTCATCTCGACCTCCGCCGACTTCAGCCCAGACCGCGGCACCAGCGCCCACGAGCTCGTCTGGCAGCTCATCGGCGATACGCAGCAGGTGGCGCTCAACGGCAACACCGAGCCTGCCCTACCCGCCGCGACCACCGGTCCCCTTCGCGTCCGGCTCACGATGAGCCATGACCTGGCCATCGTTGAATTGAACGGAAAGCGCATCTGGGCCGGACCACACCAACTCGGCGATGCGCCCCGCTATCCCGGCGTCCGTTTCATCCGCAAGACCCCGGGAGACAGCATTCCTGCCGTGCTGTCGGTCAAGACATTAAAGTAAGCGAGAGTTTAGAGTTTGGAGTTTAGAGTTTAGGAAAGTCGAAGCGGATGCCTTCGGCATTGAACCGTGAACCTTCCTCTGAATTAAACTGCAAACTCTAAACTCCAAACTCTAAACTCTGAATGACGACTACGATCGATTCCAACACATCTCTCGGCGCCTACTCCGACGTAGACGCGGCCAAGTTTCTGGCTGAGACGTATCACGCGCTCCAGACGGAATTGGCAAAGGTGATCGTCGGGCAGGAACGTGTCATCGAGGAACTGCTCATCGCGATCTTCGCGCGCGGGCATTGCGTCGTGCAGGGTGTCCCGGGGCTGGCGAAGACGACGCTTGTCTCGACGCTCGCGCAGACGATGGACCTTTCCTTCCGGCGCATCCAGTTCACGCCGGACCTGATGCCCTCGGACATCACCGGTACCGACGTGCTTCAGGAGGATCCGGACACCGGGCGACGGCGGTTCGAGTTCCTCCAGGGACCGATCTTCGCCAACCTGCTGCTGGCCGACGAGATCAACCGCACCCCACCCAAGACACAAGCCGCACTCCTTCAGGCCATGCAGGAGAACCAGGTGACGGCGGGCCGGCAAACGCTCGACCTGCCGAACCCGTTCTTCGTGCTCGCCACCCAGAACCCCATCGAGCAGGAAGGCACCTATCCCCTGCCCGAAGCGCAGCTCGACCGCTTCATGTTCATGGTCATGGTTCACTACCCGAAGCGCGAGGAAGAGCTGGAAGTGCTGAAGCGCACGACCGGCGTCATCCCCTCCAAGATCAAGAAGGTGATCAACGCCCGGCGGATCCTGGAGCTTCAGGAAATCGTTCGCCGGGTACCCGTCGGCGATCACGTTTATGCGTTTACGATCGACCTGATCCGGGCGACGCGACCCAATGAGCCCGGCGCGAGCGATTTCGTGCGCCACTGGTTGAGCTGGGGCGCCGGTCCGCGCGCCGGGCAGAACATGGTCCTGGCCGGCAAGGCCCGGGCATTGATGCGCGGGAGGCTTTACGTGACGGTGGAAGACATCGAAGCCGTCGCCCCGCCCGTGCTTCGCCATCGCATCATCCCCAACTTCAATGCCGAAGCGGAGGGGATCACCGTCGAGCAGATCGTGGAGAAGATCATCACTCTGATCCCGCGCGGCAAAGGTGAGCGGCTGCTCTGACGCGGGGAGGGCACATTTCCAGGCGGATTCCATGCCTTGCTGCCGCCATTTCCTCGGTCGACGTGCGCTGGCACTCCAGGCATTCATGGTTTTGCTCGGCGCGATCGGGTTCGCGGTATCTCCTGCCGACGAAACGTCGCTCCGCGCGTTTGAAACGTCCATTCGAAGCTGGCAGTCGAACCCCGAGTTTCGATCCGCGGCCACCCAATACTGTGCGCTGGGAAGCGCGGCGACTCGAACGCGCGCCCTGTTCGTCCCGACGGGCCGTCTGGTAATGGCGATGAGATCCGCGCCGTTCCTGCCAAAGCGGTTCGCCGTCAACCCAACATCGCGGAGTCATTACGACGACTTCGGCAGCGGGCCGCTTTGCGCGTATCTGCATCTGTGCGGCGAGCAGTCGGTCGGGGAGGTCATCGCGATTCTCCAGCGCACCGCTCAAAACGGCGAGAGATCCGAGGAATCGCTCCGCCAGTTCCTCGACACGTTCAAAATGGATTTTCCGGTGGTGAAGGATCGTGGTGCGTTGCTCAGCGTGGCCGCGTTGATTGACGACTGCGAGCCGCGCCGCGGGTTCGTCGCCCAGAAGGACTTGGCTTCGCTGTTGCGAACTCCGATCGCGGGTCTTGCCAGCGAACTGGAAGTCCCCGCCGACCCATGGCGGATGACGCCTGCGCAGCAGCAGACGGTCCTCGATCGCCTCGATGGCTACGTGCGGCGGCAGGATCTCGAGTTGTGGCGGATCAAGCAAGTGAACGACTTTGCCGGCGGCGTCTGGGCGCATGATCTCCGTGTTCTTGAGCAGCTCGGCATTTTCCGATCGCTCGATCCGCCGGGCCAGGTAACTCGACATGTTCTTGTACAGGTCGTCGCCCCGAATCAGGTGGAAGACACGGCGCGCCTTGGTGGCAAGGTAAACGGACGCCTGCCCCGCCGAATTTCCGCCGCCTACCAAGACGACATCAGAATTAACGCAACTGCCAGCCTCGACCGGGGTGGCGGCGTAATAGACCCCGCGCCCTTCAAATTTCTCGCGCCCCTCGGCCTTGAGGCGGCCGTATTCGGCGCCGCTCGCGATCAACAGGCATCGTGCGGTCACTTTCTCATCATCGAGGCTGACGGTGGAGTACGCCCCCTCTGTTTCGATCGCCATCGCCTCCGACGGGTTGGAGATGGAGGCCCCAAATTTATGTGCCTGAAGCACGGCGCCCTTGATCAACTCATCGCCAGTGATGCCGAGTGGAAAGCCCAGGTAGTTCTCGATCCGCATGCTCGACCCCGCCTGCCCGCCCGGGGAATCGCGCTCGAGCATGAGCGTCGAGAGTCCTTCCGACGCCCCGTACACCGCAGCCGCCAGACCGGCCGGGCCGGCCCCGATGATCACCAGGTCGTACACCTTCTGCTCGAGCGGCCGGCGGATGCCGAGTTCCTCGGCCAGCTCACGATTCGACGGATTGCGCAGCACCAGCATTTCCGCGCAGGCGACGATCGGCGTTTGATCGATGGTGACCTTGAACCGCTTCAACAGGGTCTCGACACCCTTCTCCTTATCCAGGTCGAGGAACGTGTTTGGAACGTGGTTTCGCGCCATGAAATCGCGGATGCGAAAGGTATCGGGGCTGAAACCAGACCCGATTACCCGCAGGCCAACGAAATCCGGCGAACTTTCCAGTAGCTGACGACGCGCGATGAACGCCTGCATGATCACGTCGGCAAGCCGTTGGTTGTCCTGGAGCATGCGCTGAAGGTCATCGTCGCAGATCGCGTATGCCTCGCACCCGCCGCGGCAGATGCCGCTGACAATCGCGCGGTTGCCGGTCATGTGGGAAATGTCCCCGGTGAACTGCCGCGCCTCGTGTGCGACGATGACCTTGGGGGCGTCGCCGGTCACGTCGATGATCTCGACCTTGCCGCTCTTGATCACGAAGAATTTGAACTCCGCATCCCCGGCGGAAAAGAGCGCGTCGCCGTCCTTGAAGCGCTGCACGTGCGCCACTTTGGCGATCGACTGCATGCTTTTATCATCAAGGGTGGGAAAGGCTAAATCGTGAAGGGTCCGTTCGGCCATGGTGACCTCCTGAGCCGTTGGTAATTCCAGGTGCGATTGTAGCCGCATCCTGTCAGCGAGAGGCGTTGGGGGATCGCGGGGGAACGCCGGCCGCCGCGCCGCGGGGTGCGAAGACCCGGCGGACGATGCGCGGCTCTTGCCGGGCGTAACGCTGGAACAGCCAGGGGAACGCCTCGTGATGGAAGCGGTAGAGCAGGCCAATTTCCCAGCAGAATGCATGCATGAGGTAGATGCCGATCACCAGGGAAGGCATCGTCAGCAGGGCGATCCTGGCCCATCCCCCCGACCCGCTCATCAGAACCGCACTGCTCCCGGTCGTGCCAAATAATCCCAGCAGGTAGGTCGGTACCGCCAGTGACCAGGCAATCAGCGGCGAGAGATAGCGCTTCCCGCAGATGCGGATGCATGCCAGGACGCGGTCCGGGCGCAGGTTGATCGCCGACCCGCTGGTACAGAGGGTGAGGATGACGGCGGGAAACAGGACCGTTCCGGCGATGGCGAGCGTGCCGCCGGTCGCGAGCAGGCTCGCTTCCGAAGCGCCGGCCATGCAGCAGAGGGCCGCCGGTCCGATGACGATCGCCAACGACAGGATCGTTACACCGATGGGCAGCAGGATGTCTTCGCCCCAGCGGACGTCTCGCAGTTCCAGCGGCATGATCGACAAGGCCAGGCGAAACATCACCACCACCATGGTGAGGAATACGATGCAAATGGCCAGCACCGTGAACCACGAAGGTCCCGCCGTGGCTGCCGCCACACAGCAGAGCGTGGGCGCATAACAGAGTAGGAAGCCGCCCAGCATCGCCACGGTGGGCAGCCATATGTCTTCACCGAAGCGCAGGTCGCGCAGGAAACGCGGCAGCTCATCGTGTTCCCCGGGGCCGATCTCATCGACGACGTTGCCGTAATGGGCAACAACGAGGAACTGGACGATGATCAACAGCGGACTGAAGAGGACAACGCCAGGGCCGAAGAGAATTCCGACGACCGTCTGTACCGTTCCGTGTATCGCGAAGATGATGAACATCACCAGCACATTGAGCGGCATCAGCAGGCGGATGAGTGTGCCCCAGGGAGTCATCACGACCCGCGCCGTCGAACCGCTGGCGTAATTCACCGCCGGACGGGCGAGGGGGATCGTCGCGGGATCGATGTCGTCCATCGGCTCGCGCTTTACTTCGATGGGGCGGATCAGCTCTCCAGTTTCCGGGTCGTAGCGGGGTCGCGTCCCGACCGCCGCCAGCCCAGAGGGAGCCGGACCGGCGCGCGTGCCGGCTTGGGAGATATCTTCGGGCGTGAGGCGCAGGTCGAACTCACGCCCCTGTTTGTCGGTTGTGCTTCGGGTGAAGACGTATCCTAGCTCGGTCACCCGGTTGGGATCGGGAGGCGCGGGAACGTTGGAGTTATCCAGCTCGTACGTGCCGTCATCGGCCAGCTGGCCCAGGTCCGCGAGGGTGGGGACGTCGTTGAGCAAGCCGCACGCCGGGCATTGCACCAGACCACTCGCCTCGGCGTCGGGGAGCTGAAACACATGCTTGCATCGGCAGGGAAAGCTGATCATGTTCCGGCGCGCCCGCGAAGTTCGTCCCGTTAGTTCCGACATTGTATGCCAACGGCGTGGGTCTTAGAATGGTCGCGACTGAAGGGACGCCGGGGAACTTCTGGAGTCTGGAAAGGATTGGATCATGCGTGCCTGCCTTTGGGGGGTTGCGGTGTTGCTGTCATTCACGTCGTTGATCAGTGCCGCCGACACACCGTCGCCCGATCAATTGAAAAAGAGCTACGAAGACGCCCTGGTGCAGCTCAAGAGCGCCCAGGACCGTAAGAACGAGTTGGCGAAGGAAACCGAGAACCTCAAGGCCAAGGTGGAAGAGCTGAGTAAGCAGCTCACCGCCGCCCAGGCCCAGGCTCAGGACCTGAAGCGCGAATTGGCGGCGAACGGGGACAAGACATTTTACCTGCGTTCGTATCACGCGGCGTGGCAGACGTTCCTCCGCCAGCACCCCGAGATTCTCGATCGCTGGCAGCAATTCATCGACAACGACATCCGCGGCAACCCCGAGCCCATGCCGACGCTCATCGACCCGGCCTGGCCGCTGAAGCGCAACGCAGAAGGTTGAACGCGCCAGGCATCAGTGCCACGCTTGACCCTCATCCCCAAGCCTTTTCCGACGTCGAACGTGACTCCGCCGCTTTATCGTGCGGGCTTCGGCCCGTAATCTCACCGACCCATGGCATCACTACATCTGCTCTCCCCCCAGGGTTTCCGCGCGGCCGGCGTGCCCGCGGGCATCAAGTCGTCCGGCAATCCAGACGTCGGGCTGCTGGTCTGCGATCAGTTGGCGACGGCGGCCGCGGTCTTCACGACCAACAAAGTGTTCGCCGCTCCGGTAAAGATCGGCCGTGAGCATGTGACGAACGGAAAGCTGCGGGCTGTGGTCGTGAACGCCGGTAACGCAAACGCCTGCACTGGCGCCCGCGGCGAACGCGATGCACGGCGGATGTGCGCTCAGGCCGCCGATCTGCTCGGCTGCGCGGCGACACAGATTCTTCCCTCTTCCACGGGGATCATCGGCCATCACCTGCCGATGGAGAAGGTCACGAGTGGCATCGACGCCGCCGCCAAAGCGCTAGGCGCCACCGAAGAACACGCATTGCTCTTTTCCGATGCGATCCTCACCACGGACCTGAAGCGAAAGGCCGCTGCCACCGAATTCCGCGTGGGGCGATCTGTGGTCCGCGTGGCCGGCGTCTGCAAGGGGAGCGGAATGATCGGCCCGCGCATGGTCCTGCCCGGGCGGCATGCAACGATGCTGGCATACCTCACCACCGACGCCCGCATTTTACCGACGGTGCTGCGCCGCGCACTCGGTGAAGCCTCGGAGGAAAGCTTCAATGCGGTAACGGTGGACGATCACATGAGCACTAACGACACGGCGGCCATCATGGCCTCTGGTGCATCAGGCGTGAAGATGGACTCCTCTCAGGCCACGCGGAAATTCGCCGCGGCTCTGAAAGACGTGTGCCGCTACCTCGCCTATCAAATTGCCGCCGACGGCGAGGGCGCGACCAAGGTAGTGCAGATCGTCGTGAAGTCGGCCCCATCAGATGCGGCCGCCCGCGCCATCGCCCGCGCCATCGCCAATTCGCCCCTCGTGAAATGTGCGATGCATGGCAACGACCCCAACTGGGGACGAATCGTTTCCGCCGCAGGCATGGCCAGCGTCCGGTTCGACCCCAACCGCGCCGAATTACGGCTCCAGGGAATCGTCGTATTCCGCAAGGGTGGGCCGGTGGCCTTCAACGCTGGAAAGCTGAGTACGGCCCTGCACGCGCCCGACGTAAAAGTGGAACTGGCCTGTCATCTCGGCAAATCCGAAGCGGTCGTCTGGACCTGCGACCTCTCCAGGGATTACGTTACGATCAACGCCGATTACCACACCTAGCCTGACTTTCGCACTTCCGAGCGCCGACCCTCATTATTTTAATCCAATCGAGGAAAACCGGATTTAGGTCTCCACCACACGCCGAAGTTTTTTAGGCGGTCAGCCGCAGGTTCCCGGCTCGGGCATCAACAGTTT
>JBBSDP010000004.1:0-151094 GCA_038240605.1 Tepidisphaerales bacterium | reverse complement strand
GTTCATCGAGAAACAGCAGGCGGAGCTCAAAGCACTCCAGGGCACCGAGCAGCAGCGCCGGGCGGCACTGGAACAGTACCTCCAGACCCTGGACATCAGCGGCGACACGCCCGCGCCCGCCGCGAAGTAGGCAACCAAAGGTGAAGGGTCACAAAGGCCACGGAGAGCGCAGTGATCGCAGAGCGGACAGAGGCATGGCCAGGCGCCTCTGCCTCTTCCCTGAACGCCAAACTCCAAACTCCAAACTCTCACTCCCTGCCCGCCCACCGGGGATGCCAGTTCGAGTCCTGGCTGACGGTGGGCTAAGGACGGCCACTCGTCGTGCGGCACTCGCGCGAAAATTGTGTAAAAGCGCGAAACTTTGAGGGGGGGCGACGCTGAGCGAGACCCCATCGCCTGCGCTGCGAGGGCCGCCACCTTTTATCAAAAAAGGTGAGACTCTCTATAATATAGTGGAAGAAAATTTACATTTTTCAGATCATTGGCGACGTGTCCGTGCGAACGCTCAACTGGTATCACGGCCTAACCTCCTGTCCCCGCGCCCTCTGCGCGGCGACGCATCATACGAAGGAAAATTTCTATTTCTGCCGGTTTTGTCAAGTGGACATCTCCACGCCATGGCCAGGACGGGGCGGCTGAATCTGATGACGAGTTCGGCTCGACGATTGAGGCGTATCCTCAAGGTTATTCTTGCCTGGATCAGTTAATATCGAGTGTCTTTCTACGGCAGTTACGCGGCGATGGGTTCGTATGGAGGGTCAATTCATGTTTGTTCGCGGCTGGCTCGTGCTGTTTGGTTATAGCGTGGCGGGAATGGTTCTCTCGGTTGGATCACGGACGGGGAAGGGGGCGGAGGGGAAGCCCGCGGACGGTCCATTGCTGACGCGATGGGCGAAAGACGTTTCGCCGGACAAGGCATTGCCGGAATATCCGCGCCCGCAGCTTGCGCGCAAGGATTGGCTGAACCTCAACGGCCTGTGGCAATTCTCCAAGGCGGAGGCTTCGGCACACCCTCCGTTTGGCCAGGAGCTATCCGAGCGAATCCTCGTTCCTTATCCGATTGAATCGGCGCTTTCGGGTGTGATGCGCCACGAAGAACGGATGTGGTACCGGCGAATTTTCGATGTTCCCAAGAACTGGGCCGGCCGGCGCGTGCTGCTGCACTTCGGTGCAGTTGATTGGGAGGCGAGCGTCTACCTGAACGGCACGCCGCTCGGGACGCACCGCGGCGGATATGACGGGTTTGATTTCGACATCACTGATTCGCTCAAGAGTGACGGAGCGCAGGAGCTGGTTGTCGGTGTCTGGGATCCTACGGACCAGGGTAGTCAACCGCGTGGCAAGCAGGTTCTCAAGCCCGGCGGCATCATGTACACGCCGACGTCGGGCATCTGGCAGACCGTCTGGATTGAGCCGGTTGCGGAGTCTCACATCGCTTCGTTGAAGATCGTTCCGGATCTGGATCGCAGCAACGTTCACGTAACCGTGAATGCGTCCGGCGCGAAATCGGCGGCACACTTGGAAGTGCTGGATGGCGACCAGATCGTTGCCAAGGCAGATGGCGAAACTGGCGCGCCACTCGACATCCCGCTGACGAGCGCAAAGCGCTGGACGCCCGATGCGCCGTTCCTCTATGGGCTCAAGGTCACGCTCGCGGGTCAAAACGCCGACGCCGTCGAAAGCTATTTTGGCATGCGAAAGATTTCGCTCGGCAAGGACAAGAAGGGGATCACGCGAATTCTCCTGAACGATGAATTCGTATTTCAGGTCGGCCCGCTCGACCAGGGATTCTGGCCGGACGGCCTGTACACCGCGCCGACGGACGAGGCGCTGCGCTGGGACATCGAGACGACGAAGAAGTTTGGCTTCAACATGTCGCGCAAGCACGTGAAGGTGGAGCCGGAGCGGTGGTATTACTGGGCCGACAAACTGGGACTGATCGTCTGGCAGGACATGCCCGCAGGGGACAACAAGACGCCGGACGCAAAGAAACAGTTCGAAGTGGAACTGACGCGGATGCTCGAGGGTCGCGGCAATCACCCCTCTATCGTGATGTGGGTGATCTTCAACGAGGGATGGGGCGAATTCGACGTCCCGCGCCTCACGGACCTCGTCAAGACTCTCGACCCGAGCCGTCTGGCCAATAACGCCAGCGGATGGACCGGCATGAAGGTCGGAGACGTGATCGACATGCATCACTATCCCGACCCGGCGTCGCCGAAGCTGGAGGAAAATCGAGCCGCGGTGCTGGGCGAGTTCGGCGGCCTGGGTCTGGCGCTGCCCGGCCATACCTGGTCGAAGTCTTCGTGGGATTATCGCGGCGTCGGCGGGCCGGAACAACTCACTGCGGCTTACGTGCGGATGCTTGGAACCGCGTGGGACCTGAAAGAAAATGCGGGTCTGTGCGCTGCTGTCTACACGCAGATCACCGACGTCGAGACCGAATGCAACGGCCTGATTACTTACAATCGGGAAGTCGTGAAGGTAGACGTGGCACGCACTCGCGCCGCCAACACAGGCCAGGGCCCGCGGGCCACCACATTGGTCGCGACGTCGCAGCGAGAGCCGGCGGTCTGGCATTACACCATTGAAAAACCCGCCGACGGGTGGATGAAGCCGGATTTCGACGACTCGTCGTGGAATCAGGGCCCGCCGGCTTCGGCACGGAGGGGACGCCGGGCGCGGTTGTTCGGACACGCTGGGCAGGGCAGGACATCTGGATTCGCAGGGAAGTGGAGCTAGGCGCCGTACCGGCCAACCCGTTGCTCCTTCTCCATCACGATGATGATGTGGAGGTTTTCCTCAACGGGGTCGCGGCCTTTAGCGCATCGGGATACACGAGTGATTACGAGCTCTTCCCGATCAGCGCCGACGCCGCGCGATCGCTCAAGGCGGGCAAGAATTCGATCGCGATCCACTGCCACCAGAAATCCGGCGGGCAGTACATCGACGCCGGCATCGTGGAATTCAAATAGTCGCACCGTTGAGTCACTGCCCCTGGAGGCCGCGTCGTCGGGCCAGGTCGTTGCGCAGGAATTGTTTGAAGGTCGCCAGATTTTCCGCTTCCCATGCGGCTTCGATCGCCTCCGCCAGTGACTGGTTCTTCGCCATCAGCTCGCGGAACGCCTCGGCTTCTTTCGAGTTGGGAGCCGGTTGAATGTGGCGGTCGTGCGTATCGGCCCTGAAGAGGTGCCCTAGGCCGTCCGGGGCGCGCTCCACGACGAGTTTCATGTGGGGGTAGAACCGGTTGCCGAGGCGCAGGCTGAAGCGCGGCGGGTCTTCGCCGGTCGAGCGCTCCATAACAGGGCAATCGAATGGAGTCGCCGCGAACGCTGAGAGGGATTCGAGCCGTCCGCGTACGGCGCCGGGCGGCGGCGAGCCGTCGTACGCGTGCGCCAGGTACGTGGCGATCGCGCGGTTCAGCTCTTTGGCCAATGGTCTTCCCCAGGTTGTCATGCTGCTCCCGTGCCCCTGCCCCTGCCTACTGACGCCGAAGGTCGCGTCGATTATAACCACCATCGCGAATAAGCGGAGGTCGCGCATGCCCGATGGCGAAGTGCTGGTGGTCGAGGACGATCCGGAAATCAACCAGCTCGTCGGCGCGTACGTCGAGATCTGCGGCTACCGCTATCGCAGCGCCCTGAGCGGCGAATCGGCCCTGGCCCAGGTGAAGGACCGGGCGCCCGATCTGGTCGTGCTCGACGTCATGCTGCCGGACCTGGACGGGTTTGAGATTTGCCGGCGCGTGAAGGCGATCACCAACGGGAACGCCGTGCCGGTCATCATGCTGACGGCGCTCGACAACGACGAGTCGCGGTTGAAGGGAAAGCAGTGCGGCGCATGCGCCTACCTCACCAAGCCGTTCGATCCGGACACCCTGATGCAGACGTTGTGCCGACATGCCCCTGATCCTCGGGATTGAATCCACGTGTGACGAGACGTCGGCGGCGATCGTCGCCGACGGTTACGCCGTCCGATCTAACGTCGTCGCCTCGCAGGTCGAGCTTCACGCGCGGTATCGCGGGGTGGTGCCGGAGATCGCCAGCCGGGCTCACATCGAAAGCATTTTGCCGGTCATTCGCGAGGCGCTGGCATCGGCCGGTGTGAAATCCGTTGCTGATGTTGACGCAGTCGCCGTCGCCCATCGCCCCGGATTGATCGGGTCACTCCTGATCGGCGTCACCGCCGCCAAGACGCTCGCCTGGGCGGAGAACAAGCCGCTGATCGGCGTCGATCACGTTCATGCCCACCTCTACAGCGTCATGCTCGAGAAGAACGAACCGCCGCCCATGCCGGCAGTTGGACTGGTCTGTAGTGGCGGGCACACCGCGATCTACCGCGTCGACGGCTGGATGGACGTGGAACTGATCGGCGCGACGATCGACGATGCGGTCGGCGAGGCATACGACAAGGTCGCGTCAATCCTCGGTCTGGGGTATCCCGGCGGGCCGATCCTCGACAAGCTCGCCGAGCAGGGTGATGCGAAGGCCGTCCGTTTTCCCCGCACGCTGCTGGATCGCGATTCGCTTGATTTCTCGTTCAGCGGGCTGAAGACAGCGGTGCTCTATCACGTCCGCGGCGTGCCCGGCCGGGGCGACAACATCAAGATCTCCTTCGTGCCGCCACCGACCGGCCAGACGCTGGCCGATCTTGCCGCCAGTTTTCAGGCGGCGTGTATCGATGTGATCCTCGAAAAACTTCGACGTGCTATTCTTCGCACCAGCGCCCGCTCGGTAATCGTGGGGGGTGGTGTTTCGGCGAACCGGGGCTTGCGGTCGGCACTGGGTCCGCTCGGCCTGCCGGTCTACCTTCCACCCTTTCGATACTGCACCGATAACGCGGCGATGTCCGCCGGGCTAGGGCACGTGAATTTCCAGCAGCGCAAATACAGTTCGCTCGACCTCGACGCGATCACGTTCAGCCGGTTCCGTCGATAATTGTGGCCAGGCCCAAATCGTCAAGAGCGAGTACACTTCGTTTTCAATTACTTGCCACGAGGACGAAACCGATGGAAACGATCACCCAGCCACCCGCGCTCCCACCACGTCCGGCTGACGGTCATAAGGGAATGTTCGGCCGGGTCCTCGTGGTGGGAGGGAACAAGGAGATGATCGGCGCGCCGGTGCTGGCCGGCACCTCGGCACTGCGCTGCGGCGCGGGACTGGTTCAGGTGGCGATGCCGCGCTCGATCCTGGCGGCGGCCATTTCCATCACGCCGGAACTCATCGGGCTTGGGTTGGGAAAGGAAGGGGGGAAAGGGGAGCTCATCGAGGCAGCCGAACGTGCCAACGCCCTGGTGATCGGGCCCGGGATGGGGCAATCGATGCAGGCAGGACGACGTCTGGCGGCTCTCGTTCGCCTTGAAAAGCCGGCAGTCGTTGACGCCGATGGACTGAATTTTCTTGCGGGGAGAAAACGCTGGCCGGCGTTTTTCAAACTTCGCGCCGTGCTGACGCCGCACCCCGGAGAGATGGCGCGCCTCGGAAGGATGATCAATCGCGGCGCGGTTCCCCCGGATGACGAGGGACGAATCGATTACGCGCTCGCCGCCTCGAAAGCGTTCGGACAGGTCATTGTGCTGAAAGGAAGCAGGACGGTCGTCACCGATGGCGCCCGCGTCTACCTGAATCACACGGGAGACAGCAGCCTCTCGAAAGCCGGCAGCGGCGACGTGTTGAGCGGGATCATCGGCGCCTTCCTGGCGCAGAAGATGGACCCGTTCGACGCCGGTTGCCTGGGCGCTCACTTGCACGGACGCGCGGGTGAATTGGCCGGACAAGAGTTGGGAATGCGCTGCGTGCTGGCGCGAGATGTAATCGACCACCTTCCGGCCGCCCTGCGCGAACGCGAAGTCTGAACCGCTCATTGCAAAAGCGATGATGGAAGATTGAGGATCGAGGATAGATGGAGATGCGTTACTCCATCCTCAATCTCAATCCCAGATTCACTTCAGGTGATCGAGCACCATGTATCCGAAGATGCAGACCGCGACGACCGCGCCGATCGACAGGAAGATCGCGACCGCCAGCAGCGTCGTGAAACGGCTTCCCTGACGGTGCAGGATGCGCTCCAGCTCCCCGTCGCGGTTGCTGAGGTTATCGCGCATCTGCTCGAGGACCTGCGCGCTTGTCGATGAGTTCTTGCTGACGCTCTGCATCGCCGAGCCGACGTTGTGCAGGCTCTCGGAGATCGCCTGGTCGTGGCGATCGAGTGACTGTACCTGCTCGCCGAGCGCCTCCAGCGTCTTGCCATGGGTCTGGTCGGCCTGGGAAATCCGGTTGAGGATGTCAGCCAGTTTGCCCTGCTGCGTGTTCTGCTGCTCGATCTGCTGGTGGATCGCCTTCAGCGTCTCGCCCTGCACGCGGTTGGACTCCGGCCACTGCTCCAGCGCCTGCGGCAGGTGGGAGAGGTACTGGAGCAACTCGTCCTGGCGGACCGACTGCTTTTCCAGGTTCTCGCGGATCGAACCCATCAGGTCTGAGAGGCCGACCAACCCGTTCTGGAGGTTCTCGATCGCCGCATCGCGCTTGGCCCAGGGCCGCAGGAACGTGCTGCGCGGCTCGATCGTGCCCGAGAGCACCGGCGGCGCGCCGTCCTCGCCGTTCAACATGTTCCCGTCAGAATCCTGCTGACCCTTACGGAACCAGCTCCCGATCCGGGAGATGATCGTCTGTTGTTCGCCCATATCCCATCCCTGTGGTGTTAAGTGCTCCATGCGGGAGTTATCGGCCGGTTCCCGTGTCCGGCTCCTGTCTTCGTTGACAGGCGTTGGAGGCAAATCTACCATCCGCGCGCGATGGGTCAACGATGGCGGCGGACCTTGGCGGTTATTTTTCGCACCGGACCGACTCTCGTTCCCACGCTCTGTCTGATCCATCTCGTCCTCGCATTCGGCGTTGTTGGTTGTGGGCGCGGGTCTGGCGGCCCGGCGGCGCAGCCCTCCACCGCCAAATCGCCCGCGGTTATTTCGCTCGTGCCGGCTGCGACCGACATCCTGATCGGTATGGGGGCAGACGAGCATCTCGTGGGCGTCAGCAACTTCGACGAAAATCCCGCGATCGCGAAACTTCCCAGGGTCGGCGACTACCTCACCACGGATTGGGAGAAGATCGCACGGCTACGCCCTCAACTTCTCGTGACGCAGTATTCGCTCGGCCGAACACCCGAAGGATTTTTGCAGAACGCCCGAGCGCTGGGGATCACGCAATTGAACCTGCACATCGATCGTCTCGACGACGTCTTCACGGCGATGGGACAGCTCGGCGAGGCGGTCGGGGAACCCCAGAAGGGCGCCCGAGCAGAGCGCGACCTGAAAGCAGAGATCTCCAAAGTTCGACAGCGCGTTGCCGGGAAGCGACCCGTCCGTACGCTCATTGTTACCGATGACGCCGGCCGCCAGGCAGCGGGGCCAGGGGAGTTTCTTGACGATGTGCTCTCCATCGCGGGTGGAACCAACGCGCTGGGCGCGTCGGCGCCGATGTATCCGACGATCGACCGCGAGCAACAGATTGCGCTCGCGCCCGAGGTCATCCTGCAATTACTTCCCAATGCCTCGCCCCAGGTTCGCGAGCAGGCCCGGCGTGCATGGGATGCTGCTGGCCAAATTCCCGCCGTCCGCGACGGGCGCGTCTATCAACTCACTGAGTGGAACGTGGAATTGCCGGGATATCAGCTCGGACATTTCGCGTCGAAGGTCGCGGACCTGCTTCACCCTCCCGAGCCATCCGAGATTTCGCAAACCAGGCCATCCCCGTGAAGCGATGGGATTGGCCGCACATGTTCCTCACGCTTTCGGTGGCGCTGCTACTATGGGCATTGCCCGCGATGCTGTGCATGTGCGTGGGTTCGACGGGTCATATCGGATGGCCGCAAGACCCATTCACGCGCCAGTTTCGCATGCGGCTGGTCATCACCGCGTCGATCGTCGGCGCCTCGCTGGCGGCGGCGGGGGTGACGTACCAGGCGATCCTTCGCAATCCGCTCGCCGATCCTTACCTTCTGGGCGTGAGCAGCGGGGCGACGCTCACCTCATTCCTCTGGCGGTTGCCGACGTACGGCGCGCTGCTGGGTCCGACGCTCGTAGCGCTCGGCCAGCAGGGTTGTGCGTTCGCAGGCGCGCTGCTCGCGGTCGCCGTCGTCTTCGCGCTGGCGGGGCGGCGTGGACGCATCGATCCGGTCACGCTGCTCCTGGTTGGCGTCATCGTGAACGCGATCAACGGCGCGCTCTTCATCCTCGTGTATGCGCTGCGTCCGGAGCTCACGTCGGGCGTCGGCGGCATCCTGTCGTTTCTGGTAGGGGGCATTCAGACGAACCTCTCGATCCCGCAGATTCGCGCCGGGGGAATTTGCGCGGGGGTCGCCTGGCTCGTCCTGCTCTGCCTTAGCGGGCAATTGAACGTCGCCATGCTCAGCGAATCCGAAGCCCAGTCGCTCGGCGTCCGAATCCATCGCCTTCGATGGATCGCGCTGATTGCCGCCTCCGTCGCGACGGCGGCCGCCGTCGCGATCAGCGGGCCGATCGGATTCGTGGGACTCATCTGTCCTCACCTCGCCCGCCTGCTCGTTGGCATGGACCAGCGCCGGCTGTTGCCGATCGCCACTGCCCTGGGAGCCGCGCTGCTTGCCCTGGCCGACGCCGCAACCCGTCTCATGGCCAGCGCGACGTTCGATCAGACCTTACTACCGGTCGGCGTCCTGACGGCGCTGATGGGGGGGCCGTTCTTCCTCTTCCTGTTGTCGCGCGAACGTCGGGTTACCAAGGCTTGAGATGCCGCTGCTGAACGCTCAACATCTCCAGTTCGCCTACGGCGATCAGCCCGTCCTGCGCGGGATTGACGTCGCCCTCAATGCCGGCGAAGTCGTCGCACTGCTCGGCCCCAACGGGAGCGGGAAGTCCACTTTGCTTCGTTCGCTGCTGGGCCAGTTACCGGCTGGCGGCACGATTACCTGGGACGACAAGCCGCTCGCCCAATGGCGGCCGCGGGAACTCGCTCGCCGGGTCGCGTACCTGCCGCAGCACCCGGCGTGGGAGCCGTCTCAACGGGTTGCCGAGGCGCTTCACCTCGGGCGAGCGCCGTACCTTCAAGTGTTTGGGATCGAGTCAAAGCGGGATGGGGAAATCGTCGCTGAGGTCAGTCGATTGCTTGGTCTGGAACCATTCCTCACCCGCCGGATGGATCAGCTTTCCGGCGGGCAGCGGCAGCGCGTCTTCCTCGGTCGCTGCCTCGCCCAGGAGCCCGCGGCCCTGCTGCTCGATGAGCCCAACACCCACCTGGACCTGCGACATCAGGTCGAATTGGGCCGTCTGCTGACGCGCCTCGCCCGCGAGCGCGGCATCGGCGTGCTGATGGCATCGCACGAGCTGAACCTCGCCGGCCTCTTCGCGCACCGCCTCGTCCTGCTCGGCGAAGGAAAGTTGATCGCCGACGGCACCCCCGACCAAGTGCTCCGCCCAGAGATGCTCTCGTCGGTTTACGGCGTGGACCTCACGCGCATTTCACGACCCGACGGCGAGCCGCCGGTGATCGTGCCGTCGATGTGCCCTATTTAATGGCGACCGACTGGCTCAATACGCCTGCCCGAAGATCACCTGCGTGCTCGTCTCTTCCCCGCTGTAGATGCACTTGCCGGGCTGACCCGGTTGGGCGAAGGGAATGCAGCGGACTGTAGCTTTGGTCTCCTGCTTGATTTTTTCCTCGGCGGCGCGGTCCGGATTGAAGAACGCGCGGACGAAGCCGCCTTGTTCGGCGATGATTTTTTTCAACTGGTCGTAGGTCTCCGCGTCGCGCGTGTTCTGGTCGCGGAAATGGCGGGCACGCTCGAAGAGCGCGACGTGCGCCTGGTTCAGGCGGTCGCGAAGGAAGCCGTCGGTAACCTCTTCAAGCTTGATGATCTGCTTTGAGCCGTCGATACGGCCCTTGAGGACGAACGAGCCCGCCTCGGCGTCTCGCGGGCCTACCTCGATGCGGAAGGGGACGCCGCGCTGCTCCCAGTGATAGTGCTTGTCGCCCGGGCGCAGGTCGCGCCAGTCCACGATCACGCGCTGTTCGGTCAGGCGGTCGAAGTACAGGCGCTGCACGCCCGCCTCGCCCGATGCGCGGACCACATCGGTGGATTCGTGCGGGCCGATCAGGCGCTCCAGCAGCTTGTGGATCATTCCGGCGACGCGCGTGCGATCGTCGTCGTTCTTGAAAATGGGGACCACGACGGCGACGTCTGGCGCGACGCGCGGAGGAAGGACAAGCCCCTCGTCGTCGCTGTGGGCCATGATGAGGGCGCCGATCAGCCGGGTGCTCACACCCCAGCTCGTCGTCCACGCGTGCTGCTGCTGCTGGTCACGTCCGAGGTACTTGATCTCAAATGCGCGGGAAAAATTCTGGCCCAGGTTGTGGCTCGTGCCGCACTGGAGTGCCTTGCCGTCCTGCATCAGCGCCTCGATGCAGTAGGTGGTCACCGCGCCGGGGAATTTCTCGCTGTCAGACTTGGCTCCCTTGACGACCGGGATCGCCAGCACGTCCTGGGCAAACTCCTCGTAAACGTCGAGCATCGTTAAGGTTTCCGACTGGGCTTCGGCTTCGGTCTCGTGGGCGGTGTGTCCTTCCTGCCACAGGAATTCCGCCGTCCGCAGGAACAGGCGGGTGCGCAGTTCCCAACGCATCACGTTGCACCATTGGTTGATCAGCAGCGGCAGGTCGCGGTAGCTCTGGACCCATTGCGCGTACATATGGCCGATGATCGTCTCGCTGGTGGGACGGACGATGAGCGGCTCCTCCAGCGGCGACGCCGGGCGCAGGGAGCCGTCGGGTCCCTTCTCCAGTTTGGAATGCGTGACCACGGCGCATTCCATCGCGAACCCTTCCACGTGCTGGGCCTCTTTCGCCAGGAAGCTCTGGGGGATCAGCAGCGGGAAGTAGGCGTTGACGTGCCCCGTTTCCTTGAACCGGCGGTCGAGTTGGCGCTGGATTGCTTCCCAGATCGCGTACCCTTCGGGGCGGATGACCATGCAGCCGCGCACCGGCGCGTAGTCGGCGAGCCGGCCGGCCTTGATCACGTCCAGGTACCATTGAGCGTAATCGTCCGCGCGTTTCTTGATGTTCTTGGCCATGCGCCTCGTCTCTTCCGTTCAATATGTGTTCTAAAGTGGGGTCTCGCTCCCCCCCACGCCTACCTGGAATGATAGCTGCTCGAGCTGCACCGCCACGTCAACGCTGTTGAGCGCGACGTCCTGGGGAACCGTGAGCGACACCGGGGCGAAGTTGAGGATGCCGCGAACGCCGGCCGCGATCGCCGCGTCCGCCACCTCCTGCGCCGCGTCTGCCGGCACCGCCAGGATCGCCAGTCGGATGCCCCGCTTCAGGACCGTCGCCGCCAACTCCGCCAGGGGCTGGATGCTGAACGGGCCCAGCTTGCGCCCGACCTTGGCCGGGTCGATGTCGAAGACCGATACGAGGTGGAAACCCTTGGACTCAAATCCGCGGTACGCCGACAGCGCCCGGCCCAGGTTGCCCGCCCCGACCAGCATCACGTTCCAGGTTCGGTCGGTTCCGAGGATATGGCGGACCTGCCCGATCAGGTCATCGACTCGGTAGCCGATGCCGGGGTGGCCGAACTGCCCGAAGTAGGCCAGGTCCTTGCGCACCTGGGCATCGGTGAGACCGAGGCTTTCACCGAGCTGCTTGCTGGAGATCGTCCGCCGGTCCTTGCGCTTGAACGCTTCCAGTTGTCGCAGGTAAAGGCTGAGCCGTCGCACAGCGGGGTTGGGGACGGACTCCCGTCGCGGCAGCTCCATGCGGCTCCTGTTGGGGGGAAGTCGGCATCGGCCGATGCATTGACTTGTCGGGCCGGATTATTTCGTTCGCAATCGAGCCGTCAAGGTCAATGCTGGAACGGTCTGATGACCGATAACCCCATTGCTTGACACGATTTTTTGTGTCGGTTACGGTCGCTATTCCGCTAAAGTGGAGGCTGCTTCAGGCGGAATGCGACCTCCGCCCGGGGCACGCCAGGATCGGCTACACGGAGGATCTCCGGAGGGGCCGCTGAAGTTCCCACGATCCGCGCCGTTGGAGAACAATCTCTTGAGTTCAATTCGCGTCCGAATTCATCACCTCACCCTGCCTGTGATAGCGCTTTTGCTCAGCGCGGTCCCGTGTTTCGGTCAAAAGATTCCTGGCAACATCAAGATCGCCACCGACGCCGCCCCATATCTGCCGGTCATTAAGGAGTTTGTACAGGACGAGGTCAAAGCCCTCTCATCGAACGACGCCAACGCTCAGCAAAAGGCTCGTCAGGTGCTGATCGAACAGACCAGTGGGGGCTCGATTGCGTTCCTGGACGCTTACGCATCGGAGATTGACAACGCGCTGGCTCCCCTGGCAAAAAGCGAAAGTCTTCGCATCCGCCTCAACGCCGCAATCGCCAATGGCGAGATCGCCAAGAAAGCGGGGAACCACCGCCAGGCGAAGGCAACGGTCGCCTTTTCGGCCGACAAGACCGATCCGGTTTCGCTCTGGGGGTTGAAGGCAGCTAAGTATGAGATCCCCGCCTTCCTTCAGGTGCCCGCACAGCTCCGTAACGTGAAGCTGATGTCGGCGGTCGTCGACGCCGTGAAGGCGCACAGCGAAAGCAGCCCGGTAATCGAGGAGGCTTACCAGGGTCTCACGCTTGGCACGACCGAGGATTTCAAGAAAATTCCGTCCGGCACGCTTGCCTCGGTCATCACGGACTTGTTGCCGGATCTCTACCGGCTTTACGAGTATCGCATTAGCCTCTACGCCAACGGCGTGCCGACCTCGCCGGCCACCGATAACAACGCAACACTTTTCCTGGCGCGCGGAAAAGTCTGGGCCATCGAAAGTCCTGCTCAACAGCAACAGACGCTCAACGACATGGCGAGCCTCGTGGCGGGCGTGGGCGCTCTGCTGACCAACCCCAACGTCCAGAGCAAGGGGGAACTGCTCGATGTCATGAAATCGACCGGCCGTGCGTTTCAGGTCATCGCCGATACCAAGAACGACCCTGCACTGAAGAAGGTGGCCGAGGAAGTCGCGGGTATCCTGCCGGAAACAACCCCGCAAAAGCTGTCACAAATCATTACCGAACTGAATACCGCCATTAAAGGTCCGGCTTCCGCGGGCCAGGGTGGTCGCGCACCGATCGGGCCGGCGGTGGAGACCTCCAGCCATTTCGGCCCGTAGTCTGCCGTCCCAATGCTTCGCCTGTCCCTCATTCCGCTGGGGCTGCTGGTCCTGCTTGCGGGCGCGATGTTCTGGTCGGGCGGGGCGGTCGAACGCCGGGCTGATTTCACCTTCATCAACCGTGGTGAGAACAAGACCCTGGACCTGGGGGTGATGTCCTGGATGCAGGACATCCGTCTGGCTTATCAGCTCTGGGAAGGTCTCTACACGCTCGACCCCAAGACACTCGAGCCGATCCCCGGCGTCGCCGATCGCATCGAGCTCAGCGCCGACAAGACCGTCTATACCTTCCATATCCGGCCCACCGCGCGGTGGAGCGATGGCAAGCCGCTCACCTCCGGCGACTTCATCTTCGGCTGGAGGCGCATGCTCGAGCAGCCGGGCGAGTACACGTACCTCTTTGATTACCTCAAAGGGGCTCGAAACTACGAGGACGCCTACGGGAAGTGGAAAGAAGCACTCGCGGCGTGGGACAAGGCAAAGCGACAGGGCAGCAAGCCCATTGCGCCCGATTTCGGGCAGGTGGGCGTCGAAGCGCCTGACCGCCTGACGCTTCGCGTCACGCTCGAACATCCCGTCGCGTATTTTCCGTCGCTCTGTGCGTACATTCCGTTCTTCCCCCAGTACGAGCCGTGCATGAAGGCATTCGCCCAGCTTGATTCAACCGGGACGTACATCGCCTCCTACGACCAGTCTTTTACGCGACCGCCCAACCTGGTGAGCAACGGTCCGTATGCGCTGAAGGAATGGTCATTCAAACGCCGGGTGCGCCTGACCGCGAGCCCGCATTACTGGAACGCGGGGGCAGTGCAGAGCCGGGTGATCGACCAGATCTATGCCGACGACGCTCTCGCGCAATTTCGGATGTATGAGGGTGGCGGCGTGGACTGGCTGGCAGACGTCGATGGAGACATGGCCGCCGACCTGCTGGACAAAGGACGAAAGGATTTGCATTTGATCCCGGCCTTTGGCACCTACTTCTACGACTTCAACTGCAACCCCACGCTTCCCAACGGCGTCAAGAATCCGTTCGCCGACGCGCGCGTCCGACGCGCATTTTCCATGGCGATCGACAAGCGGCCGATCGTCGAGAACGTCACCCGCACCGGCGAGCCGATCGCGACGACGTACATCCCGCGCGGCGTCTTCGCCGATTACGTCTCACCTCCCGGTATTGCCTATCAGCCCCAGGAAGCTGCCCGCCTCCTGGCCGAGGCGGGTTACCGGGGTGGCGCGGGTTTTCCACGGGTCCGGATCCTCTTCAACAACGACTTCACGCAGCACGGAGAGGTTGCCCAGGTTATTCGCCGTCAGTGGCAGCAGACGCTGGGCGTGGTCCTCGATCTGGAGGGCGTGGAGATCAAGGTCTTCGGCGACCGACTGCACCAGCACGAGTTCGACGTCTGCCGCGGAAGCTGGTACGGCGACTACGACGACCCCTCGACCTTCACCGACGTTTACAAGTCCACCAGCGACAACAACAACCCTGCCTGGAAAAACACCGCGTATGACGAACTGCTCGAGCGCGCGGCGGTCGAGCCGGATCAGCACAAGCGCCTGAAGATCCTGGCGGATGCTGAAAATCTGATGCTCGAGGATGCACCGATCGTCCCGCTGTTTCAGTACGTTGGCCGGTACCTGTACCGCGACAACGTCCAGGGCATCCCGCTGGATGCGCGGCAGATGATCATGATGCAATCGGTGAAGGTCGATCGTCGGTGAGGCAACGATTCGTGCGGCTCGGCGATTGGCTGTAGAATCCCCGCGTGTTTCGTTTTCTCCTCTGGCGTCTGGCGCAGTTCCCGCTCATCCTGCTGATCATTTACGTCATCACGTTTTTGCTGGCCTGGGTTGCACCCGGGACGCCGTTCGAGCAGACGGATCGGAAGTTGAACCCGGTGGCGCTGGAGCAGCTCAAGCAGCAGTTTCACGCGGAACACTGGTATACGTTTCTCGCGTATTACCCTGTGAAGATGGTCGGCGGCGACCTGGGCCCGAGCCTGGTTTACAAAGGATGGTCGGTTAACGACATCCTCTTCACGTCGCTGCCGATCTCGGTGACGCTCGGATTGTTCGCCATGGCGATCGCGCTGATTGCCGGGTCGTTCGTCGGGACGCTGGCGGCGGTGCGCCGCGGGGGCGCGTTCGACTACGCCAGCCTTTTCGCGGCCCTGGTCGGCATCAGTCTGCCCGGCTTCGTCGTCGCAGGCGTGCTCATCGTCCTCTTCAGCGACAAACTGCACTGGCTGCCCAGCGCCGGGTGGGGAACGTTTCGCCAGATGGTGCTGCCAGCCGTCGCCCTGTCGCTCATGCCGCTGGCCTACATCGCACGGCTGACGCGGGCGAGCATGATCGACGTGTTGAACGCCGACTACGTCCGCACCGCTCGCGCCAAGGGGCTGGCGCGAGAGGCCGTGATCTGGCGGCATGCGTTCCGAAACGCGTTCCTGCCCGTATTCAGCTTCCTCGGTCCCGCCGCCGCCGCCACGCTGACCGGCTCCTTCGTGGTCGAGAAGGTCTTCAACATCAACGGCCTCGGCCAGCACTTCGTGAACAGCGTGCTCAATCGAGACCAGACGCTGATCCTCGGCACGGTCATGGTCTACTCGCTGTTCCTGCTCACCTTCAACCTGCTGGTCGATATCGGATACGCGTTCATCGATCCGCGCATCGACGTCACCGCGAAAGCCATGTAAGAATCGAGTATAACTCTCACCCACGATGACAGCGATTGCGCCCGAGGCGACGCCTGAACGCTTTGTTGCCGCCGAGTCGTCCGATGGGCTTTGGCGGCGCGTCGTGGCGAGCCGTCGGGTGCTGCTCGGCGGGGGGGTGCTGCTGGCGATCCTGATCGCGTGCCTGGCTTCGCTTCCCTGGACCACTCGCTCCGGCCACCCGCTCTATTACGATCAACAGAATCCGCAGCAATCACTTCAGTCGCCGCGGTTGAATTCGGTCGCGTTGTGGTTCGGCACCGACTCGCTCGGCCATAGCCTGCTGGGACGAAGCCTTCTCGGCGGGCTGATCAGCCTAAGCATCGGCATCGGCGCGGCGGCGATCGCCGTGACGCTGGGCGTGACGGTCGGCGTGGTGGCGGGTTATCGCGGCGGGTGGCTGGATGCGCTGCTTATGCGCAGCGTCGACGTCCTCTACGGCTTGCCTTACATCCTCCTGGTGATCCTCTTCAAGATCGCCTTGGAGGGGCCGCTGACCAACCTCTTTGCGCGGATGCAATGGGGGAGCGAGCACTGGTACTCCGCGACGAGCGCTGCCAACCTCTTCGTGCTCTTCCTTGCGATCGGCCTGGTGAGCTGGTTGACGATGGCGCGCGTGATTCGTGGCCAAGTCCTTTCACTCCGGTCTCAGCCGTTCATCGAAGCATGTCGGGCAACCGGGCTGAAGGAACGCCGCATCTTCCTCCGCCACCTCCTGCCCAACCTGATCGGGCCCATCATGGTCTACGCCACGCTGACCGTTCCTTCCGCGATCCTCCAGGAATCCTTCCTGAGCTTCCTCGGTGTCGGCATCCAGCCGCCGCTCCCCACCTGGGGCTCGCTGGCCAGCGAAGGGATGAGCAAGGCGCTCAACCCCATCCATGCGCGTTTGTGGTTACTGGTGGTCCCGTGTACCTTTTTAGCCGTAACATTACTGAGCTTAAATTTCCTGGGCGATGGGTTGCGCGACGTGTTCGACCCCAAACGCGACGCGGCAAAAATCTAATGTCATCCACCGCGGGCCGTCGAAGCGGGCTCCGCGCCGCATCATCCCGGCGGCGCACCCTTGAGCCATCGGCGGATACGGAATTGCGGACCTATGGAGAACCGATTCGGCTTTCGCGACCTGGTCGTATGCGTGCTGCTGCTGATCCTGATCGCCGTCGTGGTGCTTGGCATGAAGCAGCTCGACCGTCAGTGGAACGTCCTGCAAGGCCTCCAGCGCGATAACGAGGAGCAGAAGACCCAACTGGCTGCGATCCGCCGGGCCGTCAACGAAGGCGCCAACGTCAGTGTAAGCCCCACCACCCAGCAGGCCGGCGGCGGACCTACCACGACTGTTATCGCCGAGCAGTGGCCCAAGCGCGGCGATCCCTTCGGCGATCTGGCCAAGGCTAAAACCCGCCCGGACTTTGCGCGCGGTGATTGGTTGATCGATAACTTCGGCACCAAGCTGCCAAAGATCACGCCGCTCGTCAGCAGCGACCTGTACGGCGATTGGGTTCAGGCGAAGGTGCTGGAAGGGCTCGTCTATCGCGACCCCGACACACTCGATTACCTGCCGCAGCTCGCCCGCAATTGGAAGGTCAGCGACGACGGTTTGACCATCACGTTCCTGCTCCGCAAAGGTGTCCTGTTCTCCGACGGCGAGCCGATGACGGCCGATGACGTGCTCTTCTCCTATCAGATCATCATGAACCCGAAAATTGCGGCGGCGCGGCAGCGGGCCTACTACGACAAGATCAAGAGCGTGGAGAAAAAGGGAGACGATCAGATCGTCTTCACCATGAAAGAGCCATATTTCGAAAGTTTCGACTTGTGCGGCACGCTTTCGATCGTTCCCAGGCACTTTTATTCCAAGTTCTCCGAGGAGGAGATCAACACGAACCCGGGCCTGCTGATGGGCACAGGTCCTTACCGCATGCCGAGCCCGACCGCGTGGCGACCAGGGCAAAAGGTCGAGCTGGTGCGCAACGAGAACTACTGGGGCGATCCCAGCCCCTTCAACCGGCTGGTTTATCTCGAGGTGCAGGAAGAAGCCGCCGAAGAAACCATGTTTGGCAACGGGGAGCTGGACGTGTTCGGTCCACAGCCAGAACAGTACAAGCGCCTCCTGGATGATCCACGCACTACGGCGCACGCGAACCATTTCGAATACAGCTCGCCGATGAACGGGTACTTTTACATCGCCTGGAACCAAAAGCGCGGCGGCAAGCCGACACGTTTCGCCGACCCGCGCGTGCGCAAGGCGATGACCTTGCTGACCGACCGCGAGCGAATCGCCAAAGACATCTTTCTCGGGTACGCCACGCCGATCAGCGGTCCGTTCACCGCGGGTTCGCCGCAGGAAGATCCGTCGATCAAGCCGCTGCCTTACGATCCCAATGCGGCCAAGAAATTGTTGGCCGACGCCGGTTTCCGGGACACGGACGGAAGTGGGGTGATCCGAAGCCTGGACACGGGTGAACCGTTTCGCTTCAAGCTCACGTACGGGAGCGGAAACGCGACCTTTGACCGGGTCGTGCTGCTCATCAAGGACGGTTACGCCAAGGCGGGAATCACGATGGACCCGGATCCCATCGATTGGCCGATCCTCACCCAGAAATTAAACAACCACGACTTTGAGGTCGTGAGCCTGGGTTGGGGAGGCAGCGCCGAGAGTGACCTGTTTCAGGAATTCGATTCCAGCCAGATTCAGGACCAGGGCGACAACTTCATGTCGTACAGCAATCCCGCGCTGGACAAGATCATCGAACAGGCGCGACAGACGATCGATGTCAAGAAGCGGATGGAGCTCTGGCATCAGGCCCACCGCATCCTGGCCGAGGACCAGCCGTACACGTTTCTCGTGAGCCGCAAGAGCCTCCGTTTAATGGACAAGCGCATTCAAAACGTCACGTACTCGAAGCTCGGACTGAACTTGATCTACCGCGAGAGCATGCCGATCCCCTGGTACGTCCCAAAGGCGATGCAAAAGTACGCGAACTGACGATAACGCCGCCCGCTGGTCCAGCACGCGATCGATATGGCGACTTACATTATTCGGCGACTGCTGCTGATGGTTCCGACGTTGATCGGAATGACCGCGGTCGTATTCGCATTTTCCGCTTTGTCGCCTGGCGGAATCGGCGGGGCGTTGCTCAGCGCCGACATGCAATTGCGGCCGGCCGAGCGCAAGGCGCGCGAAGCCTACCTCAAGGCCCGCTATGACCTGGATAAGCCGCTTCCTTACCAATACTTCAAATGGCTCAACAAGGTATCGCCAATTGGCGTGAAGGATCGTGGCGCCGGCTTTCCCGCGTCGTCACGGTTCGGACTGAAATGGCCGGACCTGGGAGAAAGCTTTTCCCGTCAACGTCCGGTGGCGGAGCTGATCGGGGAGGCGCTTCCGGTCAGTCTCATTCTGGAGAGTTGCTCGCTACCGCTGGTCTACCTGATTGCGATCGGCACTGGAATTCGCGCGGCGCGGAAGCGCGGAACGCTGACCGACGTCGGTCTCGGGTTCGTCCTGCTCGGGCTTTTCTCGCTCCCGGATATCTGGGTCGGCGTGATGTGCATCGCGCTGTTGACCAGCAACAACAAGCTCCAGTGGTTTCCGAGCAACGGTCTCCATGACCTCCTTGCCGATTCCATGCCTTTTTTCCCCACGTGGGGTCCGGACGGCTTCCATCGCGGATATCTGCTCGATACGGCCTGGCACCTGGTCTTGCCGCTCTGGTGCATCAGTTACAGCGGCTTCGCGTTCCTCTCGCGCCTCACGCGCGGATCACTCCTGGAGACGCTCGGGCTGGATTTCGTCCGCACCGCGCGCGCCAAGGGATTAAACGAGCGCGTGGTGATATTTCGCCACGCCGTGCGCAACAGCCTGATCTCCCTGATCACCGCATCGTCCGGCTTGCTCGCGGGACTGGTGGGAGGCGCGGTGGTTGTGGAGACCATCTTCGGGATCCCGGGAATGGGTAAGCTCGCCGTGGACGCCGCCAATGCGAGGGATCGGGAGTTGTTGCTTTCGCTCACGCTGATCGCCAGCGTCCTGCTATTGGCCGGATATCTGCTGGCCGACCTCGCTTACGCTGTCGCGGACCCACGGGTGAGCTATGTCGATTGAAGCCGCCGAAGCGCTCGACCGGGCTCCTGACCCCGCCGCGCCACATTCGAGGCGCGAACGGACAGAGCGCCTTGATGACGGCGACCGCGAGCCGCCCCCGCGCAACTTTCTCCGCCAGGCGGTGTTGGATACGGTCACGTCCCGGGGCGCGCGTGCGGGTCTGACGTGGCTCGCCATCGTCGCCGCATGGGCTGTCTTCGCGCCGTTCATCGCCAACTCCCACCCGATCCTTCTGAAGATGAACGGGACCTGGTCAAGCCCGCTGTGGCGGTACCTGACCGGGTCCGACATCATCCTGCTGATCACGTTTTTTACCGTCACCATCCTGGCTGCGGGGCGCTGGTTTTCGCCGCTTGCGTCGCTTGGCATCATCGCAGGCATGCTCGTGGTCGTCGTGCCGCTATGCATGCTGGTAACGCGAACTCCAACTAACGTGGTTTACGAGCAATACCGCGAATGGGCCGCGGAAGGAAAGGTACAGAAGGCGTGGTATGCCCCGATTCCCTATTCTCCTAACGACCGTCTTCGCGACGTGCGAGATGCACGGCTGAAGCCTCCCAGCCGCCAGCATTGGCTCGGCACGGATACGAACGGCGCCGACCTGTTCAGCAACATTATCCACGCATCTCGCATCGCGCTATCCGTCGGCTTCATCTCGACTGGAATCGCCGTGGTCATTGGGGTATTCGTCGGCGGCCTGATGGGCTATTTCGTCGGCGCGGTCGATCTCTTCGGCATGCGCTTGATCGAGATATTTGAGGCTATTCCCCGATTGCTGCTCCTGTTCACCGTCACTGCGTTCATCCAGGAGCGAAGCATTTACCTGCTGATGACCGTCATCGGCCTGACCGGCTGGACGGGCTATGCACGGTTCCTGCGCGGCGAGTTCCTCACCCTTCGCAAGCTCGACTTCGTGCAGGCGGCAGTCGCCGCGGGCCTGCCCAGGCGGTTGATCCTGTTCCGGCACATGTTGATTAACGCGCTGACCCCCATCCTCGTGAACACCACGTTCGGCGTGGCCAGCGCGATCCTTGTTGAGAGCATCCTCACGTTCCTGGGACTTGGGCTTGTCAACGAGTCGAGCTGGGGCAGTTTATTGAACCAGGCGCGCGCCGGCGGGGCGGGCGTCGTGCTGACGATCGCGATCTTTCCCGGGCTTGCCATTTTCCTGACCGTTTTTGCGTATAACCTCGTCGGCGAGGCCGTGCGGGATGCGCTGGACCCCAAGCTGCGCAAGCGTGACTGAGTTGACGGCGACCAGAGACAACCGAACCATGCCGACACCTTCGCAACCACTCCTGGAAGTCTCGAACCTCACGATTGGCTTCGATACCAATCGAGGCGAGATCCGCCCGGTTAACGATGTTTCGTTCTCCGTATTTCCGGGCCAGACGGTTGCGATCGTGGGGGAGAGCGGGTGCGGAAAATCGGTGACGGCGATGTCGATCCTGCGCCTGATCCCCTCTCCGCCGGGGAAGGTGATTGGCGGGCGGGTGCTCATGGAAGGTCGCGACCTGCTTACCCTCTCCGAGCGCGAGATGCGCGGGGTACGGGGCAAGGAAATCGCGATGATCTTCCAGGAGCCGATGACCTCGCTCAATCCGGTCTACTCGATCGGGGACCAGATCGTCGAAGCGATTACGCTGCACCAGGGCGTCTCCTCGCGCGAGGCGTACCGCATCGCCGAAGAGGCGCTTCACGATGTGGGGATCGCCGATCCACGGCGTCGCATTCACGAATACCCGCACCAGATGTCCGGCGGCATGCGGCAGCGGGTGATGATCGCGATGGCCCTTTCCTGCCGTCCCAAACTTCTGATCGCCGATGAGCCGACGACCGCGCTGGACGTGACGATCCAGGCGCAGATCCTCGAGCTGCTGCGCAAGCTTCAGAAGGAACGGGGCATGTCGATCCTGCTCATCACGCACGACCTGGGCGTGGTCGCGGAGAACGCCGACGTGGTCGGCGTGATGTACGCCAGCCGAATCGTGGAATTTGCGACGGTGGAAGACCTCTTCGATCGGCCGCAGCACCCCTACACCGAAGGTCTTTTCAGGTCTGTGCCGAAGCTGTCCACCGACGAGGGGAGGCTGGCCACGATCGCCGGCACCGTGCCGAACCCCGCGAAGTTTCCCACCGGCTGCAAGTTTCACCCGCGCTGCCCGCGAACCCGTGATGCCGCAGCGCGGGTGGCTCCGGCGGACGTCGTCGAGGTGCGCTCGGCCGGGGAGCAGTTCAACGTGCTGAAGACTTGCGCAACGCGTGAGCCGGAGCTGCGCGAAGTCGGGCCATCGCACTGGGCATCGTGCCTCCTGGTCGAATCATTCGAGCGATCGCCGGTGACGACGCCGCGCTTGCGGCACCGTCGTGCCGTCGAACCGGTGGTGATCGACGGGGCAGCTCCGCCCCCTGGGGCCTTGACCACGGGGATGACGCTATGAGCAGCGACGCACCGCCTGAAATCATTTCGTACGCCGCTCCTGGCGATAGCGCCGCCACCCCTGCGATGGGCGGCGCGCCGTTGCTGGAAGTTCGCGACTTGCGCACGCACTTTCCCATTCGCCGCGGGGTCTTCTCCCACACGGTCGGATTCGTCAAAGCGGTTGACGGTGTCAGCTTCGAGATCCAGTCGGGCAAGACACTTGGCCTGGTGGGGGAGTCAGGGTGCGGAAAGACGACGGTCGGCCGCACGATCCTCCGACTGATCCCGGCAACCTCCGGCTCAGTGTTTTATAAGGGCCGCGACTTCTTTGCTTACCGGGGCGAAGAACTGCGCCGCCTGCGCCGTCAGATGCAGATCGTCTTCCAGGACCCGGTCAGCAGCCTGAACCCGCGTATGACCGTCGGCAACATCGTCGGAGAGCCGCTCGAAGTTCACGGCATCGCTCGAGGTCGCGAGCGCGAAGAGCAGGTGGCGGCGCTGCTCCAGCGCGTCGGGCTGGATCCGTCCTTTGCCTCGCGCTACCCGCACGAGTTCTCCGGCGGTCAGCGGCAACGCGTCGGCATCGCCCGCGCGTTGGCGCTCTCGCCCGATTTCATCGTCTGCGATGAGCCGGTCTCGGCGCTGGACGTCTCGATCCAGTCGCAGATCCTGAACCTGCTCGATGACTTGCAGCGCGAGCGCAACATCGCTTACCTGTTCATCGCGCACAACCTCGCGGTCGTGAAGCACTTCTCCGATGAAGTGGCGGTGATGTACCTCGGCCGCATCGTCGAGAAGGCGGGAAGCCGGGAGCTTTACGCCAACCCGAAGCACCCATACACCGTGTCGCTGCTGTCGGCCGTTCCCGAGCCTGACCCGCGCCCCCGCAAGAAGCGCATTGTGCTGCCCGGCGAAGTGCCGTCTCCTTCAGACCCGCCCAGCGGATGCCACTTTCATCCCCGCTGCCCGCTGACGCGCCAGCTCGCGATGCAGGCCCCGGCGGCCGAAACAACCGCGGTTTCCTCGGGCGACACGACCGCGCGCGTCATGTGCAAATGCGTTCAACAATCCCCGCCCCTGGAGCAAAAGCAGGGTGAGCCGGGACACATCGCCGCATGCTGGTTCTCCGAGTGAAGTGGCGCTGCATGTTGAAGCGCCCCCGAGTTTGCTCGCGGTCTATCTTCGTGGGGCTGCGCTCGACAGCCGGAACACGTTTGAACATGATGCGCGGGCCTAACGACGAGTTCCACGAGACTTGAGGATGCCGAATTTCCGGGGAATGTGAATGGATGCTTCATCGTCGGCCGCGGCCGATCAGTCAGGGACGGACGCGACTTCGCCACATTCGGAAGCTCCCGCTCAACCAGCCGTTTCGGCCGGCACGGCGTTCCTCCAGTATGTCCTCGCTCATTCGTACACAACGGCCAGCTTCGTCACCCTGACGATCATGGGCATCTTTGCGGTTGCCAAGCACTCGTCGGAATGGAACGAGGTGTATTACGGCGCCGCCAAGTCTCTCCTGCGTGGCGGGGACATGTATCGGGATTTTGTCGGATACGTCTACCCGCCGTTCTCGGCCTGGGTGATGATCCCGTTTACCGTTTTCCCGGCAAAGCTGGCGCGGGCGATCTGGTACCTGACCTGTGCCCTCTTCCTCGTGTACGTCGTCAAGTCATCGTGGCGTGCGGCGGGCGGCGGGCCGCTCGAGCCCGCCGCGGGCCGGCCGGCTGCTTCACCACGCGAGCAGGTCGCATTTCTGATCGGTCAGGCATGTGTGCTACAGCTGGCCCTGAATGCGGTGACGCACTTGCAGCCGGATCTGTTGATCGCGGCGCTGGTGATGGTGGGCTGCGTCGCGATCATTCGTGGCCGCTTCTGGACGGCGGCGACCTGGCTCGGGCTGGCCGGTGCGTTTAAGGTCACTCCGCTGCTGTTCGCACCCTATCTCCTCTGGCGAGGGCGCTGGGCGGCGGCCGGTTGGCTGGTGTTGCTGGCGGCTTCGGTGAATTTTCTGCCGGACACCGTGCACGCGCCGCCGGATGGCGGATATTGGTTGACCCAGTGGTCGCGGCGAATCCTGCGACCCATGACGCGGGCCGATTATGTGCCGGGGCGGTGGGCCAACAAGGTAAACAACAACCAGAGCGTCGGCGGGGCGGTCAATCGCTGGATGGCGACGACCTGGCAGCGCGGCAGGGACGAAATCATGACGGTCCAGCGCCCCGACGCCGACAGCCCGGGGATGATGCGCGGCGCGTTTGTGCTGGTTTCTATTGCGATCTTATTCCCGGTCGGCCTGGCGATGTGGCGTCGGCGGGGCGAACGAAAAGCGGAGGTATCCGACCTCCGCCCCACGGGTCGGGAACCGGCTGATGGCGGCGCGCTCTCGCCTCCGGGAGCGGTCGCCATCGAATGCGGGATCGTATTGCTGTTGATGCTGCTCTTCTCTCCCAATTCCAGTCGCTCGCATTTCTGCATCATGTTCCTGCCGGCGTTCTGCGTCGCCCGCCTGGCGGTGAGGCCGGGGGCGAGCGTCCTTTTGAGAACCCTGCTCGCGCTGGCGGTGATCTCCTCGACGCTTTCGATCCACCTTCGCCTGCCCTCATCGATGCTCGTCGAGCAGGTATTGCTGTGGATCGGGGTCGTGATGTTCGCCGCACTATTCCTGCTCTTCGCTTCCACAGGCGCGTTGATCTCGCCGAAGCACGAAGGCGCCGATTGAGTTCGCCGCGCGATGGCGCTCATCGTTTGCTCGTTGCCTCTTTCGTCGCGTTGTGCAATCCGATACCTTCACGCCGTGAACGATGCTCCCACCCCGCCCGAGCCGCTCCGCCCGCGCCTCCGGTCCGAGTGGCTGCTCGATGAACGAATCACCTTTCTCAATCATCGAGCATCACATTGAAGCGCCGCTGCTGCGGTTCGCCGGCCAATGCTTCGTTCGCCCGTGTTGCCAGATCTACAACGTGGCGGCCGAATATGAGCGTCTCGCGGAGTCGATCGAGAAGCTGACGCCGCCCGGCTCTTGAGTTTGGCCGCTATCGGCCGATAATTCCACCGGAACCGTGATTTCCTCTTGCCGGCGAAAGACTTGAGACGATGCCGCTCCTCAATGCCGAACCCGCATCCGCCGCGTCGACCAGCGATCTTTCGCGCATTCTGCGCATGCGCGTGCCGGTGATCGTGAAGCTGGCTGAGCGGAAGATATTGCTTTCGGAAGTGATGCGGCTGGGGACGGGGGCGATCATCGAGTTCGTCAAACGAAACGATGAGCCGCTCGAACTGATGATCAACAACAAGACGATCGCCGTCGGCGAAACGGTGAAGGTCGGGGAGAACTTCGGCCTCCGCATCACCCAGATCGGCGAGCTCAAGCAGATCATTCAATCCATGAATCCCGCCCGCCGTTGATGCGCGCGGCCGCTGCTCATTGGTCCGCGCGTTCGCGCGGTCCCCACGAATCACCTGTTCAGGGTAATTGACTCCCTTTACGGGTGACCGATCATAAGCATCGTACGCAGGCGCACCAGTTTGAGTTTTCCAATCCGCTGAACCAGCCGAATTTGAAGGGGGGGCGGCTGGTAGCGGCGGGTTTTCCACTACTCACGATTGATGGGAGCGATTAATGAGAGGGTCTCACTGACCATTCGGCTGCCGCCGGGGAACAGCCGCGTCACGTTCAGCCCATCCGCCTTCAGCGTGTCGAGGTATTGCAGGTAATCGAAGTCGAGATTCATCACCGACCCGTAGTGCTCCGTCGAGCCAACGAGCACCGTGGCCTTGCCCCTGAAACGAACGTAATGCGGGTTGTCAGTGTCGAGACGAAGTGGGTCCGCAGTCGGGTGCTGGCTGTACGCCGGGCTCTGAATGCAACTGAGGGCGATTACGAAGCGCAGGATTCCAGGTTTACATTGCATGCGTTCACCACACCGTGGATAGACCGGAAGCTTTGATCGCCGCGTCGCGGGTGATCAAAGGAAGGCCAAGGTGCAACGCTGTGGCGGCGATAACTCGATCTGGCATGTCCGGCACGATGCCACGGTCAATTTGCTGGAGGGCGATCGTAATGGGGAGGCTCAAGTCGACAAAATCGAGCACTGTGTCCGAAGCATTCAACGCATCAAGCAAGATCTGCACCATCTCAGCCTCGATACGGCCCTTCTCACAAAGGTAGACGACTTCGACGACACAGATAGCTGGAACTCGAATCTTGCAACTATCAGAAACGCAACCTTCGAAGTAGCTGCGCGCTTTGGAAGTCAGGCGGGAATCGTTGGCTTAAATACCAGATCAGAGCATGCGTGTCGGTAACGGCGTCGGGCATCAACCGACCTCACGTGGAAATGTCTCCCACATCTTACGGCGAACTTCGCTGATTTCTTCGTCGGAGATAGAGCAGTCCTTCCAAATTCCAAGTAGGCTGCGATGGGCATGCTTATCGCCGACTGAACGATGGTCAGCGGCTGCCGGCTGACTCGCGAGGAACTGTGCGAAATTAACGAGCTCACGGAGCCGCTCGTCGGGCAGCTTATCGGCAAGTTGAATCAGCGCTTGTTTGGCCGTCATCGTTGCTCCAGAGGCAATTCTAAGCCGAATTTGATTGCGCCGCTAACTCCCGACTTGCTCAAAACCCCTTCTCCGCGATCTCCACCGCCTTCAACATGGCCTTGGCCTTGCTGAGCGTCTCTTCGAATTCCGTGGAAGGGACGGAATCGGCGACCACGCCGGCGCCGGCCTGTACGTCGAAGGTTCCGTTCTTCCAGACGATCGTCCGCAGGGCTATGCACGTGTCCATGTTGCCGGCGAAGTCGAGGTAGCCAACCGCGCCGCCGTAGGGGCCACGGCGTGTGGGCTCCAGCTCGTCGATGATCTGCATGGCGCGGATCTTCGGTGCGCCGCTGACGGTTCCGACGGGAAGCGAGACGCGCAGCGCATCCAGAGCCGTCTTCCCTTCCGCCAGCTCGCCGGTCACGTTGGTGGTGATGTGCATGACGTGGCTGTAGCGCTCGACGCTCATCACTTCGCTGACCTTGACCGATCCGACGCGGGCGACACGTCCGACGTCGTTGCGGTGCAGGTCAACCAGCATGATGTGCTCGGCCCGTTCCTTGGGATCGGCCAACAGTTCCGCCTCCAGCGCCTGGTCCTCCTCCGGCGTCGCGCCGCGGCGACGCGTGCCCGCGAGGGGCCGGCTCGTCACCCGCCCATCCGCTACACGACACAGGATCTCCGGACTCGATCCGATCAACGTGCACTGCGGGCTCTTCAGGTAAAACATGAACGGCGACGGGTTGATTATCCGCAGCGCGCGATAGACATCGAACGGATCAGCGCTGCTCGGTACGCGCAATCGCTGGCTCGGCACGAATTGAAAGATGTCGCCCGCCTTGATGTATTCCTGACCGGTGCGGACCGCCGCCTCGAACGCCTCGCGGGTGAAGTTGCTTTCGAATTTCAGCGCGAGCGGGGCCTCCGGGTCGATCTCTCCCCCGGCCGAGCGAGGCGGCTGCTGGAGCCGTTGCACGACCGCATCGGTTCGCTGGCAGGCGCTTCGGTAGGCGGCCTCGGGACTGACTGCCATCGTGAGGTCGGCATTGGCGACGACCTTGATCGTCTTGTCGACGTGGTCGAAGATGACCAGCTCGCCGTACAGCCCGAAGAGCAGGTCGGGCAGCCGGCGATCGTCGCGAGGTGGTTTGGGAAGCTGTTCGCCTTCGAAGTAGCGGATGGTGTCGTAACCGGCGTAGCCGACCAGCCCGCCGGTGAACGCGGGCAGGTGCTCGTTATGGAAGTACGTTCGGCGCGGCAGCATCGACTGGAGGTCGGCCAGTGGGTCGAGCGTCTGAAACTCGCGGGCGCCCTGGCCGGCCACGAGCAGCAAAGCCTTGCCGCCGCTCACCTGGTAAACCTGCGACGGCGCCGTAGCGATGAAGCTGTACCGGGCGATCTTCTCACCGCCCACCACGCTCTCCAGGAGAAAGGCGTGCGGGTCGCGGCCCAATACCTCAAACGCGCTGACCGGCGTGAGGTGGTCCGCGAGCAACTGGCGGTAAACGGGAACGATCTGGGCGTCACGCGCCTGCCGGGCAAACGTCTCGGAATCGGGGAAGTAACGCCGCATGGGCGCCGATTGTAAGGACCGACCCGCAAAAGCAAAAAGGGCGAAGGAAGATATGCCGTTTGAGATCACCACCACGCGTTCGTTCAGCGCCGCCCATCAGCTCCGGCTATGCGACGGCTCGATCGAGCCGTTGCATGGACATAACTGGCGCGTGGACGTAAGCATCGGCTCAGAACGTCTCGACGCGATTGGCGTCGTGATGGACTTTCACGAGCTGGAACGCCTCGTCGATGCGATCGTTGGCCCCATGCACAATCGCCACCTCAACGAGCTAGCCGCATTCGTCACCGTCAATCCGTCCGCCGAGGGGGTGGCGATGCACGTAGCCCAGTCACTGCGGCTGCCGGCTGGCGTACGCCTGCTCGCGGTCGAGGTGTGGGAAACGCCGGAGAACGTCGCGCGATACCGGCCCTGATTGGGTGGACGAGCGTCCGATAGGGGCAGGGGTTCCATGCTGCCCGCGATCGCCCACGCGAGAAATCGCCGGATCGCGTCTACAATCTTTGGCGTAAGGGGGAGGGAGGTGTAAAATGCCGCGTGTCCTGCCGATAAGCCAGAGGGCCGCGCTTCACATGGGCGTGTTAGCTACCGGCAATTGACACGCGAGCGCGCGATGGGCAGATCGCCCAAAAGGCTTTGGAATGAAGTGCGATAACTGCAATAAGACCGCAACGGTCCACCTCACCGAAATCAAGGGCGGCAAGAAGATCGAGAAGCACCTGTGCGAGCAGTGTGCTGCCCAGAATGAAGGGCTCCCGGTCAAGAGCCACATGCCGATTAACGAACTGCTCACCAACTTCGTCATGGCCCATTCCGGGCTCCAGAAGGAAACCGGCGGCGGCTGCGACCAGTGCGGCATCAGCTGGGCTGAGTTCCGCCAGAGCGGGCTGCTCGGTTGCCAGAACGATTACGCCGTCTTTGAAAAGGACCTGACTCCGCTGCTCCAGCGGGCTCACGAGGGAGCGACGCACCACGTGGGCAAGGTCCCGGCACGACGCGGCGGCTCGGGCGTGCCCGCCAAGCGGCAGATCGATCTTGCCCGCCTCCGCAAGGACCTGGGCAAGGCAGTCGAGTCCGAGGACTATGAGCGCGCCGCCAAACTCCGTGACCAGATTCGACAGGCGGAGGCATGATGCAGGGCCGTCGAAACCTCACCGCGCCTCCCGACCCGCTTCCATCCGGCCCGGACCGGCCAGCGATCCCGTCGGAACGTTCGGCGTGGCTGGGATTGGTGGCGACGTTGCTCCTCTGCGTGATCGCGTCAATCCTCTACTTCTGGTTTACCCGGACACAGGGCACATGAAACTCAGCGACCTTACGAATCACGCCGGCGAGTGGCTCCGCGGCAACGGGCCGATGAGCGAGATCGTGATCTCGTCGCGCATCCGTTTGGCGCGGAACGTGGCCGGCAGCCCGTTTCTGACCCGCAGCACGCGGCACCAGCGGCAGCAACTTGAAGCGCGCGTCCGCGACACGATCCTGGCGTCGCACATCGCCCCGCGCGTCTTCTACGTGGACCTCGAGGCGGCGCCGGAGGTGGATCGTAACCTGCTCGTCGAGCGCCACCTGATCAGCAAGCCGCACGCATCCGCCGAAGGGGCTCGCGGCGTGGCGGTAGGGGAGAACGAGACGATCTCCATCATGGTCAATGAGGAAGATCATCTCCGAATCCAGGTCTTGCGAAGCGGCCTTCAACTGGAAGAGGCCTGGGACCAGATCAACAAGATCGATGACGTGCTCGAGGGACAGATCGACTGGGCGTTCCACCCGCGCTTCGGCTACCTGACGGCTTGCCCCACCAACGTTGGCACCGGCATCCGCGTCAGCGTCATGCTCCACCTGCCCGCCCTCAAGCTCACCGGCGAAATCGAAAAGGTTTTCCGTGCCGCCAAGGAAATGCGCCTCGCCGTCCGCGGGCTCTACGGCGAAGGCACCGAGGCCACGGGCGACTTCTATCAGATCAGCAATCAGACGACGCTCGGCAAGACCGAGGAAGACATCATCAGCGACTTCAAGCACGTGGTAATTCCCAAGATCATCGAGTACGAGCACGTGGCCCGCCGAACGCTGCTGAACGACCGCACCGTTCACCTCGACGACAAGGTGGCCCGCGCGCTGGGCGTCCTGCGTTCGGCCCGCCTGATCGCCAGTGAGGAAACGCTACTGCTGCTGAGCCACCTGCGCATGGGCGTCCACATGGGGCGCGTGAAGGACATCGACATGCGAACGATCAACGAGCTGTTCCTCCTCACCCAGCCCGCCCACCTGCAAAAACTCCAGGGCCGCAAGCTCGAGGGCGATGCCCGCCGCGCCGTCCGCGCCGACTACATCCGCCAGCGTTTGGGCGTGAATTGAGCCGCCGACTCCATCGAAACGTCCGTTCGATTCACAAAATTAATTATGGCTTGGTGGTGGGCGACGGCTGCGCCCACAGGTATGGCTGGCCCGCCAGCGCCCAGGCGAGCTTCTCGGCCAGAGAGTGAGCCGGGGCGGTGAAGGCCAGGCGCAGGCCCACGTCGGCATAGCCGGTGTCGGTGCGGGGGAGCGGCAACGGCTTGTCTACGGGAAGCTCGGGGGGCGAGAGCGCCGACCCGCCGATCACCTTCAGGCCGATCGACGATTGGGCGACAAACTTGCCGATCCCATCAGCCGTGCCCTTGTCAGGCCATGACTCGAAGGCATCCGGGGCATCGCAGAGAAACTCGGCGACGTTGCCCACGAGCTGATGAAACGTGCCGCCGCCGGGACCGTTCACACGACGGAAGAAGAGTGTGCCGTCGTTTTCCGGACGGCTATGGGCATCGGCGCCGGTTGCGGAAGCGTCGCCCTGAGGATGAAAGATCCCCTCGTCCGGCCAGCGCGGGTTCGCGCCGGCGCCGGCACTGGCATAGCGCTTATAAGTCTCCCACGTCTGGTCGCGCAGGTTCCATCGCTCCGGCGGGACGGTCTTCTCGAAGATGTTGTAGGCGTCGCGCCATTCGCCCGGCGTCGGCAGGCGGCAGCCGCACAGGCCCGCGAAGTAGAGCGCTGCCTCGGCTGAGATGTACTGAATCGGGTGGTCGGTCGACGGGTTGCCGCCCACCTCGTCGGTCAGCGCGGTCCGATTGAACCGGCTGATACGGAAGGGCAGCGGGTAGTCGTTATCGTCGTCAGGGAAAAGCCACAGCAAAGGCGCGCTCATTTGCAGCGATTGCCGCTGCGACCATTCCCAGACCCGTGGCCCGCGGCGCGTGTCATGCCGGCCGGCCTCGGCGGGCCAGCGAAATCGTTTAGTCTGCTCCCAGGCATTGGCGGCGTCGGTGACGCCCGCGAACTGGCCGAATGAGACTTCGGTCGTGCACAGGTAAAACGGGCGCGAGCTCGACGGTTCAACACGCACGAATTCCAGCGGCGGCTGCGCCCCGGGAATCGGGAGCGTGAATCGCTCGCCCGGGTTGCGATCCGCGAACGGCTCCCTGGCTTCGAGCGACTGTAGCTTCTTGAGCATCCCCTCCGCTGGCTTGGAGCTGGGCAAATCCGCGGCCGCTTTGGAGATCGTCGCGATCACCTGGCGCGCCGTTGCGTCACCACTACCCGATCGATCGGCGCCGCGCAGGCTCTGGCGGACCTGGTACAGCGACAGGTTGAAGCGCTGCGTCGGCGAGAGAGCGGCGATCGTGCCGGCATCGACGCCAAAGGCCGCCTGCGCTTCCGTCGCCGCCTGCAGCATCGCCTCCGATGAAGCGGACTCGACGAACTGCCGCCAGCGCCGCGGTCCCTCCGCGGCCAGTTCCTTGGCGGGAGCGGCGCGCTCGGCCTCATCCTTGAGGGGTTTCAAGGCCGTCGTCAGCTTCTGGCGAAGTTCCTGTTCAGCGTCCAGTTCGCCGATGCTCGCCGGCCACGGCGGGGCGATCGTCTTGCTGCCCAGCAGCGACCATGCCGCCAGCGTGACCTCGGGGACGGTTGACGTCGTGGCGACATCGGACAGTTCCGGTCGGGCGAGTTGTTTCAGGTCTTGCAAGCGGCCGATTCGCTTCAAATCATTGCGGACCAGCGATTGAACGGACGGGTCTTCCCAGAACGATGGTTTATCGTGATGCCATTTTTCATCCGGCCGGTCGGCCAGCGTCAGCAGTTCCCGGCGAATCGGGAAATCTTTGGCCAGCCCGCGCAGATCAGCACAGAAGGCCACGAAGCCGTCTGCCACCGCCTTTTCCGTCGTCGGTATGGCCTGCGAGGTCTTGGGATTGAACTCCGCCAGCAGGCGTCCGAGATCGCGTTCGCGCCGGTCTTTGGCCGTCGCGAGCAGCGGCGCGGCCAGGTCGGCGGGCGGCCTGGGATACACACGGTCCAGTTCCGCGAGCAACTGACGAAGGCGATCGGTCTGCTGCCGGAACATCGCGAACAACTCGCCGTTGGACGCCATGTCCGATGCGCTGTTGACGAGAACGTGCCGCCAGTCCTCCCACCACCCGTTGATTGCGTCCGACGTGGTCGCGAGCGTGGGCAACGATTTGATCCATTCCTGCGGGTTACGGCGGTGCGCGTAAGAGCGGAGCGCATCGACCTTCGATTCCAGTTGGGTCCGCCGGGAGCTGAATACGCCATCGGCAAGATCGCGCGCGATGAATTGAGACTGGGCGAAGCGTGCAAAGTCTGTCTCAATCTTATCGCGGTCCTGCTTGATCGAGGCTCGTTCCGTAGCGTCCGGATGAGAGGCATCGATCTCGGAGGAAACGGTCGCCAGCCGCGATCGCAGCGCCGCGGTCGCCGTCGCGACTGCGTCGCGCTGGAGGGTGTAATCCGGGAGGCGCTCCAGCCAGTGCCGCAAATCATCGGCCGTGACTCTCTGGAGATCGAGATGAGACGTGACGTCGCCGGCAAAGCGCGTGGCGTCGATGTTCCTCGAGTAGCCGCCGTGAAGTATCGAGACCGCCTGGCCGGCCAGCGCGACGTTCGCCGTAAGCGTCTCGCGGCCGGTAAAGCCGCTATCGCCCAACTGCATCGCCGCACCGCTCGAGCGGCGCAAGACGCGGGCGAACGCGCCGAGCGCCGGGTCGCCGCTGACTTCCAGCTCGTGAGCGTGCTCGAGCAGTTGGTTGAACTCAGCCTGGATCGGCGGCAGATCGCGGTCCAGACGAAGGTCTGTGGCGATCAAATGGTCGATCGCGCCCGCCACGTCAGCCCCGGCGATCGGTCGGGCCGCGGCAATCTGGCTGGCGAGGAACTCGGCAGGCTGCGACCAGCCGCGCGTCTCGAACTGACGCGCCCGATCCCATATTTTCCCAAGCCGTCGCCAACGCTCGGGCGTCAGGTCCGCGGTGACCTGTCGTGCCGCGGTGAGCGCGGCACGGGTTCGCCAGTATCCCCGCGGGTCGAGATTCCATCGGGGACCGTCGCAATCGATTGAGGCTGGGGCGGCCTGGTCAACATCTGAGACGACGCGGGCGAGATCCGGGTCCTGGGCCCAGCTCTTACGCCGGTCCGGCTGGGCTGCTGCCTGGGCAAAACGGCCCAGCCACGCTCTCTTATCCTGACAGAACTCCGCGCGCGCCCGTCCTTCGAGGTAGATGACGCCACCAAACCCCAGCGCGGCCAGCACGATCAACGCCGCCAGCGCGCGGAGGAGTTTCCGCGGTGGTTTGGGAACATGGACTTTCGGCATGTGCCGAGTCCGCGGCGGCGGCTTGAGGCGCTCGAGGGCGGCGGAGATCGATTGCCAACTCGCGTCGCTCGCGTCGGCAGTCTGTTCTGAGGAGAGCAGGTCGGTGCACAGGGCGCGCCATCGGTCCGCCGGTGCCCCCAGCGCGTTCCACGCGGGCGATGGCTCGATCGGACCGCCGGCGTACGGCTCGCCGATGACGAGCTGATAGATCAGGTTCCCGAGGGCGTGACGGTCGGCGGTATCGCCAGCCTTTGCCGCGACGGCTGTCGAGGCGGGATCGGTCAGGCCCACGCTGAGATTGGCAAGGTTGGGCCCGCGCGGGTTGAGCAGGACGTTGGCCGGCTTCAGGTTGCCGTGGGTGCGGTGGGCCGATGCGCGCAGGGCGGCGAGCCCGTCTGCGATTCCCGTGGCGATCCGGTGCAGCGGCTCGGCGCCCACCGCGATCTTGCGGTCGATCAGCGACCGTGCCGAGAGTGGGTAATAATCGGTGACGTAGAACGCGCCGCCCGGCGTCGTGCCGTGCTGGCGGATCGCCGCCCAATTCGTCGGGGGCGGCAGCTTGGCCAGGTTCTGCTGCGTCCGCACGCGTTCGAGGAACGACTGGGTTTCCCAGTGCAGCTCATCGTCTTCCACGCCCGTGGGATGAAAGAGCTTGACCACGAAGGCCGGGTTCCGCCCATCGACGGGCTTGGCGCGCGACACCGAACCTGCCGCGGTCGCATGCAGTTCCTCGATGACTTCGTATCTGCCGAAAATGGGCATAACACCTGGCGGGCGAAGCCGGTCGCGCGGTGACGGCCGCCGTCGCGCGTTCGCGACGACGTTCCGATCGCCTTGATCCTAGCCGGCGCGCCGCCAGTGGCAACGTAGATTATGGTGTAAGAGCACTTTCAGCCATGACCAGCCCGGCGGGTGATCGGTTCAGCCGGCAAATTCGGTAAGGTTTAATCGATGGCCGCGCATCGGGAGCGCGCCAAGCGTGGAGGGGCGAATTAGAGCTGGCGCCGGTATGATGAAGCAGACCTCTCGCGGGGGGATGCCGGGAGTCGGTGGATGACGCAGGACCTTTCTGATCCTACGCAGGCGGACGAGCCGCTGGTGCCACTCACGCGGGAGGGCGACCTGCCAGCACAGGTGGCCGCCGAGGGGCTGGCGCCCGCCGTTCCCGCGACGACGGAATTCGATGACCCGTTTGAGGCCGACGCTGAAGAATCGCCCGCGACTTACGTCTGTAATACCTGCGGCGGGAACTTTTCGGCCGATCGCGTTTACGACGCGGGCGGAAGCTTCATTTGCGCCGAATGCTTCATGCGACAGCCCCCGGCGGACGTGCGCCGGACGGCTTCAGCGCCGGGCCCGTCGCCGGCGCAACCGCCGGTTTCCGCCCGCGGGCGGCTGCTCCTTCGCGCGACTTGCCCGCACTGCTGGCACCGATTCCCTCCCGACCAGGTGCTTTGGATCTCGCGCCACGTTGACCTATTGGGTGATCCGGTCCTGGGACCGGAATCGGCGTCGCGATTCCTGCCCAGCCGATTCAATGCCGATGGTGACGCGATCGACGCGCGCGGCATGGCCTGTAATGCCCTCGCCTGCCCGCGCTGTCACCTGTCGGTGCCGCGCGCGGTGCTGGAGAGCGATCCGCTGTTCGCATCGATCATCGGCGTGTCCGGGAGCGGCAAGTCCTACTTCGTTACCGCCATGACGTGGGAACTCCGCCGGCTGATGCCCAGGTATCTTGGCGTGGCGTTCGGCGACACCGACGCCGTCATCAACCAGACGATCAATCGGTTCGAGGAAACGCTATTCCTCCAGGACGACCCGTCCCGGCCCGTGCAGCTCGAGAAGACCGACGTCGCCGGCGCGCAGTGGTACGACCAGATCCGGCTCGGCCAGCAGATCGTCAATCTGCCCAAGCCCTTCCTTTTCACGATGTCGCCGCTGCGCGGCCACCCGCAGGCGGGCGCGGAAGACGCCGCGCGGCTGATCTGCCTGTACGACAATGCCGGCGAGCATTTCGATCCCGGGCAGGACGCGGCCTCCTCGCCGGTAACGCAGCACCTGAGCCGGTCGCGCGTGATCATGTTCCTGTATGACCCGACGCAGGACCCGCGGTTTCGCGCCGCCTTGCGCGGCCGAAGCGCCGACCCGCAGCTGGACGAGCGGTCCACCTCGCGCCGCCAGGAGACGATCCTGACGGAGGCGGCGTCGCGGCTACGGCGCTTCGCGGGGCTCGCGCCGCACGAGCCCAACCGCCGTCCGCTGATCGTCGTCGTGCCCAAGGCGGACGTGTGGGGTGGGCTGATGGGACTGGACCTGAGCACCGAGCCGATGCTGGCCGGCGCTGGCGCGGACGGTCGACTGGCGGCGGTGGATACCGCCCGGGTTGAGCAAACGTCCGCGCTGGTTCGCGATTGGCTCGCGATCCGCGCACCGGAGTTTGTCGCGGCGGCGGATGCGTTTTCGTCGCACGTCCTTTACGTCCCGGTCAGTGCACTGGGGTGCTCGCCGCAGGTGCGCGACGGGCGCGAGGGGTTGTGGGTCGTGCCGCGAGACCTGCGGCCGCGCTGGGTCACCGTGCCGGTCCTGTACATGCTCGCCAAGTGGTCGCACGGGCTGATCGACCGCGCTCGCGTGACCGTCCGACCGGCGTGAGGATCGATGAGCGAAGAGCTGTATCACACCTCGGCGCCGCGCGGGTTGCACCCTGGCACGGGCGGGTTCTGCACGGTCGCGATGACGTCCGGCATCTCCCCGCTGCTCGAAGAACGGCTCACCCTGCTGAGCGCCTATCGCTGGGCGGATACAGTTAGCGATGACGCGGGCGGCGCTGCCGGCGCGAGCCCCGTCGCGTGGGCGCATTGGCGGCTGCCGCTCGGGGGGCGCACTTTCAGCGTATTGTCACGCGTCGCGGATGCAGGTGTTGATCATTCGCGGCGCTCCAATCGATTCGCCCATCACCTCGTCCTCGAAGCATCGGAGCAGGTCGACGCCGGCCCGGCGTGGCTGCTGCGGCGGCAGGGCGTGATGCAAACGGTCTGGGCCGGCCCGCCGCGGCTTCTCCCGTCCAACCGCTCGCTTCCGAACGGGCCAAACCCGACGCGCGCCTGCGACGCCTGGGCTGGGGCGGCCGGGGATGCGGCCTGGGGCCGTGTGCTAGCCGAGGCGTACGAGGCCGATCCGCAACGCGTCGCGTGGGTCATCGCTCCGGCAGGCGTGGACCTCCTCGCCCTGTTCGACGAATCGATCGCGCTGATCTCGCCGGTCCGGCGGTGGGAAGTCACGTTCAATACCTACTTCATCGAACTGCCGGCTGGCCTGTCCTGTGCCTGGCGAGGCTGTCCCGCCGGATCGCGTATCGCCGCGGAACTGATCAGCCATCCGGGCACGGCGCTGGTAATCGATCTGACGCGTCCGATGCCGTCCTTATCGCCGGCGGACGTCAGCCGCCTCACGCGACCCGCCGTGCAGGCGCGCCCTGTCGCCGCCGAATCACTTGTCCCGCTGGCTCGAACCATCTCGCCACGTCGCGAAGCTGAGGTCGTCCCGCTGCGCGACGTCGAACACGCATCGACAGCGCCGGAGGTGACGACGATTCACGAATGGATGCCCCCCGAGTCGGCGACGGTGATCGAGTACGCGGCGCCGCGACGGAGGGCGAAGAAGGTATCGGGCGTGACATGGCTGATCCTGGCTGCTTGTCTGTTGGTGGCGGTGTCAACGGTGGCGTGGTTCCTGACTTCCGAGGCCAGTTACGTCGGTTCCGCGGTGACGCCCGCCACACCGGCGGGCCCGCTGCCCAACCCTGCAATAGTGGGGGCCGTGAAGACCGAGACCTCCCATTCCCAGACGCCCGCCATTCCCACATCGATACCAGTCGAGGACACGCATCGCGCGGCGCTTCTGTCCCAGGTTGCCGATCTGACGCGCGAAAAACAGAAGCTTGAGGAGGAGTTGGCCGCCATCTCGCGGCAAGCCGCCACTGCGGCCGCGGGACACGTGGCGGAGGTCGAACGGCTCACCGCCGAGTTGAGCGAAGTCCGTTCGGCCCAGGCGATGGACGCAACGCGCTCGGTGACCACGACGGCGCCGGCCGCGGCAACCGGGACGCCGCCCGCGCCGAACGTGCTCGACGATCGGTACGTCCTCTGGCAGTCACCCGCCAGTTCATCTACCGCCGCCGACCGCATCGAACTCAGTGCACCGCCCGTCCCGGCGGCCCTGACCCTGGCCCAACCGGAGCCGACGCGGCTGGTGATTCGACCGGCGGGGAGGGCGCTGACGGTCGACTCGTCGGGGAGCATCGTCTCAACCGATTTGGCGGCCATTCAGTTGAAGTCGGGACGACTGACATTCGAATGGCGCGACAAGAAGCGTTTCCGCGAGATCGACGGCGCCGCCGGTTGGCTCGGCCTGTCCGTCGTGCGCGTGTTTCGACAGAAGGAGGAGCTGGCAGCTGCGCAGCCGGTCGCGCCGCTACTCATCAAGCTGAATCTCTCGGACGTGGTGGCGGTCCTGCCGGACCTTCGGGGCGCGCCGCCCGGCTCGCTCGCATTGGTTCCGCCGGTCGATCCCCCGACAGGCTGGTCGGCGCGCACGACGAACGGCGATCCGCTGACGGCTTCGATGTCCAGCCTCCGCGAGCCGGCGGCTCATTTTGAGATTTCATTGGGCGCTTCGGGTCCTGTCGGGACTGTGAGGGCGACGTGGCGCGACCATCGTGCGTCGTTGGCGAATGTCCCGAGCGCACTCAAGGAGATCGATGGCGCGCCGCCGTTTGAATTCCTGGTCCGCTACAACCCTACCGGGGCGGTCGTGGCGCGCGTGGCGATTGTGATGGACCGCCCGCATGTGCCGTAGGTTTGATCGGGGGAGGCTAGGCGGCCAGCTGATAAGGCTGGAAATGGCTCTGGTCGAGGAAGGTCCGGAGCGCCGCGACCACTCTTGGGCAAAGCCCGGCGCCCGCTTCGCGATCGATGACGGTCAAAGTTTTTTCAGGCGCAGCACTACGCGAGAAGGGCGGCAACGGGGTCGCCGAACACGTCGGTCAGTCGCATGTCGCGCCCGCCCCAGCGATAGGTGAGCCGTTTGTGGTCCACGCCAAGGAGGTGGAGCATCGTCGCGTGCAGGTCGTGCATCGTCAGCTTGTTCTCGACAGCCTTGTATCCGTATTCATCGGTTGCGCCATGGATCGTTCCGCCCTTCACGCCTCCGCCGGCAAGCCAGACGGTGAACCCGAACGGATTGTGGTCTCGCCCGTCGGAGCCCTGCGCGAACGGCGTGCGACCGAACTCGCTGGCGAACAGGACCAGCGTGCTGTCGAGCAGTCCGCGCGACTTGAGGTCCATGAGCAGCCCGGCGACTGGCTGATCGACCGCGGCCGCGTTGGCTTCGTGATTCTTCCGGAGGTTCGCGTGCGCATCCCATGTATCCGGATCGCCCGCGTAAACAGGAACGGTGAGCTCGACGAAGCGAACGCCGCGCTCGACGAGCCGGCGGGCACGCAGGCAATTCTCGGCATACAGGCGCGTCGAGGGGTTCGGCGAATCGACGCCATAGAGCGCGCAAGTTGCGGGCGTTTCGTTCGAGATGTCCGCCACTTCTGGAACGGCGGCCTGCATGTGAAATGCCATTTCGTAATTTGCCACCGCCGACTCCAGGGCATCGGGCCGGTCGAATCGGCGCAACACGCTTTGGTCGAGCTGCCGCATCGCGCGGAGCTTGCTCGCCTGGATTGCCGGACGAGATTCGAGCGGGCGGATGTTCGCGATCGGATCATTGCCGGCTCGGAAGAGTGAACCCTGATAGGTGGCGGGGAGGAAGCCACTGGAGAACGCGGCGGGCCCGCCGATCGGCATCTTTCCGCCGTTCAGAACGACGAAGCCGGGCAGGTTCTGGCACTCGCTCCCGAGCCCGTAGCAGGCCCATGAACCGGCGCTCGGCCGGCCCTGCTGGCCGAAGCCGGTGTGCAGGAAGTAATTCGCGGCAGCATGTTCCGAGAAGTCCGACGTCATCGAGCGGACAATCGCCAGCTCATCGGCGCACCGTGCGATATTTGGGAAGAGCGCACTGACGGGGATGCCGCTGTTGCCATGCTGCTTGAATTGCCAGGGGCTGGCAAGGGTGTTGCCGTTGTTGTTGAACTGCGTGGGCTCGACCTTCATCTTGAAAGGCGTGCCATTTTCCTTTGCGAGGCGCGGTTTGGGATCAAACGAATCGATCTGCGATACGCCCCCTTCCATGAACAGGAAGATCACGTTTCGAGCACGAGGGGCAAAGTGAGGCGGTCGGGGCGCGAAGGGATTCGGCGGCGAATCGCTCGCGGGGGCCGTGCCGGCAAAACCGCGATCTCCCATCAGGGCCGCCAGCGCCATGGCGCCAAACCCGGCGGAGCAGCGGCGCAGCATCTGGCGTCGCGTGAGCGGAGCCTCAGTAAAGCGATGGCAATGCATAGCGTTCGACTCAGTTCAGGTACGTGAACTCTTTGACGTTGATCAGCACGTGCGCGAGATCCGTCCAGAGACCCGGATGCTCGCCGCGTTGATTGGGCGCGATACCCAACTCCTGCCCATGCTCATCCAGGAAACGAACAGCAGTCTCCATTTCGTCATCGGCGGGCGGACGGGAGAAGGCCTGCTCATACATCCGCGCGATGCGCCGCTCGCGGGATGCGGGAATCTCCGCGAGCACGCGCTTTGCCCAGAATCCCGCCTGTTGAACGATGAACGGATCGTTCATCAGGATCAATGCCTGGGCCGGGACATTGGAAACGCTGCGCCGGCCCGCCGTGTTGACCGGCGGCGGGGCGTCGAAGGCGACCATCATGGGCGGAAGAAAATTGCGCCGAACCATCATGTAGACGCTCCGCCGGCCGTCGCCATCCATCGGACCACTCGCGTCCGGCTTGCCATAGGCGCCGATGTAGCCGCCATCCAGGAACGGCGTGATAAAGACCTCCACCCCCGGACCGTACATTTTCGTGTCGAGCCGGCCGGAAACCTGGAGGATCGCATCCCGGATCGCTTCGCCTTCGAGCCGTCGGACCATCGCGCGATGAAAGAGGCGGTTGCCCGGATCGATACGCTCGGCCTCCGCGTTTTCGCTGCTCGACATCCGAAACGTACGGCTGAGGACGATCTGGCGGGCGAGCCGTTTGATCGACCAGCCGTCGCGGATAAACCCGTCGGCGAGGTAATCGAGCAACTCCGGATGCGTCGGCAGCTCACCGAGCACGCCGAAATTATCCACTGATGCAACGATGCCGCGCCCCATCAGGTGATGCCAGACACGGTTAACGATCACGCGCGAGATGAGCGCGTTGGCCGGGTCGGTGAATCGACGCGCCAGCTCCAGGCGTCCGCTTGTTGTTGGCGGAGGCGCGGGCTGTTTATCACCACCGATGGCTTGAAGCATCCTGCGCGGAGTGAGGGGACCGAGAGACTTGTGGTTCCCGCGAACGAAGACGTGCTCGTCGATCGGCGTGCCATCGATCGTGGCGGGGGCCCGTTGTGGGGCGGGAAGCGCCAGCTCGATCTGGCGGATGTCGCCGAGGATTTCGGAGACGCGCGACTGCACGTCTCCGTCGAGCGCCGTTCCCGTCCCGTCGAGCAGGCCGTGCTCGAGCAGCCAGGCGAGCAAGTGGGCACGCTCATCCGCATTGGGCTGCGCGGGAAGTTCTCCTTTGGCGAACGACGTCAGCGACTCCTCGGCCAGTGATTGAACCCGGTTGGCCAGTTCCGGCAGCGAACGGATTGCCGTGCCCGCGAAGAGCGCCAGCGCGGGTGGCGGATCGATCGACGTGGGAGCGCCCTGGTCCGAAAGGACCGCACGACTGAGCGCCAGGTACCCGTCGGCGCCAACACCCTTGGGGGCCGAGCTATGCAGGTCCGGCGTGGTGGTGTCGGCAAACTCAACGTAAGCGCGCCGGCCTTTCCACATTCCCAGGTCAAACGTGTGCCACTCGGCGCCGTCGCTGTCAGGCACCCAGCGCAGCGTGCCGTAGAGCGGGTCCTGGATCATCACATAATGTTCGATGTTCACGTTGACGCGCGCCTGGCGGCCGGCACATCGGACGTGCAGGTAGCGGTGGGCGATCTCGAAGGTCGGCGATCGCAGCGTCCCCTGAAGCTTCCGCGAGAGCGCCCCGGTGTGCGCCCAGGCGCCACTCCGAAAAAAGGTGAGGACAGGTCGCACCGGTGAGTTTCCGGGCAGAAAATCGCCAGGCAATGAAGGTGCGGCGCCAAACGCCTGTTCCTCGGAGAACCAGCCCGAAAACCCATGGGTGGCGAGGTCGCACAGGTCAACGTCCCCGTCGCGATGCCGCGCCGCCGCAGCCTGGGCGTCCCGCGCCTTGAGTTCAACCAGCGCTCCATCCCAGAGTTTGGCGAACTTAGCCGGCTCGGCCGATTCGCCGGCAGCAGCCAGGCGAGCCCAGGGGAACATCGGATGATCGACGCCGAGCGGCCCCTTTAGCGCCGCGGTCCATTGCTGGAGCCGAGCCGGCACGAGCCCAATCTCTTGCGTAACGGAACCGGCTGGCCGCGATGAGGGAGTCAACGTCGCGAGCAGATACCGTGCGATCGTCGGCGCCTGCTCGAGCATCGTCGTCGCGGCAGCCTCGCGCAGGTGTTGCTTCTGCTCTGCCAGCGCCACGGCCGCGTTATTCCATTCGCGGCCGTTGATCAGCGCTTGAGTGTAGCGCGAGCTTTCGAGGTAGCCGTACAGGGCGTAGTAGTCCGCCTGGCTGATCGCATCGAACTTGTGATCGTGACAGCGGGCGCATCCGACCGTGAGCCCAAGGAAGGTCTTGCAGAGCACGTCGATCTTGTTGTCGAAGCAGTCGCCCTGCGCCTGACGGACGTCGACAGGAGCGCGCTTCCCTTCGTTCAGCCAGAAGAAGCCAGTCGCGACGATCGATTCGTTGGTTCCGTCCGTGGGATTCCGGCGGGGCGAATTCAGCAGGTCTCCCGCAATGTGTTCGGTGACGAGCTGGTCATACGGAAGGTCCGCGTTGAAGGCGCGGATGAGGTAATCGCGATACCGCCACGCATTGGGAATCGGCGCATCCGATTCGTTTCCGAGCGTGTCGGCGTAGCGGGTCAGGTCCATCCAGTGACGTGCCCAGCGTTCGCCAAACCGAGGCGAAGCGAGCAGCCGGTCGACGACTTTTTCATAGGCGTCCGGACCGGCATCCTGCATGAATGCATCGACCTCCCGCGGCGTCGGCGGCAGTCCCGTCAATGCAAACGATGCCCGCCGGATCAACGTACGGCGGTCCACCTCCGGCGCGGGCGATAGTCCCTTCTCGCCCAGCTTCGCCAGGATGAATCGATCGATCGGGTTGGCCCCCGCATCGGCAAGGTTCGGTGGCAGTGATGGGTGGAGGGGTTGCCACGCCCAGTGGGATGCACGCCGTGAAGCGAGATCGAAGGGGGCGGCACCTGCTTCAATGGCGATGGCCCACGCGCCGAGAAGGCTGGCCAGGATGATCAGCCATTTTCGATACACGCGGTACGGTCTCCCGGGGGACAGAGATGCCTTTGTTGCTACAGCCTTTGTTGTAGCGATGTTGCGGCTGCCTGACCATAGCGTTGCGGGCCTTCGTTTCGCCATCGACAGCCGGATGAATTACAATTCGCGGCGCAGCGCCCTGCGATATGGCTGACTATCGACAGACGATCGAAGAGATCCGCACCTATCTGGCTTCCGCCGATCGGGCGCCTGTCCCCGGCTTAAATGACCTCGCCTCCGCCTACGCCTCCCTCTGCCGCGAGGCGAACGGACGCCTGCGGCGTTGCGTTGACTACCTGCGGCGGGGCCACCGCTCCGAAGCGATTCACCTCGCCGAGTGCCAGCCACCATTGCTCGACATGGTCGGGGCACTCGACTTTCCCGAATTGGCGGAATGGGAACAGGTGTGTGCCTCATTCGGACTGGAACGCGCCGGCCGGCCCATGATGGAAGCCGGGCGCGAAGTGAACGAGGCGTACGCCGAGGAACAGCCGATGGCCGAGCTCCTGGCGCGGCACCGTTCGTTGGCCCTCTCGCGGGCGCCGTTGCCGCAGCGGTTGAAGATCGTGCGCGAGCTGGCGCAACGGGACGCGCGCAATCCCGCCTGGCAGGAAGATGTCCGGGCGCTCGAACAGGCCCGGCTGCGCGAGCTCGCGGCTGAGGCGGTGTCGGCGATTCGCAATCGGCAGATCGAGGTGATCGATCAACTCCTGGCGGAGCTGAAAGAAGCCGGCTGGGCCAGTCCCATCCCCCCGGACCTGATGACGACGCTCGCTACCGCCTCGCTGACCAGCCACCGCCAGGTCGCGGCAGACGAGCTGTGGCGACTCGCGCCGGCGGTCCGGGCGGCGTGCGCGGCGGGGTCGGTCACGCAGGCGAGAGCGGTGCTCGGGCATTGGTCCGCGATCGTACGTGCCTCCGGTTTCGTTCTCCCGGCCGATCTGCGCGAAGTCATTCGCCCGCTGAACGAGCTGATCGATTCCGAAGAAGATCGCCACGAGCGCGGGCGACGGATGGCGGAGCTGTGTGAACGCCTGCGCGCCGGCATTCGTGCCCATGAGCTGCCCGAACAGCTCAAGGCCCTTCACCTCGCGGCGGTCCGGCTGGAGCTGCCGATCCCGGATGATCTGGAAAATGAATATCGGCGCAGCCTCGTCGGCGGGGAACGCGAGCGACGCGCAGAATTACGCCGGAGCTGGATCACGGCCATCGCGCTGATCGTGCTGATCGCGGCGGCCCTGGGCGGCCTGTTAATCGCGATCATCATTTCCGCTTCAAAGCATTAGCAGTCGCAAGTCAGGGTATAATGGGGAATTGGGGCCAAGGGAGCGTTGTGTGATGCGCGTTCAATGGGGACGTTGGATACTGGCAATTGCGGGTGCGGCCGTGGTCGGTTGCGCGCGGCATGGCCCGCTGACTACGCAGCCGACGACGCGCGTCGCAATGGCTGTGCCGCAGACACGGCCGGCTGACGCGCGGGCGGAGATAGCGTTGGAGGACGTGCCGCCGCGGCCGCAACTTCCCCGCCCGGCGACGCGGCCAGCAACGGCGGATCCGCCCGTCGAGGCGCTGCGAATGTACGCTCGCGCGCGGGCCGCAATGCTCGACGGTCAGAACCAGACGTCGATCAACCTGCTGGAGAAGGCGGTCGCGCTCGATCCCTGGAGCTACGAGCTTCGTTACACGCTGGCACGGCTTTACCTGGGTGATCGGGCTTCCGATGAGCGGTCGATCGTCGCGCTCGAACAAGCCGCAACGCTGGAGCCGGATCACCTCGCATTGCAACTCAACCTGGGGAGGCAATACCTGGATCGTAACCAGACCGAGGCTGGCGTATCGCACCTGCTGCTGTCGCTTCGGACGAGTGACTACGCACGGGACGGCGCCGAGGCCGCCGTGGCGGACTATTTTCTTGCCCATGCGCTGCAGCGGGGCGGGTACGACGCGGCGGCGGTGACGCTTTATCGACGACTTGGGGTGCGACTGCGGAACCCGAGCTATGCCATGCGGGCGACGCCGGAGCTGGCGGTCCTGGCGGATCGGCCCGAGGTGCTGGATGTGCAGATCGGCGCACTGGAGCAGAAGCGCGGGCGCTATGAGGAGGCGCTGGCGGCGGTGTCGCCGGCCGCGGACGCCGATGTGACCAATTTCGATCTTCAGGCGCGCGTGATTCGGCTGCTGCTGCTGGCGCGGCGCCCGGCCGACGCGCAACGCCGGGCCGGCGAGTTGGTCGTCCGGCGCCACGCCGACGAGGATTCGCTCAACTTGTTGCGCGAGATGTACCGGGGGGGCGGCAAAGAAGGGCGGGCGGCCGACGAGCTGGGCGCGTTGTACGCGGCGCACCCCGCACAGCGGCGACTGCTTTATGCCCACGCGGATCAGCTTCGGGCGCTGGGCCGACTGGAGGAGGCGCGGCGCGTGCTGGAGCGATCGACGGCATCGTTTCCAGAAGATTTTGAACTCGCCCGAAGGCGTTTCGCCCTGTTCGAGGCGCAGGGCGATCGGGGCGGGGCGGCGCGGTACCTGATCGAATCCGTGGCGCGACAGCCGGATTGGGCGGGACAGGCGGGCGAGTTGTTCACCGCACTGGTGCGCCCGGCTTCGAGGAATCGCCTGCGCCTGGCGGCCCTCCAGTCGCTGGAGGTCACGGGAACGGCTGAGGGGTCGAAGCTCTACTGGTTATCGAAGGTCGCATCGCTCTGGCATCGCGAAGACGCGGCTCGAGCGGCCCTGGAGAAGGCCGTCGCGGCTCGGCCGCTATTCGCGCCGGCGTGGCGCGAATGGCTTGACCTGATCTCGTCGGACCCGGAATTATCCGAGCTGGCGAAGCAAGAGGCGGCAGCGAACCTCGCGACCGCGGCGGAACGCGCCGGCGCGCCGGCACTGGCGGCGGAGCTGGAAGGATTGGAACTGCTGCGGCGTGAGCAGCCCGTCGCGGCCGCAGTCCGGATAGCCGAGGCGGTGAAGCGAGGCGGACGTGCGCCTGAACTGCTCGTTGCCCAGGCGACGGCGCAGCGTTCGGCCGGGGACGCAGCCGCCTTCGAGGCAACGCTCTGGAAGCTGATCAGCGACCACCCGGCCTTCCGCGACGGATACCTGGAACTGTACGGCTACTATGCCGCTCGCCGCGCCGAGGCGCAGACGGCGCGCGTGCTGACGGCGTGGCTGGCTAACGACCCGTCGAGCATCGGGGCCCGTCGGCTCCAGGCGCGCGAATATTTCCGCTCGGGCCGCACCGCGGCCGCCGAGGCGATCCTGCTGCGGTTGTACAAGGAATATCCCGAAGATCCGGACGTGATCGATTCGCTGGGGGCCGTCTATCTGGGGACGCATCGTTCGGATGCGTTTGTCTCCACGCTGCGGCAACGGCTGAACAGCGACCCGCATGATTTCGCGGTCGTCCCCGGGCTGATCCAGGTGTATCAGTCACAGCACCGGTCGGCGGACGCGGCGCAGGTACTCGATGCCGCGCACAACGCGATCGCGGATGATCCTGACCTGCTCTACACTCTTTCGGGGTTGTACGCGCGCAACGACGAGCGGCGGCAGAGCGAAGAGGTCCTGCGGCAGGTGCTGGCGCTCGAGCCCGACCACGCCGGGGCCAACAACGACCTGGGTTATTTCCTGAGCGAAGAGGGGAAGGATCTGTCGGAAGCGGAGGTGCTGATCCGGCGTGCGGTGGCGGCCGATGCTCACAACAGCTCGTTCCTCGACAGCCTCGGATGGGTGCTGTACAAACGCGGTCGCTTCGACGCGGCTCGCGCGTACCTGGACAAAGCGGTGCTGGGCGCGGATCCGGACCCGGTCGTTTTGAACCACCTGGGCGACGTGCTGTATCAGCTCGGCGAGCGCGCGGCCGCCGGCAAGTCGTGGGACCGTGCCTGGACGCGGGCCGATCAGCTCGCGGATGCCGGCTCGGACCGCCATGAGCTTACGTCGTTGCGGGCACAGTTGAAGCAAAAGCGTGAACAGCTTCACGCGGGCCGGCCGGTCGAGGTTTCGCCGGTAGCCGAGGCGGCGCCGAACGTTTCGGCATCCAAGTAATCGTTGTCGTGCGAGCGCGCCCGTCGGGCGTGCGAGCGTGCGTATGCGTGTGTGAGAGTTGGAGCAATCAGCGATGGCAGGTCATAGTCACTGGTCGAAGATCAAGCGGGCCAAGGGGGCCAACGATGCCAAGCGCGGGAAGATCTGGAGCAAGATCGCCCGCAAGATCATCATCGCCGCCAAGAGCGGCGGGGACCCGCGCGACAACCTCACGCTTCGCTACACGATCGATGAAGCCAAGGCCGTCAACATGCCGCGCGACACAATCGAGAAGGCGATCCTCAAGGGGACGGGTGAGCTGGGCGCGGAGAATTACGAGGCCGCGACCTACGAAGGTTACGGGCCGGGCGGCGTGGCGATCATGGTCGATGCACTTACCAACAACCGTTCCCGCACCGCGCCGGAAATGCGACAGATCTTCGAACGCCACGGCGGCAACCTGGCCAACACTGGGGCGGTCGGATTTCAATTCACCCGGCAAGGCGTCATAACGATCAAGTCAGACGCCGTCAGCGAAGATGCGCTGCTCGAGCTCGCGCTGGATGCCGGCGCCGAAGACGTCCGCAACGAGGGCGAAGCATTCGTTGTGGTGACGACGCCGACCGCGATGATGAAAGTCAGGGACGTATTGGCCGCCGCGCAGATCGCGATCGAGGCCTCCGAGATCACCAACCTCCCCAACACGACCGTACCGGTGGAAGGTCACGCCGCCCAGACGATCCTGAAACTGGTTGACGCCCTGGAAGACAACGACGACGTGCAAAGCGTCTCCCACAACGCCGAGATCCCCGAATCGGTCACGATTTGAATCTGATTATTCACGGTTCGACCGCGAAGGTGCGGAGGTCGTGGTCGGAGATTTGGCGGTAGGCGCCGCCGGTGGCAGTGGAGAGAGCCTCGAGGGGCGGGTTGGCGATGTCGCCGATCGCGAAGGTGTTGATCGTCACACCCTTTTTCTGGGCCTCGGCGAGGGCGGCGATGTCCTCATCGTCGAGCGGGTACTTCGCGGTGATGATGACGATCGAGGCTGGGTGGAGCGCGATCGCCTTGTCGAGCGCCGGCCCAAACCGACTGTTGCCGGTCGCCACCACGTCCTGAAGAACTTCCTTCAGATTTTCCAGCTCGCCGGCCGTCGCGTCGTGCATCCCCTGCTTGGGGAACATCGCGTCTTCGGTCTGGTTATCCGTCAAGATGACGGCGAATTTTTTGCTGGGGCCGAGCAGCTGTAGCGATCGATACGTAGCGGCCTTGATCGCGTCGAAATAATTTGTTGTCGCATTCCCGCGATCCAGGACGTAGACCACGCTGGGAACGTTCAGCTTGAGGCCGACAAACGAAGGTCCAAGTGGTTCTCCGCCGCCGCCTCCGTCTTTGCCGCCTCCCTTGTTGTGCAGCATGAACCATCCGCCGAGCGCGAGAAGTAGGATGAGAAGGACCGCGCCGCCGATGATGAAGGGCTTGGCCGATTTGGAGGGGAGGGCTCCGCCGGCCGCGAAATCCCCTCCAGCTCCGGCGGCCGCTGAATTCATCCCGCTGCCGGAGACCGCGTCGGCCGTGCCGTTAAGGTGCGTGCCCGCGTTCGCCTCAGTGGCTGCGCCGCCGGCTCCCGCGTAGAGCGACCGGGATCCACCGATGGATTCTGCCGCGGCATCGCCGCCACTCGTGGACGTACCCTTGAGCGACGAGGGGACCGTCTGGATGGTGCCGCAATGCCGACACCGGCAGACGCCGCCGGCGAAGGCTTCGTCCATTTCCAGGACCGTCTTACATTGCGTGCAGGTGATGGAGATCATTGCGTTGAGCGTGTAGAGAGACGTGAAATGCGCACGCGAACGGCGCCCGCACGATTCCGTGTCCGCCTGATGCTACGAATTCTCGGACCCGTATCTCGAACCCTCAACCATTTGACCATTGTGCCGCCCGGCTCACAACCCCGCACGCCAGACATAATAGAAACCGCTCGGCAGCAACGTATCGGCGGCGGGCAGTTCCAGGCGTGAGACGTTGGACTGGGGAGTGGGAACGTTTGTTTCTGCGTAGATCGATCCGCCGTACCCGTAGGGGCGAATGTAAAGCACCGCTTCGGCCCCAGGCGCATTCCCGAGCTTGCGGGCCAGTTCGATTGCATCGTGGAGCAGTCCGGTCTGGTCGACCAGCCCCAGCTCCATCGCCCGAGCGCCGCTGTAGACGCGTCCGCTGTAGACGCCGGCGTAGCCTGGCTTCTGGTATTCCAGCAGGTCCGCCGCCGGCGGCTCGGTCACGTGTCGATTGGTGCGGACGACGTTCACGAACCGGGCGAAATATTCCTGAACGATGGATTGCATCACCGCCCGCTCATCGGGCTGCAATGGCTTGAACGGTGAGCCCATATCCTTGAGCGTGCCGCTCTTGATGTCGTCGGAGCGGATCCCCAGCTTGCCGAGCGCGCCGGAGAACTCCATCGTCTCGAAGATGACGCCGATGCTGCCGACGACGCTCGTCGGCTGGGCGACAATTCGGTCGGCGGCACAGCTCACGTAATATGCACCGCTCGCGCCCACCTCCTGGATCGACGCCACGACCGGCTTATGTGTCGACTGACGGAAGCGCTGAACCATCTCGTAAATGGCGTCCGACGAGCTGACGGTCCCGCCCGGTGAATTGACGCGCAACACGACCGCCTTCACCGAAGCGTCGGTTTTGGCGCGCTCGAGCTGCTGGGTGAAGAGGCTGAGCTTGTTTTCCGTTGGCTGAAGCAGTCCGCCTGCCTTGGCGTTGACCAGCAACCCTTCCACCTGGATGATCGCCACCTTCCCCGGCGCAAAACCCTTCCCTCGCTCGACCTGTTCTTCTTTCAGCTTATTGGTGTTCTCGACAGGCGTGATCAGGAAGCTGGGAATTCCACATCCGCCGCCAAACATCAGGAGCGAAACGAGCAGATTACGCATCACTATTTCCTTATGGAGGTCCCGACGCGTGGGAAAACGCCTCAGGGCGCCTTGCGTTACGCGGACGTTGATCTTCCCACACCCTAGAATCGCGAACGAAGCTGGGAATCTTAGCCATGCCCTACTCGGTGAGCAAAACGAACTTCGCACGTCTCGTCGAACGGGCGCTGGCGGAACTGCCCGAACAATTCGCCGAGGCGCTCGAGGAAGTTCCCATCGAAATCCGGGACCGCCCGTCCCGCGCGCAACTGCGCCAGGCCGGGCTGCATGATGATGAGCTTCTGTTGGGGCTTTACCACGGCGTGGCATTGACCGACCGCACGGTCGAAACTTCAGACTGGGTCAAGATGCCGGCCGTCATCTACATCTTCCAGGAAGACATCGCGCAAGTCAGCGAGAACGAGGGGGACCTGATCGAGCAGGTCCGCATCACAGTCCTGCACGAGATCGGCCACCACTTCGGCTTGGACGAAGATGACCTCGAAAAGCTCGGGTATCAATGAGCCCCGCTCGCGCGGGATCACAAGTGGAAACGCGCGTCGGTTGCGGTATCGACCTTCGCTCCGGCAATGCTTGCGGTCCTGGGAAGCGAGAAGGCCAGGAACCGGCTATCAGCGCTGACCGCGCCTTTCGCGGTGATCGAGCGGATCACTCCCTTCGGCAGAAGCTGCAACGGACCGAAGATCGTGCTGCCTGCGGCGGGAGCCGCGCCCGCGGCGATGAGCCCGGTCGTATCGGAGCCGCCGATCAGGATCGAGGAGATCACCGCGGCGGCATAGATATCGTCGGCGGTGCCGAGGTTGTTGTCGGGGCCGGCATCAGCGCCCGCGAAGATGTCGGCGGTCGTCAGGTTGCCGTTCACGCGGAACGTGCCGATCCCTCCCGGGATCGCCCAGTTGCCCGCGCTGATTGAGCCGACGGTGGCCGATCCAACCTTCCCGCCCGAATGCAGCAGGATGCTCGCGCTTATATCGCCCTTCACCTTGAGCGTGCTGATCGAGGGGGCGACGATCGTCCCGCCGGTCCAACTGCCGGCACTGAGAGTGCTGAAGGGCTCTTGGGAAATGAGAACGGCGCCGGTGACCCTGCCGAAGCTCAAGGTGCCGGTCCGTCCGTTGGCGGCCAGCGCGACGGAGGGCGCCGGTCCGCCCGCGGTCACGGGCGCCGCCGAACCGAGCGAGAACGTTCGCACGCCGCCGCCGAGCGTCAGCGCGCCCGCAAGACCGGCCGATTTAGCGTTGAAAGTGCCGAGCGGGCCGCTCACGGTGATGTTGTTGAAAGTGAACCCGCTGCCGCGGGTCGTGATCGTCAGCGTGCTGGAGACGAGCGTGCCGGAGACGGCAACGTCGGTCTGGCCGGCGGAGGTTTGCGTTACCGTCCCGACCCCAGGCCCGGAGATCGCCAGGGTGGCCTGCCCGCCGGAAGAGTTGGTCACGGTGAATTTCAGGTTCTTGTGCTTGCCGACGGTGCCAAAGGCGTTGCCGGCCGCCTGGAACGTCGTCGGGCTGACGGCGGGCGTCTGGGAAATCTGGTCGGCGGTGAAGCCCGACACCGGCACGACCTGCGCCAGGATGAAGTAGCTGCCGGCGGGGAGGCTGGGCATCGTGAACGTGCCCGTCGACTTGCGTGACCCGCCGCTCGCGTTGTGGATCGCCAGGTTCTTCAAGCCACTGGACGTAATGGGAACGGCTGACGCGTCGATCACACCGTCCGCCGACGCGAACAGGTTGACGGTGACGCTTCCGTTGGCGGCGGCGCCGCCATAATTGCCCAAAGTCAGGTTCGCCGTTCCCTTGTCGCCCACAATGAACGGGGACGGAAGAGTGACCGCATCGATCGACGCGGAGATGAGCGGCGTCTTGTCAGCGGTGATCAGGACGGTCTCCTTCACGACGTTCGAGGTCACGGAGAGAAAGCCGTCATCGCCACTATAAACGGCAGTGATCAACCGATTGCCGGCGGGAAGCGTGCTGGTGGTCAGCGTGGCGGTCGCGGTGGAACCGGATTTCTTCTGGAGCGTTGCGTTCCCCAGGGAGGTGGTGCCGTCGAAGAACGTCACCGTGCCGGTGGGAAGTGTCGTCGTCCCGCTCGGCGCGGCGACGGTGGTCGTCAGTGCAACCGCGACGCCCACCACCGTGGGGTTGGTGGACGACCGAAGCGTCACCACGGGCGTGACCGGGAACGGCGTGGTGTTGATCAGCACCTCAGCCGATACGGCAACCGGCGTGACCGCCAGCGGATCGCCGCCCGGGGCGGCGTTGATGGCGATGAGGTCCTGGCGTCCATCGGCGTTCGCGTCGCCGGTCGTGAGCTGAATGGGAGGACCGTTGACCGCGAAGAAGGTAGGCGTACCCAGCGTTCCGGCGGCCGCGCCGGGCAGGACGGCAATGCTCGGGCTGCCGCTGGTACGGACGAAGCCCGCGATCAGGTCGTCGCGCCGGTCGCCATTGAGGTCGGCGGCGGCGAGCGCGCTGACCGTGCCGGTGCCCAGGGTGACCGGGCCGGCGTCGGTGAAGCTCCCATCTCCCTTGCCGGTGAGCAGCTCGATCAGCCCGGCATTGGGGGCGTTTGAACTTGAAGCCGGAACGACCGCCACGTCGAGCGTGCCGTCCCCGTTGAAGTCGCCCGTCGTCAGGAACGGCGTTGAGGGAGACGTGGCAAGCGGTAGGGCGATCGGCGCAGAAAAGCCTCCGACGCCGTTGCCGAGCATGACACCGAACGGGGTGAGCAGGTCGAGCTTCTTGTCATTGCTGAAATCACCCGAAACGAAATTGGCGAAGTTAGCGCCAATGCCCGGCGCGGTTCCGACGGTGGTGTTGATCGGGGCTGCAAAGGTTCCGTTGCCGTTGGAGACGAGCAGGCTTACGCCGAGCGTGTTGTTGACCGATCCGTTCACGAGCGTTTCGGCCACCAGGTCCGAGTTGCCGTCGCCGGTGAAGTCGCCCGCGAGGAAGTTGACGGTATTGGCGGGAAGCGTGAAGCCGACGGAGGTCGTGCCGAATAATCCGCTGCCGTTGCCGGCGCGGACTCCCAGGGGTGTGGCCAGATCCAAAACGCCGTCACCGTTGAAATCAGCCAGCGCGACGAAGGTTCCGCCGGTGAAGAGGCTCTGCGTCAGCCTGAACGTGGCAGTGGCGGTGCCGAGGTAGACGTTAGCCGTGCCGGTCGACGAGACGGTCACGAGGTCGGTGATCCCGTCGCCGTTGAGGTCATCCGTGACCGAGTGCACGACGTCGGCATTACCGGTGATCGGGGTAGGGACCCCCGTGAGGAACGAGACGGCGGAGTGAAGGGAACGGCGCTCCAGCGTTTCAATCTCGGGTCGGTTGGTTTGGGGTCGAAGCGGGAGCTGATGGAGCGGCATCGTCTGATCCTCCGAGAACGTAGTACGACCTCCAGGACATTTTTCTTCCCAAAAGCGTACGCGCAATGCCGGCGCAAGGGAACGTAGGCACGTTCATCAATAGGTTGTTGACGTCGGCCTCAGAAACAACTCAGTGCCCCGCGGAGTCCTTCACGTCACGCCACAGCCAGCGCAGGGAGTCGGGGAGGATGGCGCCGCCATGCTTCCCGTTGTGGCCTTCGTGCCCGCCGACGAATTGGTAATCGTAACCGGCGAACTTGAAGGCCGCGGCCATCTGCTGGTTGGAAAGCCACCAGTTTCCGAATTGATTGTCGATGTCTTTGTCCCCGTCCTGGAGGAAGACGCGTAGCGGCTTGGCCGGCTTGGTCTGGCGGATGAGGCTCGGGTAAACGTGGCCGCCGCGGATGTTGGTGAAGCTGCCCACATGAGTGAGGACCTTGCGAAATGTATCGGGCCGTTGCCATGCGACGGTGAATGCGCAGATGCCGCCGGAGGAAATGCCGCAGATCGCCCGGCGAGCAGGGTCATCGCTGAGCTTGAACGTCTTGCCGACCTCCGGAAGGATCTCCTCGATCAGGAAGCGTGCGTATTGATCGCTTAGCGTGTCGTACTCGAAGCTGCGGTTGTCGGCGTTCCAGGGTTCCTTGGGAAGCTGCTGCTGTTGCTCCTCGCCCGATTTGAGCGTGTGTCCGGGGTTGATGAAGATGCCGATCGTGATGGGCATCTCCCCCTTGTGGATTAGGTTGTCGAACACGATCGGCGCGCGGAAATCACCCTTGTCGCCAACATACGCCTGGCCGTCCTGGAAGACCATGACACTGGCGGGGGACTTGCCGTCATACTGTCTGGGGACGTAGACCCAGTACTCGCGGATCGTGTTATCGAAGACCTTGCTGCGCCAGACGGCCTTGGTGACCGTCCCCTCCTGCACGCCGGCCTGACGCTGTGAATCAGCGCCCAGCGCGTAGGTTTCGTCCGCGCCGCGGGCGACGGAGAGGGCGAGGAAGCAGCAGACCAGAACACCGATCGAAGCGTGGAAGTACGTTTTCATGGTTTAGATGGAATCAGCATGAAGGTTGGGGGTCCCGGGCGCCGCCGGAGATTGTATCCGGCCGCCGTGTGACTGTTGAACCGCGGCGCAACGTGATGCGAAATGGGATTTCCGTTACGATGTGCGCGCGGAAGCGGGTCGAAGACAAATCGCAGGAGAACGAGTCCATGTCATTTGCGAAATTGATCGGCGTGGTTGCATCGGGTCTGCTTGTCGGAATGACGGGGTGCCATCATTCGGCAAGTACGGTCACGCGGCCCGTCTACACGCCGGGCGTGCAGGTGGCCCCATACGGCAAGACGCAGGATGGGAAAGCCGTCGAAGCTTATACGCTTACCAACGCTCGCGGAACGGTGGCGAAGATCATCACGTACGGCGCGACGCTGACCGAACTGCACGTCGCGGACAAGAAAGGGAACCCGGGTGACGTGGTGCTCGGGTTCGATCAGCTCGATCAATACGAGACCAGGAGCCCGTACTTCGGCTCCACCGTGGGCCGTTACGCCAACCGCATCGCGGGCGGGAAGTTCACGCTCGATGGGAAGGAATTCAAACTGTTCGTCAACAATGGCCCCAACAGCCTTCACGGCGGCAAGAAGGGGTTCGACAAGGTGGTCTGGCGAGCGGAAAAAACGGCCAGCCCCGGCGGGCCCGCCGTACGGTTTTCGCATCTCAGCCCCGACGGCGACGAAGGGTATCCCGGCAACCTGAACGTTACGGTCATCTACACCCTGAGCGATCGGGACGAGCTGAAGATCGAGTACAGCGCCGTGACCGATGCCCCCACGCCGTTGAATCTTACGAACCATACCTATTGGAATTTGAGCGCGGAGAAATCGCCGACGATCCTCGATGAGGTGCTGACAGTAAATGCCGACCGGTACACCCCCTTCGACGACGTGCAGATCCCGACCGGAAAGATCCAGAGCGTGAAGGGGACGGCGCTCGATTTCCTGAAAGCCACCCCAATCGGCGCGCGGATCTCACAGGCGTCCGGCGGGCCGCCGGTCGGCTACGACCACAATTACGTCCTGAATAAGTGGGGCAGCGAGCTCACGCGGGCGGCCCGAGTCCGCGATCCTGGATCAGGAAGGGTGATGGAAGTCTTCACGACCGAGCCGGGCATGCAGTTCTACACGGGAAATTTCCTGGACGGCAAAGTCATGGGCAAGGACGGCGTCGCCTATCCGCAATACGGCGCCTTCTGCCTGGAAACCCAGCATTATCCGGATTCCCCCAATCACCCGAACTTTCCTTCGACGATCCTGCGGCCGGGAGAGGCTTATCACCAGGTGACCATTTATCGTTTTTCGACTGAGTAAGCAGCGTGCGTGCGTGTTCGATTTGAATTCGGTCAGACGCGCGGTGGATAATCGCGTCGCCCATGCGTCCGTTTCCAACCCATCGCGAGGAGATCCTATCGTGTGTTGCACTCGTCCATTTCGAACCGTCATCGTCGCGGTCGCCGCTGTCATTTTTGCGGGTCTCGGTTGCGACTCGCGTAAGAAAGACTCTCCGGGCGCCGGCCCGGTCACGCCCAGCGACAACGGACCGACCCATGTGTTTAAGGCGACGCCCGGCACGCCGCCGAAGCTTGCTTTCGTGATCAACAACCCCAGCCCATTCTGGGACGGGGCGGCAGCGGGCGTGAAAAAGTTCGAGGGCGAGACGAACGTTCACGTGGATTTCAAGATTCCGCAAAACGGGCAGGTCGCCGAGCAGAATGCGATTCTCGAGAACTTGCTGAGTCAGGGCTACAACGGGATTGCGATCAGCGTCATCGCGCCCGCCGATCAGGTTTCCGAGCTCAATCGCGCCTGCGAGAAGACGAATGTGATCTGTCACGATTCAGATGCGCCCAAATCTCACCGCCTGCTTTACATCGGCACGAATAACGTCGAGGCGGGAAAGGTGCTGGGCAATGAGATCGTAAAGCTGATGCCGTCGGGCGGCAAGATCGCCGTCTTCGTCGGGACTTTCTCGGCCGACAACGCTCGGGAGCGGCTCAATGGCATCGAATCGGCGATCGCCGGTCACAACATCGAAGTCAAGGTGAAGAAGGAAGACAACGGCGATCGCACCGCCGCCCGCTCGAACGTGGAAAAAGTGATCACCGCTTATCCTGAGGTGACAATGATGGTGGGTCTCTGGTCTTACAACGGCCCGCAGATCGCTTCCGCCGTTGAGGCGAGCGGCAAGCAGGGAACGATCAAGGCGGCCGTATTCGACGACGAGACGGGTACGCTCGACGCGATTGAAAAGGGTTCGATCACGTCCACGGTCGTTCAGAAGCCGTTCCAGTTCGGCTACCTTTCTTCCAAGCTTCTCTATGCCCTGGCGACGCGAGGGGAAGAGGCGCTGAAGGATCCGTTGATCAAAGACGGCAAGATCGACACGGGCGTCGAGGTCATCAACAGCCAGAACGTCAAAGACTACCGGGCAGGACTTGCGGACTTGACGAAGAAAAAATGAGATCGAGTTGATGAATTCCCCGCTACTAGCCATGCGCGGCATCACCAAACGCTTCCCCGGCGTATTGGCTCTGAGCGACGTTAGCCTGGAATTGCGCGCGGGAGAGGTGCTCGCCCTGATGGGCGAGAATGGTGCCGGCAAGAGCACCCTGATGAAGATCCTCGGTGGGGTAATCACCCCCGACGGTGGCGAACTTCAACTCAATGGCCTGCCGGTTCGCTTTTCCAATGTGGCCGACGCGAAGCGCGCGGGTATCGCCCTGATCCACCAGGAGCTGATGCCGGTCCCGAACCTCGATATTGCCGGCAACATTTTTCTGGGCATGGAATCTTCGCGGTTTGGACTGATCGATCGTGCGGCTATGCGAGCCAAGGCGGAGTTCCTGCTTCGCCGCGTCGGGCTCGATTTTTCGGCTGCCGCGTCGATGTCCAGCCTGACCGCTGGCCAGATGCAGATGGTGGAGATCGCCAAGGCGCTTGCGCAAGAGGCCCGGGTCATCATCATGGATGAGCCGACCAGCTCGCTCACCCTCGGTGAAGCGCGGCAGTTGTTCCGAATCATTGCCGACCTGCGGGCCTCGGGCGTTGGCATCGTCTACATTTCTCACCGGCTGGACGAAGTGCTTGAGGTCGCGAATCGCATCACGGTACTTCGTGACGGTCGTTACGTCGGGGACCTGAACGGTGCAGGGACGACGCACGAGCAAATCGTGGCGATGATGGTGGGACGGTCGCTCAGCGCGTGGTTTCCGGAGAAGAGTGGCCGTGCGTCCGGCGAGATCGTATTTGAAGCCGAAGACCTCCAGGTGCCCGGCGCGCCCGGCGGGGTCAGATTCGAGGTCCGCCGTGGCGAGATCCTTGGCTTTGCCGGACTCGTCGGCGCGGGCCGCACCGAGTTGATGCAGGTTCTGTTCGGTGTCGTGCCTCTGCTCGGGGGCCGCATGCGGTTGGACGGTGAGCCGTATACGCCGCGCCGCGCCCGTGACGCGATTCGCAGCGGTGTGTACCTGGTGCCGGAGGATCGCAAGCGACATGGGCTGGTTTTGCCCATGACGGTAGCTCAGAACATTTCGCTCCCGGACATCGGCTCTTACCGCCCGCGCATGTGGTTGCAGCGCGGCGAGGAAGAGCAAGTGGCCACCCTGGAGGTGACGCGAATGCAGATCAAGACACCCAGCGTACGTCGAAAGGTCGTGAACCTTTCCGGCGGCAACCAGCAGAAGGTTGTGTTGGGGAAATGGCTGGCGATGAAGCCAAAGGTGCTGATCCTCGACGAGCCCACGCGCGGTGTTGACGTCGGAGCCAAGGCCGAGATTTATCGCCACATCGCGGCACTTGCGAGCGACGGAATTGCGATCATCATGGTGAGTTCTGACATGGAAGAAATCCTGGGCATGAGCGATCGCGTCGCCGTCATGTACGAACGCTCTATCCGCCGAATTCTCCCGCGCGAAGAGCTGACGGAGGAGCGAATCGCTATGTTGATGACAGGCGGAGAAGCCGGGCCGCAGGCGATGGTAACCACATGAGACGTGAAATTGGAATGTTCGTGGCGCTCGTCGTGCTTTGCACGGTGCTGGCGTTTTCCAACAGCGATTTTCTTGGCCATGACAACGTGCTGTTTACAACGCGGCAGATCGCATTGCTGGGCATCTTCGCAATTGGAAGCGCGTTTGTAATTATTACGGGTGGTATTGACCTCTCTGTAGGTTCGCTCGTCGGATTGACCGGGGTCATGATCGCCAAGTTTTCATCCAACGGCGAAACCACTATGGGGATGCCGATCGGCTTTGGATTGCCAATCGGCGTCGGAATCGCGCTGGCTCTCGCAATCGTGTTGCTCATTGGCTTGGCGCAAGGCCTGCTCATTACGCGCCTTGGACTTCAGCCGTTCATCGTGACTCTGGGCGGGATGCTGCTGCTGCGGGGTGTGTCGCAGACGATCGCGAAGGGCGGGAGTCTGGGATTGGGCGATATTCCTTTCAACGAGTTCGCCAACAGCGGCGTCCTGTACTGGAATGGTGAGCCTTTGCTGACGTATCCGGTTCTCATCTTCCTCATCATAATCGTCCTGGCGACCTACCTGTTGCACTTCACCGTTTACGGGCGTTACCTCTTTGCAATCGGCGGCAACCGCGATGCCGCGGAGTATTCGGGCATCCCCGTCCGTCGTACTGAGGCTTCGACTTACGTCATTTCCGCGGGTCTCGCTGGCGTGGCCGGTGTTTGCTATGCGTCCTATATCAAGCAGATGGGCCACACGGTCGGAAACGCCTACGAACTTCTGGCGATTGCATCCTGCGTCCTTGGCGCATGCTCGTTGCGCGGCGGCGAAGGCACGATATTCGGCGTCGTCATCGGGGTGACAATCATGCGTGTGATCGAGAACGGGCTGGATATGTTCCGCGTTCCCTATCACGACAAGTCCGGAGTAAAACAGTTCTGGCACCCCGATGAAAATTGGAAGTTCATCGTCATCGGCGCCGTCATCCTCATCGCCGTCATCCTCGATCAGGTCGTTCACATCCTTCAGGCGAAGCGGCGCACACGCCGGGCAGGCTTCCTGGCCCGCCAGTCCGCGCCGACGGCTCCCACGTCCGTTGCATAGCGCTCGGCTGTTGCCCGCGAAACCGGCTCGATATACTCGCGCGCATGAGCGGCGGGTTTTTCGAGTTTCGCGAACAGGTTGCTGGCCGGCGGCCGGCCGATTCGGCGCCCGCGCCGGCCGGAAGTGATACACGCGCCCCCCTTAGCGTCACGCAACTCACGGCGCGCATCGAGCGCGCGCTCCAGTCGCGGATTCCCGAGACGCTGCTGGTGCGGGGGGAGATCAGCAATGCCAAGCCGTATCACGCCTCCGGCCATCTCTACTTCACGATGAAGGATCGGGATTGCTGCATTGACTGCGTGATGTGGAAATCCGACGTAGCGCGGATGAAGTTTGCGATCAAGGATGGGCAGGAACTGCTCGCCAGCGGGCGTATCGGCATCTATGGCAAGACGGGCCGTTATCAGCTCTACGTGACCACGCTCCGGCCGATCGGGCAGGGCGCACTCGAGCTCGCGTTTCAGCAGATGCGGGCAAAGCTGGAAGCCGAAGGACTCTTTGCCGTCGAACGCAAGCGGCCGATCCCGCCGTACCCGCGCACCGTCGTGATCGTCACCAGTTCCAATGCGGCGGCACTCCAGGACATGTTGAAAGTCTTCCGCCGTTTTCCATGGATACGGCTGCTCCTGTACCCGGTGCCGGTGCAGGGAGATGGGGCGGCAACAAAGATCGCGGCAGCCTTGAAACACCTCGGTCGCTCGGCAGCGCAAGTGGGCGGCGCGGACCTCATCATCCTCAGCCGTGGCGGCGGGTCGCTGGAAGACCTCTGGGCGTTCAACGAGGAAGTCGTGGCCCGCGCCGTGGCGGCGTCGCTGCTTCCAGTGGTCACGGGGATCGGTCACGAAGTGGACGTCTCGATCGCCGACCTCGTCGCCGACTATCACGCCCACACGCCTACCGAAGCAGCGCAAGTGGTGACCGCGCCCTGGCGTAACGCGAGGGAAACGATCGACGTCAACGGTTTGCGACTTTGTCGCGCCGCGATGGCCTTCCTGGGGGAATTGAACCATCGCTTGAATGCGATCGCTCGACACGAGACGTTTCGCAGGCCACTTCAGCGGATCCATCAGAACGTGCAGTATCTGGACGGGCTGGGTCGGGCGATCCAGTTTGCGTGGGTCGATCGCGTCCGGACGGCCTCGCGCAGCCTCGTTGAACTGGCGGCCCGTCTGGATGGACGTCTGCCGCGCGTCCTTCGCGACAGGCGGGATCGCGTCGACCGGCTCGCCCTCATCCTCGCTCGCGCCGAAAATCAGGTGTTGCGCCGATCAAGTGAACGGGTCATCCGCGCCAGTGCTCGCCTGGCCGAGTGCCACCCGAGGCATCGTCTGGTGCTGCGCGCACAACAGGTCGATGGGCTGGGGGAGCGGCTGGCCCGCGATGCCGCCGGCAGGCTAAGCGCACGGGCTGTGCGGGTGGATGCGCTGGAGGGGCGTCTGCGGGCGCTAAGCCCCGCGGCGGTGTTGCGGCGCGGTTACTCCATCACGACGCGAAAGCGCGATGGGACGGTGATCCGTTCCGCGGCGCTAGTTCGGCCCGGCGATCGGTTGCTCACGCGCCTGGCCGATGGCGAGGTGCAGAGCACCGCCGAGGATTCGGCGCAACTGCCCCTCTTCGAATGAGCATGTCCGTGCAGAAGTAACCAGGATTCTGCTTCGGACCTCCGGTTCAGACTGGCGGGGTCCGGTAATATTTGCCGATAGCGGCATTAACAGGAGATGTACATGGCTGATGCCGCACCCGAATTTTTTGAAACCCTCGAACACCGCAGGCTTTTTTCCAGCATGACGCTGGGAGGCGCGGGCTTGCTCACCGTTCGCGCCGACGCCGGTGCCGCGAACACGATCACCGTTGAATTTGGAAGCAATCAGCTCAGCGTCGACGTGATGGTTTCGTCGGTGACCGGCCGGGGCGTCACCCGGACCGCGAGCAAGTCGTTCCCGCGCACGCTGTCGATCACCAAGGTGCTTGTCGTCGGCAGCAGCAAATCGAACATCATTTCCGTCGGGACAATCGGCGCATTCCTGATTCCGACTGAGGTCGACGGGCACGGGGCATCGGATCAGATCACCGTGGGCGACCAGCCCGCGACGCTCTCCGGCGGTCGCGGGGACACGACGATCATGGCCGGGAACGGCGATGACGTGATCGTCGGCGGAAGCGGCGCCAACCGGATCACCGTCGGCGACGGTAACGATGCCATCCGCGGCGGCAACCATGGCAACACGATTAACGCGGGCGACGGGCGCGACACGATCGTCGGCGGCAATGGCGCGGATGCGATCCACGTCGGCGACGGCAATGACCTGGTCTTCGGCCTCGGCGGAAAAGACGTGATTGTTGCGGGCGAAGGCAACGATACCATCTGGGGCGGATCCGGCAACGATCAGATCACCACCGGCAACGGAAACGACGTGCTCGGCGACGTCAGCGGACGCAATACCCTGATCGGCGGAACCGGACACAACACCTTCCTCCTCCGCACCCTCAAGGCGCAGACGATCAACTACGATCCCGCGAAGGACACGCTGATCGTCCCGACGACTCGCGAACCCGCCGTGCCGAAAATCTAACCAGCGGGTAGAATCGGTAATCGCCATCGCGCAGGAGCTCATCCATGGTGGAAATTGAAATCGCGTACGAAGGCAAGTTGCGATGCGCAGCGGTTCACGGTCCTTCGAAGACGAAGTTGCTGACGGACGCGCCCGTGGACAACATGGGCAAGGGTGAATCGTTTTCACCGACCGATCTTTGCGCCACGTCACTGGGGACCTGCATGTTGACCACGATGGGAATCGTGGCCCAGCGTAAAGGGATCGACATGGGGCGGGCCACCGCAAAGGTGACAAAGGAGATGGTCGCGACCCCCTCACGGCGGATCAGCCGTCTCACCGTCATCATCCACGTTCCCACCACCCTCAGCGAAGACGATCAGATGCTTTTGAAGAACGCCGGCCTCGGTTGCCCGGTAAAGGTCAGCCTACATCCCGACGTCCAGATCCCGATCACGTTCAAGTTCGGAGAATAGCGAGCCGGGGGTCGTCGAATGTCTGGTGCGACGGACAACTGAGAACGGACCACTGACAATCCTGGGACTACTGACAATTCCTCACTTCTGCTGTTCGAATACAAAGACGCCTTTTTTGTTTCCGACGACGATCGCCGGGTGGTGATCGTGACGGATATCCTGGGCGATGACTTCGGTGCCGACACCCGAATCGTCATCGATCTTGTGGGCGACGAACTCCACTTTCCCGTCCTTGCGAACGAGCTGGAACCAGTAGAGGACCGCGGGTGCATTGGCCTCCACGTCCGTCGTATGCGCCCAGAATCGCTTGCCGGTAACGATGTCCTTGAGGCCGTCGCCATCGATGTCGATCAGGTCAACCGCATGGAGCTGTGAGAACTCGACGCCCTGGGCGTTCTCGGCGGCCTTCGAGCCCATGATCAGGTGCTTCTCGAAGGTCCCGTCTTCCTTCTGCTCGAACCATGCGAGGCCGAAGCCGTGGGCTTCAAGGCTGGTGATGACGTCGTTGCGCCCGTCGCCATTTACGTCGTAGACCTGCATCTGGGCGCCGCCGCTGCCGAAGTCGGCCTTATGAAATTTCCATTCCGGGTTGCCGTCGAGGCTGGCGGGTTGCTCGTACCAGCCGTCGTGAACGAGCAGGTCGTTCTTCTTGTCGCCGTTCACATCGCCCCAGCCCAGTCCGTGGGTGAAGCGCCCGTATCCGCCGTTCTTGGCCGAGCAGGGGTGCCAGGTCCAGGGCTTGGCGGGATCGGAATAGTCCGGCTGCGCGTATCCGACCGAGCCGGCGCTCATGCAGATGAGGACGGGCTTGCCGGTGCCCAGCAGATCACCCCATTGCGGCGACTCGTTGTCGACGCGGTCGAAGATCTTGTGACGGACCCAGGATCCGTCTTTGTTATCGCGGGGATTTTCGTACCACGATAAATCCTCACCCGGAAAGCCGACGATCAGGATGTCATCCCAGCCGTCGTTCTTCATCGAGTGCGTGAAGGCGAAAAAGTTCTTGGAGTACTCGCGGGGGTTGGACTGGGGATAGTCGGCGAACTGGTGCTGCTTGGTGTAGTCCGGCCCTTCGTACCAGTATCCGCCGGAGGCGACATCCATGACGCCGTCATGGTTGAAATCACCGAACGCGGCGCCTTCAGCATAAAAGTGCGGGGATAGAACGAACTTCTTCCAATTGATGGGGGTGGCGTCGTCAGCCGCGCATGCAGTGGTTGCCAAGGATGCGGCAGCGAGCACGACGAGGCAGAGGATGCGGGCGGCGGTTGCGGTTCTCATCTCGGCAATCCTTCTGTTGGCGTGCGCTTGCGGCACGCATGGGGAATCTATCCGACCGGTTTGATACCCAGTTCGCGCTCCGTGAGTTGAAAGAGGGCGGTGGGATCGTCAATTTCACCCGAAAGGGTCGTGTCGTGTGACAGCACGATCTTGGGGATGATGCCCATCCTGGCGTCGCGGTAGAGGTCAACACTGCGTCGAAGCGTGCGGCCCACCCACGGGTCAGCCTCCGCCGCCTTGAAGGCGCTTTCGCCGACAAGGGCCGCGGCATGTTGCCGGGCGACGTCCGGCGTCGGGGGCTCGAACTGGCTGAACATCCATTGGTCCATCTCGTCGAACGCGTCAGGCTTTGCTCGCCAGACGGCCAGGGCGATCCGCGCCAGGTCGCAGGCGTTGGTGGCGATCGGGTTGGTCTGTGTGATGACCGGGTTGCACTTGCCGTTCATTGGGACAATCGCGGAGACCACGGCGACCTGCGCTCCGTACCGCTTGCGCAGCGCAGCGACGGCGGGGTGGGTCCGGCGGCAATGGGGACAGGTGTAGTCCTGCATCACGAGGATGACGTGCGGGGCATCAGGCGCGCCCAGCATCGGGAAGTCGCGCCAGTCATACCGAACGCCGTTCTTCGAGATCTTGACAACCGAATTGGAAAGGCCCGATTCGGCGAGCACCTGCCCGCCGATCAGCGCCCCCACCCCGAGCAGCGCCAGCAGCGCAAAGGGCCAGAGCAGGGGCGGCCGCCCGACTCGGCGGGCTGCGGCGCCCGGCAGCGCCGAAGAAGGGGCGGTGGCGCGAGCGGAGAAGAAAACCAGGATGGCCGCCGTCACGCCCGATGCGTGTGCCGCCAGACACCAGGGACAGAAGGCGTGAACATATATTTTCTGAACGAGGATGAACCAAACCGCGGAGGCGGCGGACAGGGTCGCCAAGAACGTCATCGCGCGCCATCCCATTCGTCGGGTGCCCGGCGCAAAGACCGGATCGATCAGCACCGCTGAGGCGAACAGCAGAAAATAAACCGCTGCCGCCGGCGCGCTGACGGGAATGCGCATCCATCGCGACCAGGGACTATTGAGCACCTGCTCGCAACTCGATCCCGCGCCGCAGCCGGCGGGGAGTTCGCTGAGCGCCACGGTTTCGAGGAACAGGTAGCCACATACGCCAAGGGCGACGAGCGCGAACAGCCGGATCAACCAGACGATCGCTGACGGAAATGCTTCGACGGTCGGTGAAGTCGAGTAGGAGAGCTTGCTCATGGCCTCAAGTCTATTAGAAGCCGTCGGATTGATTTGTCCAGCCGCACCGATGCCGCGCGGGAGCGGCACATCACGTATCGATGAACACGCGCTTCAGGTGGCGTTCGAACATGTTCTGGGTGACGTTGATCGCGACGACCGCTTCGTGCTTCGCCAGCACCGCCAGGTAACGATCCCCCATCTGGGCCGCCACCTTGTAGCCGACGTGAAGGAGCTGGCGGAAGTTCGGGTTGTATTCCCGGCAACGACGGTCGTGACGCAGGGCGTCGGCGTACTGCGTACCGGTCCAGCGATTGACCTCATCGGGAGAAGGCAGGCGGGTCTTATCGATGTCGATCACGGTGGCGTAAGGCCCGCATAGCTCGTCATAGCGGCCGTGCGCCTGGGCATAGATCTCTTTCGCGATCTCCAGGCCATCGTCACCCGCGGAGGCGAGCCCGATCAGCTCCTCCAGCCAGGTGGTGCCGGCGGTCTTGATGTGCAGGCCGGCGTTGTGCTTTCGGACCGCGCGGCGAATCGCCGGATAGATGGAGAACTTGTCGCTGCCGGAGTGAACGCTGAGCTTTAACACGGACGGAAGATCGAACTCTCGAATCGCGAACGCGACCACGCACAGGTCGTCGTCGAACTCCTTTTCAAACTGCGCCAGGTCTCCGACGTAATCCACTCCCTTATTGAACCGGCCGGTGAATTTGGGGGCGATCGTCTGGAGCGGAACGCGTTCCTGCGCCAGCGCGGCGAGGATGAAGAAAAGCTCGACCGGCGTCTGCGGCGCGTCGGTCTCATCCATCGAAACCTCGGTGACGAACGTACCGGCTCCTTTTGCTTTGGCAATGTGAAGGTAAATCGCGCCGGCTTCCCGGGCTGCACGCAGATATTTGCGCCCGATCGATTCGATCCGTTCGGAGCTAACGTCCAGGGCTCCGTCGATCCCCGGCACGCGCAGCGACCCGGTGTATCGAGCCTGGGCGGAGACGAACGCGCGGACTTCGGCATCGTCCGCCGGCTTGCCGATGAAATCGGCGACGTCGATCGTGAAAAAGTCACTGGAGGCGAGGAACGGTTCGACCGTTTTAAGGCCGATGTGGTCAGCATCGACGAAATAGGGGCCCTTCCAGCCCATCGCCTTCACCGCCGCATCGGCTTCGGCGCGGACGCTCGGTGGCTCGCTGTGAACGATGAGATGTTCACGATTGGATTTATTCCAGACCGGCGCGACGTCCGTGCCTAGCTGGCGGGCCCGCACGAAGGCGGCGAGTTGAGCCTTTCCCTGGTGAGCAAACCGATCGCCGATTCCCATCGTGAAACGGGGGAGGAGCAGTGGGGTGGTCATGGTTACCGGACAGAATACGTACCGGCCGTAAGGAGGCAAGGAAGCTGACTTCAAGCTACACAGGGGCGTTTTCGGGACCTTATCGGCTCGCCGGATTGTGCCGATGACGATGATATGGCCACCGAGAATTCCGTACTGACTCCGCCGGGGAAGCGCGCCGCCGATGCCGAGAAGCGTCTACGCGATGAACGGCGTCGCAGCGATCGCAAGCCCTACGTGGCCGAGGCGTGGCTCGCCTCACCGACCGCGACCGATCCGGCCGATCGGATCGAGGTCAGCGCCCTCAACGTCTCCAGGCACGGTATTGCATTTGAACTGCCCGTCGCAATCCCGACCGGCGTATTCTACGTGCTGCAAATAGGGATGGGACCGCAACGCCTGGTCACCGAAGTACGGATTATCTCCTGCCGCGCCGGCGATGCCTCATTTCACGTCGGCGCAGAGTTCTGCTGAAACGAGGAAGCGGGGCGGAAGCGTGCGCCGCCCGCCGCGCACTTCCGACGTTCGTCGTGGAATTCATCGTCAAGCGATTCTACGATGGCGTGAGTCGGCAATTCTGTTGACGCCGCATCGGCCAGCCAACTAGTATATTCCCCTGCTTGCCCTTGTAAGCTTCACGCTTGGACGTCGCACGCCCCAAAGTTCTCGTTCTCACTGGCCAATCCACGGCAAACGCCGGAGTTGTCGAATCACTTCGACAACATTGCGACGTTGTCGAGACGTCGAGCATCGACGACGCCATCGAGGCGCTGCGGCGCGACCATTTCAGCTCGATCTTTTCCGACTCCGCCGATTTTCTCCCGCTAGAGCGCGCCCTCGTTTCGCAGCAGGCGAACCTCGTGCTGAACACGATCGGGGAGGGAGTCTGCATCGTCGATGGCGAAGGGCGCTGTAACTGGATGAACAAAAAGATGGCGGCCTGGCCCGCGCGGGTTCACGAAAAGATCCGCCGGACCTGCCAGGGCTCATTTGAGCTCTTCAGCCGCCAGGTTTCCCCGCAGACCGCCGACACACCCGCCAATTTCAGTCGCTCCAAACGCTACGCCCTGAATATCGAAGACCAGCAGTTCATGGAGATGATCTGCTCGCCGGTCATCAATCCCGCCGGCCAGGTCGTGCAGGTCGTGGCGGTGGTCTGGGACGCGACCGGGACCCGCCGGCTTCAACAAAAGATCGACGCGATCGATAAGGCGGGCCGGGAGCTGGTTCGCCTCGAGGGGGAGTCGCTGAGCAAGATGAACGTGGGGGACCGGCTGAAGCTGCTGGAAGACAAAATCATCAGCTTCACGCGCGAGCTGATGCACTTCGACCATTTCGTCATCCGTCTGCTGGACCGGCGGAGCAACAAGCTGGAAATGGTGATCAGCGCCGGCCTTCCTAACGACGCCCTGAACATTGAGCTCTACGCCCAGAACGAGGCAAACGGGATCAGCGGTTATGTGGCCGCGACGGGCCGGTCCTACATCTGCCCTGACGTGGAGCGCGATCCGCGGTACGTCATGGGCCTCGATTCGGCCAAGAGCAGCCTGACCATCCCCCTGCACCTGCACGACCGGCTCATCGGCATCTTCAACATAGAGAGCCGTCAGCGCGCCGCCTTCAATGAAGATGACCGTCAGTTCGCGGAGATCTTCGGCCGTTACGTTGCGATCGCGCTCAACATCCTGAATTTGATGGTAGTGGAGCGCGTCAGCACGAGCCATAAGGTGGCCGATGACGTCTGTTCGGAGGTGGCCGGCCCGCTCAACGACATCGCTTCCGACGCCAGCGCCCTGATGGGCGATTACATCGGCCACGACGACCTGCGGCAAAAGCTCGAGCAGATCCTCGCCAACGTGGGAACGATTCGTAAGACCTTGCGTCACGCCGCCGAAGGGCCGAACACGGTCCTGGGCGCCGGGGACGTGAAGGAATCAGAAGACCCAGTCCTCGGGGGGGCCGAAGTGCTCGTCGCTGACGATGAGCCCAACATCCGCAAAACGATTCAGGACATCCTGCGGAAGTATCACACGAACATCACCCTGGCGGCCAACGGCGAAGAGGCGATCAGCCTCCTCGAACAACGCACTTTTGACTTGGTGCTCAGCGACATCAAGATGCCGGACAAGAGCGGTTATGACGTGTTCGCCGCCGCCCGCAAGACGTCGTTGACGGTGCCGGTGATCCTGATGACGGGTTTCGGCTACGACCCCAACCACTCGATCGTGCGCGCCAGCCAGGAAGGACTTCAGGCAGTCCTCTTCAAACCCTTCAAAGTCGATCAACTCCTCACCGAAGTCCGCAAAGCCCTCCAACTCCACGCCGTCGCGAAATAGATTCGTGACTCACCGCAGAGACAAAGAGGGCACGGAGAAGGCAAAGAAGTGTGGGCCTGGCGCTAAGCAACGTGCGCAGGTGTATTCCCTCTTCCCTAAACTCAAAACTCAAAACTCTCTCACGATCCCCGCGCGAACTTGCCGGTGAGGGCTCGGGCGACTTGTGCGGGATTGGCAGGGGGGATCTGAGGTTCGCTGTCGAGGCGCTCGCGATCGCGGTGCATCGTTCGGGCCGTGACGAGCTGTGCGGAAAGACGGCGGTTGCCTTCGACCGTCGGTTTGCCAATCACCGTCGCGATCTGGTTCACTTCCGACTGCTTGGCGGCCAGGCGTTGCTCGAGTTGCTCGATTTGTGCGTCCAGTTCGTGGTACTCGCGGACGGCGTTGTTGTAGAGCGCCTCGCCCTGGTGTAGCCACTCTTGCAGTGAGGTAGCGGGAACGATCGACTCGTGGGGATTTTGCGACAGCATACGTCCATTCTATCGGCGCTTCTGGGCTGATGAGAAACATTGGGCCGGTTCCCCGCGTGAAAAACTTTGTCTATCAAGTTATCGGACACAACCGGAATCGCGAGAATCGGCGATTAGCGGGGTCCGAAGCGTGATACGATTCAATCCACGGCACGGAGGACGCTCTCTTGATCACCAATCGCCTATCACTCGAAACGTCGCCCTACCTTCTGCAACACCAGCACAACCCGGTTGACTGGTATCCGTGGGGCGCAGAGGCGTTCGAGCGAGCCCGACGTGAAGACAAGCCGATCTTCCTCTCTGTCGGCTACAGCACCTGTTACTGGTGCCATGTCATGGAGCGTCAGAGCTTTGAGGTCAAGGCGATTGCCGCCGAGATGAACCAGCGATTCATCAACATCAAGGTCGATCGCGAAGAACGACCCGACGTCGATCAGCTCTACATGACCGCGGTCCAGATCCTCGCCCGTCAGGGGGGCTGGCCGATGAGCGTCTTTCTTACGCCAGACCTGCGCCCCTTTTACGGCGGGACGTATTTCCCGCCGACGGATGGCCACGGCCGTCCCGGCTTCGTCACGCTGCTGCGGGCGATCGAAGACGCTTATCGCAACCGCCGCCCCGAAGTGGAGAAGACCGCGACTCAGCTCGTGGGCATCCTTTCGCGGCTCGCCGAGCCCGCCGCGCCCGAGGCGCCGATCGCCGTTGACCTGGCGTGGATCGGGTCCCTGATCGACCGCTCCCTTGACGATTACGACCCGAATCACGGCGGATTCGGCGGCGCCCCCAAGTTCCCGCGCGAGACGCTCCTGGAACTGCTGCTGGTCTATCTCGACCCATCACAAGCAAACGGCAAGGCTGTCACGGGCGAGCGGGCCGCGCGGCTCCGCCGAATGGTGCTTCACACCCTCGACGCCCTGGAGGCGGGGGGCATTCGCGACCACCTGGGCGGCGGGTTTCATCGCTACTCGACCGATGCCCAGTGGCTCGTGCCGCATTTCGAGATCATGCTGTACGACAATGCGATGCTCGCCTGGTGTTACGCCGAGGCCTTTCGCCAGACGCGCGAGCCGCGCTATGCGGAAGTTGCCCGCGGCGTGCTCGACTTCGTGCTCCGCGAGATGACCTCGCCCGATGGCACATTCTACACCGCCTTCGACGCCGAGGTCGACGCGATGGAAGGGGCGTCGTACCTCTGGACCACTGAGCAAATCGACGCCGTGCTGGGTGGCGACGCGGCGATCTTCAAGAGCGCCTACGGCGTCGATCGCGGTCCCAACTTCGCCGACCCGCATCACGGCAACGGCGTCGCCGATCAGAACATCCTTTACCTGCCCGAGTCATTGCTAGCGGTCGCGGCGCGACTGGGGATGGCGCCGATCGATCTCGAGTCGAAACTGGCCACGATGCGTGGCACACTTCTGACGACGCGAGCGGATCGCAAGCAGCCACAGCTCGACACCAAGATCCTCGCCAGTTGGAACGCCCTGATGATCCGCGCCATGGCCCACGCCGGAATCGTGTTGGAAGAGCCGCAGTACCTGTCGGTGGCGCAAGCCGCGGCCGACTCCCTCCTGCGGCAGTTGCGCACGCCGGATGGAGGGCTGCTGCACTCTGTCGGACGGGATACGCCCGGCTTTCTCGACGACTACGCATTTCTCGGCCAGGCCTTGCACTCGCTGCATAACGCTGGCGTGGCAGGAACGTGGGATGCGCAGGCCCGCGAATTGGCCGAGCAGATCATTCGTCGTTTCGGCGATGCAGAGGCCGGCGGGTTTTATTTCACGGACCAATTTTCGACCGACCTGATCGTGCGTCAGAAGACCGCGACCGATAGCCCGTTGCCCAGCGGGAACGCGGTGGCGGCGATGAACCTGCTTCACCTCGGCGACGTTGACCGTGCCCGTGATGTGATCGCCGCGTTCGCGCAGCAGACGAGCGATCATGGGGAGGGGATGAGTTCGATGGTGCAGGCGGGGCTTCAATATCTGCGAAGGGCAGAGACGTTCACGGTCACCGCGGCGAGCGACGCGAGCATGACCGACCGGCCACTCTCCCCGCAGGGCATGGCGGAGGAGGTCGTTTCCGTCTCGGCGCGCTGGGAGCGCGACGACCAGCTTCGGGTGTCGCTGGGAATTCGCCGAGGGTTTCACATCAATGCGCACGACGTGCCAAACGGAAGCCTGCCGCTGATTGCAACATCATTGCGTGTAGTGGACGACGAGAGCACGACATCGATCGATTATCCCGCCGGTGAGGTACGACGGTTCCCGTTTGCTGACCAGCCGCTTCGCGTTTACACGGGGGAGGTGACGATCTCGGTGCGATTCAACTCACCGCGCCGCGGCACTGACATGCTACGCGTCGCCCTGACCTATCAGGCGTGCGATGACACCGCCTGCCTGCCGCCGGTGACGAAGACCGTTCCGGTAGAAGCGTGACGACCCCATTTCTCGCACGCGATCTCTACTTTGCCACAGGCGCGGGCGTGAACTGCCTGATGAGATTACCTGACTTGGTGTCGAAAAGGCGAACCGCGCCGTCCGATGAGCCCGTCGCGATAATCGACCCGTCCGGCTTGAACTGCACGGCGTAGACGGGCCCCGGGTGCCCGCTGAGTTCCAGAAGTTTGCGGCCATCGCGGGCGTATACCTTCACCGCGCCGTTGATCCCCAGGGCAACCGTGTTGCCGTCAGGACTGAACGCGACCGCCGTCACCGGCGTGGGCTGACGCTCGAAGGCGGTGAGCAGGTTGCTGTCATTGCGACCCGAGGTCCGGCCCTGGTTGTCTGAGATCTTGTAGATGCGCGCGTTGCCCAATGCGCCGCCGTAGAGGATCAACTCTTCCTTCGGATGGCGGGTAAGGCAGATGACGGGCTCGAGCGGGTTGTTGATGTCATCGACGAAGCGGCCCGTCGCCACCTCCACCAGCTTGCAGGCGCGGTCGCGACCGGCGGTGACGATCTGCTTTCCATCGTGCGTGAAGGCCGTGCCCAGTACCCAGTCGGCGTGGGCTTTGAATTCGAGCAGGAGCTTGCCGTCTTCGATCTGGAGCTGGCGTGCCGTCTTGTCGGCGCCTCCGACCGCGACGCTCTTGCCGTCCGGAGAGAAGGCGAGGCCGTAGAGTGAATCCGCGCTGGGTTGATAGGTGTGAAGCGCCTTCTGCGAGGCAATGTCCCAGATTTGCACCTGGCCGAACTCGGCGGGCGCGCCGCCGGCGACGGCCAGGGTCTTGCCGTCGGGGCTGAAGGCGACCGATTCGATGCGCGGGCTTTCGCCGGTCAACCGGCCGACCAGGCCCGATCCGTCAGACTTTACGAGCAGTACTTCGTGCCAGCCGCCCACCGCGAGCGTTGCCCCGTCGGGCGCGTAGGCCATCGCGGAGACGACCGGCGCGGCCGTGTAGATCGGCGGCTCGATGTGCATCGAACCCGGCGGGGGCGTGTCGTCCTTCGCGCCTTCCTGCACCCATCGCGCCAGCAGCGCCACCTGCTGAGGCTTGAGCGGGTCGGCGTCCTTGGGCATCTCCGGGTCATCCCCGGAGATCATCTCGATCAGCTTGCTCTTCTTCGCATCACCCACCACCGCGGAAGGCCCGTGTTTGCCTCCCTTGAGGATCAGGGAAGGGAGAGTCAGGTCAAGATCCCCCTTGGTCTTCTCCGGCTTGTGACACCCGGTGCACTCCTGATTCAGCAGCGGCTTGACCTGCCGGAAATAGCTGACCGGCTCGTCGGCGAGCGCAGTAGCCGCGAACAACATCAGGGCCAGGAGAAAAGAGAAGCGACGGATCACGTGCGGCCTCACATTATGCGTAGCACGGGCGCCTCACCCGTGTTCTGGAGTTTCGCACGGGCGAGGCGCCCGTGCCACAAAAGTGATGCGGCTTTCGCCACAGCGAGGCAATACTGAAAGTACCGTCGACCGCGGGAATCGTTCGCCGGTGGTTGGATACCGCTTTGTGGCTCATGCGACCGCACCCGCTTCATTTGCGTCTCCGCGGATTGTAAACATTTTCACCCCTTTATCGCACGATTTATTTGGTCGTCGCGCGGCTCGTGTAACGGCGTTGAGAACGACAGATCGCGGACGGTAGGACAAAGCGCTTGCGAGCGGGCGCGGAGCGCGTGAGGATAATTAACATGTCACCGACATTGGAAGCGGAACGTGCCACAGGCGCTGGGGAAGGGGATGCCGCTCCCATCCCGTTGGCAGAGCGTTCTCCGATCACCGCCGCGCCGACCGCAAGGCCGTCGCCGTCCCGGCTCGCATCGCTGGATGCCTATCGCGGGTTCGTGATGTTGCTGATGGCATCGGATGCGCTGGGGGTCTCGTTGGCGGCGCGACATTTCAAAGAGAGCCGGGTGTGGCAGTTTCTCGCGTACCAGTGTGATCACGTGCAGTGGGTTGGCTGTGCGCTGTGGGACCTGATCCAGCCTTCGTTCAGTTTTATCGTCGGCGTGGCGATGCCGTATTCACTGGCAAGCCGTCGGGCGCGCGGGCAATCATTTCAGCGATTGCTGGCGCATGCGCTGATTCGTTCGCTGATCCTGATCGCGCTGGGCGTCTTCCTGCGCTCGATGCATTCGCAGAGGACGAACTTCACGTTCGAGGACACGCTCACGCAGATCGGACTCGGCTATCCATTCCTCTTCCTACTCGCCTGGACGCGCCCGCGTACGCAGGCATTGGCGCTGGTGGGAATCCTGGTCGGCTATTGGCTCGCCTTCGCGGCATTCCCGATGCCACGGCCGGGATTTGATTTTGCGAGCGTCGGTGTGCCGGAAAGCTGGCCGCGCCTGAACGGCTTCGCCGCGCATTGGGACAAGAACACGAACCTCGCCGCCGCCGTGGACCGCTGGTTCCTGAATTTGTTCCCACGGCCCAAGCCGTTCGCCTTCAACGGGGGTGGATACCAGACGCTCAGCTTCATCCCGACACTGGCGACGATGATCCTTGGCCTGCTGGCGGGAAACTTGCTGCGCTCCGACTGGCGCGGGGCGCTGAAATTCCTGACATTCCTCATTGGAGGATGCGCCGGTCTGGCCGGAGGGTATGCGCTGGATCACTTTGGGATCTGTCCGTCGGTCAAGCGGATCTGGACGCCGGCCTGGGTCCTCTTCAGCGGCGGCTGGTGCTGCCTGCTGCTGGCGACGTTTTACCTTTTCTGTGATATGGCCGGCTGGCGGCGCTGGGCATTCCCGCTGACGGTGGTCGGCATGAACTCGATCGCGATGTACCTGCTGGCCGACGGCGCTCGCGGGTTCGTCGTCGAAAGCCTGCGGATTCACTTCGGCCCCAACGTCTTCAACTTCGCTGGCGACGCATTCGCCGACATGGTGAAGATGACCATCTGCCTGATCATCTTCTGGCTCATCCTCTGGTGGATGTACCGCCGCAAGATCTTCCTGCGGATCTAATCAGATGGAATAGTCTTCCGTGAAGACGCGGGCGTTCTTGAGGGTGAGGAAAACTTCTTCCTCGGGGCGGAGATTCAATTCCTTGAAACGTTCGCGTGAGACGGCGGCCTCGACCGCCTGGCCTTCGCCGTGGCGGAGCAGGAGGTAGACGAGCGGGCCGGCGAAATTGATCTGCTCGACCCGGGCGTGGATCGCGTCGCCGTTGCCGTTGGTTCGATCGACCTCCACGTCATGGGGGCGGACGTAAGCGACACGAGCGGAGTCGGCGCTGGGGGAGTCGGTGCTTGCGGCGGCGTCTGGCGCGCTGTTGAGGCGAAGCCGGCCTCCTTCCAGCCGGCCGTGAAACAGGTTCACGCTCCCCAGGAACTGGTAGACGAAAGGGTTGGCGGGATGGTCGTAGACTTCCTCGGGGGTGCCGATCTGCTCGATATGGCCCTCGTTCATCACGACGATCCGGTCGGCCAGCTCCAGGGCTTCCTCCTGGTCGTGGGTCACAAAAACGGTGGTGATGCCCATCTCATCGTGAAGCCGGCGGAGCCACCTGCGCAAATCACGGCGGACGCGGGCATCGAGGGCGCCAAAGGGCTCATCGAGGAGAAGCACCCCGGGCTCCACCGCCATCGCGCGGGCGAGGGCGACGCGCTGCCGCTGTCCGCCCGAGAGCTGCCAGGGAAGTCGATCGCCCAGCCGTTCGAGCTGCACGAGGCGCAGCAGCTCGGTCACGCGCCGGTGGATCTCACGGTTGCTGGGGCGTTTCTTGCGTGGCCGGGAGCGGAGGCCGAAGGCGACGTTTTCGAACACGCTCATGTGCCGGAAAAGCGCGTAATGCTGGAAGACGAACCCGACGCCCCGGTCGCTGATGCTGCGACCGGCCATGTCTTCCTTATGGAAGCGAACCGCGCCGCTGCCGGGATCCGGCTGCTCCAGGCCGGCGATGATCCGCAACAAAGTAGTCTTTCCCGATCCGCTGGGACCAAGCAAGGCAAGCAGCTCCCCCTTGGCGACGTTCAGGCTCACATCGCGCAGCGCGACGTAGTTGTCGAAGGTCTTCTGGATGTTGTGGATATCGATGCTCATGGTGCGCGGTTCGCCGCCGGATCGACTCGCGGGTTGGCCCCGCCTGCCGGCGCCGCGGCGCCGACCAGCGACAACGGCATTTCCTCAGGCGCCACCGTCGATTGGCCGGCCTGCGCGGCCTTCCATTCTACAATGCTCTTGGCGATCAGGCTAAGGATGGCCAGGAGCGTCAGCAGCGACGCTACGGCAAAGGCCGCTGAGAATTGCCCGGCGTCGTTGTAGAGGACCTCGATGTGAAGCGGCAGGGTATTGGTCCGGCCGCGAACGTGGCCACTCACCACGGAGACCGCGCCAAACTCTCCCATCGCGCGGGCGTTGCAAAGGATGATGCCATAGAGGAGTCCCCATTTGATGTTGGGCAGCGTGATCTTCCAGAAGACGCGCCAGCCGCTTGCGCCAAGCGACAGCGCAGCCAGCTCTTCCTCCGAGCCCTGGGCTTCCATCAATGGGATCAGCTCGCGCGCCACGAAAGGAAAGGTGACAAAGGTCGTGGCCAGCACGATGCCGGGGACCGCGTAGATGATGTGGATGTCGTGTGCGTCCAGCCACCCTCCCCACCACCCATGAGCGCCGAAGAGCAGGACGTAGATGAGCCCGGAGATGACGGGTGAAACCGCAAACGGAAGATCAACCAGCGTGAGCAGCACGCTCTTGCCGACGAACTGAAATTTAGCGAGCGACCAGGCCGCCGCAATGCCAAAGATGACGTTCAGCGGCACGGCGATCGCCGCCGTGAGCAACGTCAGCTTGATGGCCGAGAGCGTCTCGGGGTCGCGCAGGGCGTTGAGGTAGACTTTCACTCCCCCGGCAAATGCCTCGTAGAGGACCGAGATCAAGGGCAGGAACAGGAACAGGACGAGGACGACCAGCGTCAGGCCGATGAGCGACCAGCGGACGATCGCCGGCTCGCTGGGGCCGGCGCGGCGCTGGGTTGCGTGTCGGGATGCCAATCCGCCGACGCCGCTCATGGCTTGAGGCCTCCGCTGGCGCTCCAGCGCTGAATAAAGCTGATCAGCAGCAGCAGCGTGAAGGACGCAGCCAGCATCACGACCGCGATTGCCGCCGCCGACGAATACTGATACTCGTCCAGCTTCTTCACGATGAGCAGCGGGGCGATCTCCGTGTGCATCGGGCGGTTACCGGCGATGAAGATGACCGAGCCGTATTCGCCCACCGCTCGCGCGAAGGCGAGCGAAAAGCCGGTCAGCAAGGCCGGGAAGATTTCTGGGAAGATCACGTGCCGGAACGTGCGCCATCGACCCGCGCCGAGGCTGCCCGCCGCTTCCTCGACCTCCGGGTCCAGGTCCTGGAGCACCGGTTGCACCGTGCGGACGACGAACGGCAGTCCGATGAACGTCAGGGCGATGATGATGCCGAGCGGCGTCTCGGTGACGTGGATGCCCATCGGCGTCAGCAGCCGGCCGATCCAGCCATTGGCGGAATAGAGGCTGGCGAGCGTGATGCCGGCCACGGCGGTCGGCAGCGCGAAGGGAAGGTCCACCATCGCGTCGATCAACCGCTTCCCGGTGAACTCATATCGGACCAGCACCCACGCCACGAGCAAACCGATGCCGGCGTTGGCGATTGCGGCGACGAACGATGCCCCAAAACTGATGCGGTAAGCGGCGAGGGCGAACGGATCGGTCACCGCATCGACGAACTGGCGCCAGCTCAACTGCGACGTCTTCACCACCAGCGCGCTGAGCGGGAGAAGGACGATCAGGCTGAGGTAGACAACGGTGTAACCCAGACTCAGACCGAATCCGGGCAAGACGCTGTATCGCTTGAACCGCATGATGACGCGCTTCCGTTCGCTTGAAGCGGTGTTCGGATCGTTAGCCGTTACTTCGGCTTATAAATCTGGTCGAACACGCCGCCGTCGGCGAAGTGGGTCTTCTGCGCGTTCTGCCACCCGCCGAAGACCTCTTTTACCGTGAACGTGTCTATTTTGGGAAATTGGCCGGCGTACTGCTTCGCGACCGATTCGACGGTGGGGCGGTAGTAATTCTTGGCGGCGACTTCCTGAGCGGCGTCGGTGTAGAGGAACGCGAGGTACGCTTCAGCGACCTTGCGCGTGCCGCGCTTATCGGCGACCTTATCGACGACCGAGACCGGCGGCTCGGCAAGGATGCTGAGTGGCGGGTAGATGATTTCGAACTTGTCCTTGCCGAATTCCTGCTGGGCGAGGTATGCCTCGTTCTCCCACCCGAGAAGCACGTCGCCCACCTCGCGCTTCGCGAACGTGACGGTGGAGCCGCGGGCACCCGAATCGAGCACCGGGACGTTGTGATAGAGCCGTGTGATGTACGCGCGGGCCTGCGCGTCATCGTTGCCACTCTTCTTCAGCGTGGCGCCGTAGGCGGCGAGGTATGCCCAGCGTGCGCCGCCGGACGTTTTCGGATTGGGGACGATCACCGAGATGCCGTCCTTGGCCAGGTCGTCCCAATCCTTGATATTCTTCGGATTTCCCTTGCGCACGATGAAGACGATCGTGGAATCGAATGGCGTCGCGTTGTTAGGCAGGCGTTCCTGCCAGTTGGCCGCAACCAGATCGCCGTGCTCGTGGAGGGCATCGATGTCGTTGGCAAGCCCAAGCGTGACGACGTCGGCCTGGAGTCCGTCGATGACGGCTCGCGCTTGCTTGCCGGACCCGCCGTGCGACTGGTCGATCGTCACGACCGGGCCGTTCTTCGTTTTCCAGTCGGCGGCGAAGAGCTCGTTGATCTGCTTGTACAACTCGCGCGTCGGGTCGTACGAGACATTGAGGATTTTCACCGGCTCTCCAGAGGAAGCCGTTTGCTTCTTGCTGTCGTTACGGTCGCCGCAGCCCACGAGGACTGTAAGCGGCGTGATCAGAAGCAATCCGACGAAACTGACGTTTCGCAGCGCGTTCATCTTTCGTTTCCTCGACGGACAACGAGTAAATTTCCGACTCGGAATGGGCGGGCATTCTAAATGCGCTTCTCAGCTAGTCAATATCCCCTATAGAATTTATGGAAGATGCTTTTGAGGGGTTAAGGATCGACTTCACATGGCCTTATGACGACCTGCGCGCCTGTCCTGTAACCTCTGCTGAGGATCTCCCTGGCATCGGGACAATCCAGCAAAGGATTCCCATGGCTGCGGTAACAGTGCAGAGCATGTGGAAAAGGGGTCCGTAAGAGTGGTAAGCCATGTGGGCTTCGGCGAAAAGTTGTTGCCCGAGTCCCGAGCCGACCACGGTAAGCAGTTGCGCAGCCCCTTGAATCTTTCCCAGATATGGACGGCCATAAACCTTGCCCCAGAAGGCGAAGAAGATCACGGTCACGATTCCGCCCGCAACGCCCGTCGCAATCGCGTACGCGAGAATGTGCGTCCGCGAGCGGGCTTCGGGAAGTGCGCCAAGCGCCACGGCTTGCAATAGCATGGCGATTCCCATGAGCCGCCCGAGCGGCCATTTCTCCGCGAGCCATCCGCCCAGCAGGTTCGCCGCCAGGCCACTGAGCGTGGTCGCCCCCAGGAGCAGGCGGAACGTATCGGTGCCGAAGTGCAACTCGTCGAGGATCGACTGGTTGAACAGCGACGTGCCGGAGGAGACGAAGTTATACGCCGCACTCGCGATGGCGAACGCCCAGAAGGCCGGAGAGGCCAGGGCCTGAGAAAGAGTCAGTCCGAAGTCGGCGCGCTCCGATGGCACAACCGTTTGGGGCAGTGGATCGACCGCGAGGCCAAAGTCTTCCGGCGTGCTGCGAAGCCAGATCGCGCCGATGGGAGCCACGACCAGCAGCAGGACCGCGCCCATGCACGCCCAGACGCCGCGCCAGCCGAAGCGATCGACCGCGAATTGAACGCCGGGGAACGCCGCGACGAATCCGAAGACCGTCAGCACCGCATACAAACCCATCGCCTGCGGCAGACGGCGGACGAACCATTTCCCAACGATCGCCAGGCTCACCACCGACAACGCGCTCTGACCAAATCCGCGCGTCAGCGTCGTCGTGATAAATAGGCCAGTGCCCCCGCGGATCCGGCTCGTCCAAATGACGACCAGTCCGAGCGCGACGACGACCACCGTCATCACGATGCGAGCGCCGTGGCGATCGATCAGACGGCCAACGCCCAGGCAGAACAGCGCGCCGATCAGCGTTGCCCAGAGATTGACGCTGGCATAGGTGACCTCGGTGAGATGCAGATCGCGAAGAATCGGAACCGTGATCAGTCCCAGTCCCTGCGTGCGGCCCGGGAGCGTGGCGACCATTCCGAGAGCGGCGATCGCCACAACGATCCAGCCGTAATAGAAGCTCGCGCGAGGGCGAGGCTCCACGTTCGCCGCGGACTTCAAGAGATCTTCTCCGACAGGACCGAATTCCGATAATTGCACCGCGATCGAACCAGGCAAATGCCAACGACGATCGACAGGGCGACGGCCACCCCCAACGCCACCCATCTCGAAGGAGCGGGAGCGAAGACCACGGACGCATTGAATGCGATGAACGCCATGAACACGTATAAGGCGACGCGCGCGAAGCGTTGCCGTTCTCGCCACGTCGGCCAAGCCCACCATGCGATCACGTCCGCAATCCACATCGCGAGGAAAAAGTAACTGACATACAGACCGGCGCCGATTTCCGTACCGAGCAACTCCCGCGTTTGCCGGGCGGTGGCATCATAGGCCGCGCGATGGCTCCAGTGATGCGCGAACTGAAATGCGGCGGCGACATGGAGGATGAAGACGGCGCAGCCGAAGGTCCAGATGAGCCGGAGCGCGGATGCGTGCGAGTCCCTGGCGCGTTGGCCGGCCGCGGCCATGCAGGCGAACGCCAGCGCCAGAAGGGCCATGGCGATGCGAGCGGTCCAAAGTGTGATATATCGATTCACGTCGATCAAGCCTCGCCCAGTTTAAGCGGAACCAAACGCCGTAGCTCAACACGCTTCATTCCTCGACCTCGTTCATGCGGGCCGCGCGATTCTGCCCGGCGCAACAACGGGATTTCCGTTGCATGATATTCAAGAGCAGCTTACAAAGTCCGTTTGCCGTCCGGTCGTGACTTCGTGTGAGTCGCGGCGCTGATGTGACGCAACGAATCTCGAAGAGCCTCCAAGGAGAAGAAATGAGAATGCGAATTTTGTTGGCCGGCGGCGCGATGTCGCTGGCTTTGGTGGGATTGGCGCAGGGCGCGGTGACCGTCGTCGCCGATTACGGTGCGGACTTCCAGACAACCACGCCAAAAACCGGGTGGGCGTATCAGACCGGGACGATTACTCCCGTGGGTTTCAGCGCCACACTCTCCGGTCTCTCGAACCTGTCTCCCACCACGAATCTTGGCGGCGATTACGAAGGCTCCAGCAATACACTTGGATCTTCGACGAAGCCCGGCATGCTCCCCGCCGTCACGAACACAAGTTTGTATCCGACGACTGACGGCGTGGCGACAGTGCTTTCGTATCAATTTACGGCCGCGCAGATCGCTCAATTTGGAAACGATCTCAAGTTCCATACCTATAGCTTCTCGAATCCAGCCAACTCCGGCATCAACCTGCACGTTTCGATCTACGCCAACGGCAACGCAATCATCCCGCCTGGCTCGTTCAATTTCGGCCCGGGCCAGTCGTTCAGCGACGCCGTCTTTGGACAGGACTATGACTTTGGCCCGGTCGTTGCCAACGAGCGGTTTCAGATCGCATTTACCGCGGACAACGTTGTCCCGTCAGTCTACACCACCGCGTCCCCACCAATGTCGATCGCGTACCAACTGGGTCTGGTTCCCGAGCCCACGAGTCTCTCGCTGGCTGGCATCGTCCTCGGCGGCTTGATGCTTCGACGACGCCGAGCCTGATCGCTGGCACGACAACGCATCTGACCGCGCGGCGTATGTCGCGCGGTCTTTTGTTGATGCGATTTCGCGGAAAGCGAACGACGGCCGGCAGGCAGCGCCACATCTATTGGCGGCTTCAATACCCCACGTAATACGAGGCGAGGACTGTATTGAAATTGTAGCCGAACTGCGATTGTGGAATCGGGTGATGAACCGCGGCCAGGTATTCATCCGCGTTGCGATAAACGTGGGGCTCGGCGTGGCCATCGAGATAGCCGTAGTTCGCGTAGTAACTCCAGTTTTGCGTGTACGTATAGATGTTCTGCGCCTGCTTGGAGTGATAGGTGCTGGCGCGGTCCTGGAAGATCAACACATCGGATTGGGTCTGTCCCAGCGGTACCGCCTGCGCCGCCCGAAGCCCGCTAACGTTTCGCACCGCCCACTGCTGAATTCGAAATTGAGTCGCGAACGGGCCGCCCACCACGGCCAACTGCAAAAATTCCTTGCCCGCGCCGTAATTGTAATTTGGGACAAACTGGCCCTGCCCGTTGTACCCGTCATAAGGCTGTAGCCCGGTCATGACGAACGTCTCTTCGGGCGCACTCGGGCATCGCCAGATGTCACCGTTGGGGTCCACCCCATATCTCTGAAGAGCCGAACCAATACTCGGCAGCACGTACAGCCCGGAAAACAGTGGCGTCCATTCCGGCTTGCCCGCCGATGCGGGGCTCAACGGCGATTGAAATGAATTGGTGCTGCCGGCGTCGGGAAGGGTCTGACGATTTTCGTTCAGGTACGCCAGCGTCGCCGCACACAACTGCTTCACGTTACTGAGGCACTGCACCCGCCGCGCTTCTTCACGCGCGGCCGCGAGAGCGGGCAGCAGAACCGCAATTAAAATTGCGATGATCCCAATTACCACCAACAGCTCCACCAGCGTGAATGCTTCCGGCCGACGTCGATGGTCGAAATTGATGAATCGCTGCTTCCGCATTTCTATCCCGCATACACTAACCGCCGTTTTGATGTTGTGCGACCCGATCAATTCTCTCCGATTCGATGTGCTCGTTTTCGGAACGGCTTTTTGAGCGAACTTCGCGGGGTCGCGCATTACTATAGGCGTGCGGCGGGAGCGCCACCAATGGAAAGCAGGGCAATTAATTGATCAACAATGACCGCCGGCTCGGCAAGGCGCCCGGGCCCGGAGTTGCGGCAGGCGAGCCAGCCTTCATCGGGCCCGATGAATCGGTAGCCGAGGCCGATGAGTTTCGCGACGTTTTCCCTGGCCACCGGGTGCTCCCACATCCGGTTGTTCATCGCGGGCGCGAACACGACCGGGCAGGCAGCGGCGGCGATCATGAGGCTCACCAGATCATCGCACAGGCCGTGCGCCACCTTCGCGATGATGTTGGCGGTCGCCGGGGCGACCAGCATCAGGCCGGCCCGCTCGGTGAGGGCGATGTGCTGCGGGTCAGATGATTCGACCAGGTCAAACGTGTCGGTCCGCACGGGACGGGCACAGAGCGCTTCAAAAGTGAGGGGGGTGACGAACCGCTGCGCCTCCGCCGTCATGCAGACCGTCACGCCCGCGCCGGCCTGCACCAGTTTGCTGACCACGTCCGCGACCTTGTACGCCGCGATTCCGCCGCAGACGCCAACGATCACCTCGCGGCCCTTCAGGGGCGTCGCGGGCGTAACGTCTGGGATTCGGTCCGTGGACATGTTCAGTGTCCTCGCGCGGGCATGCCGATCGCCGTACCCGTTGGCACGATCATCGGCGGCGCCGACGCGCACTTAGGCGTTGGCGGGCGGGGCCAAACCACTGGCGGCGTAATCGATGGCGATCTTGTCCTGGAGGATCTCCTGGATGACGACCTCCAGGTCGGTCATGTTGCCGCGCTCGACCAGCGGCCGCGCCCCGTCCATCAGCTCGAGCATGCGCTTTTGGATGAGGGCCGTCAGCTTGAATCGGCCGCCGACCTTGTTGACGACGTCGTCGCTCTTCAGTGCTTCAATCATGAATCAGATACCTCCCGAACGTTTGTGCCTGACGATCTTGGTGATTTCCTGAACCGCACGATCCAGGCTGTCATTGATGACCCAGAAATCAAAGGCTCGACTTCCCCGGGCCATGTGGATCTCACGCTTGGCGGCGCGAAATCGTTTGGCGATGTCTTCCTCGCTGTCGCGCCCGCGATCCGTCAGGCGGTGCAGCAGGGTCGGCTCGTCCGGCGGCAGGATGAAAATCATCACCGCGTCCGGATACTGAAACCTCACCTGCAACGCCCCCTGTACGTCGATCTCGAGCAGTACGTCGCGGCCAGCGGCCAGCTCGTCCATGCTGGGGTGCTTGGGCGTGCCGTAATAATAGTCGTAGTTCTGCGCGTACTCCAAGAACTGATCCGCATCCAGACGCCGGAAAAATTCCGCCTTGTCCAGGTGCTCGTACTTCTTGCCGCTCTCGTCCCCCATCTTCCGGGGGCGGGTGGTGGCGCTGACGATGTAGCTGACGTGCGACTCCTCCGCCAGCCGGCGCGAGATCGTGCTCTTGCCGACCCCCGAGGGGCCGCAAAGAACGATGAGCAGGCCGGGATGGGAGGGTGATGGGGGGTTCATGGGGGACGGGTCAATTCTGGAACGCGAAGACGTGAAACGTGAGAAGATCACGAAACATCGTATTCCTCACGTTTCACGTCTTCACGTTTCACCTTTGCATCCATCATTCAACATTCTGCACCTGTTCCTTCACCCGATCGATCGCGCCCTTGATCTCCACGATGTGCCTGGCGATGCGGACGTCGTTGGCCTTGCTGGCGATCGTGTTGGCTTCGCGGAGCATTTCCTGGGCGATGAAATCGAGCTTTCGGCCGGCGTGCTCGCTCGATCGGCCCGACTGCTCGAACGCCTCAAGGTGTGACGTCAGGCGCTGAATCTCCTCGCAGATGTCGGCGCGCTCGGCGAAGACGGCCACTTCCTTGAGCAAGTCAGCCTGGTTTACCTGAAGCTCGGCCTTGGCGAGCAACTGGTTCACCCGCTGGCTCAGACGCTTGTGATAGTCGTCGATGACGAACGGGGCGCGCTTCTGGATTTCCGCCAGGTCGGCGGCGATCAGCTTCACATGCCGCATCAGCTCGGTAAACAGCGCCTCACCCTCCCGGCGGCGCATCGCGTCGAGCTTCTCCAACGCTCGCTCGGTCAGCTCGCGAGCGACGGGGCCGTGGCGCTCGATCTCATCCGTCTCGTCGCGCGGCTCCTGGCAGACGCCGGGCAATTGCACCAGGCCAGCCAGGTCGATCTGGACGAAGCGATCCAGCCCCTTCACCTGTTGGAGTTGATCGAGGTAGCTCTTGAGAGCGTGCAGGTTGATGTGGTACGCCGCCTCGGCGCTGTCCGAACGCATCTTTAGGATGAAAGTGATCGAGCCGCGGCCGAGCCGTGCGCGGAGCATCGACTCGATCTCCGGCTCCAGGCCGCTGATCGTATCGGGGAGTTTGATGGTCGGCTTGAAGAATCGGTTGTTCAGCGAACGGATTTCGACGGCGTAGTGGGTCCCGTCGCGCTCCGCGGTGGCGTCTCCGAAGCCGGTCATGCTTACGATCATGCGAGGCGCTCCGCGCGAGGGTGGTTCATTGCCGGGTGTTGACGGGAACGTTCGCGCCGGCGGTACTGCCGGTGAACTGCTTCTGCCGGTAATTGGAAAGCAGGTTCAGCGCGACGGCCAGCAGGAGGAAGACGCCGAAAAGGACGCTGGTGGTCCAGGTAAGAACGTCCCCGGTCTTGGACCCAAACGCCGTGTTCCCGCCGCCGCCACCGAACGCGCTCGACAGGCCGCCGCCGCGACCCTTTTGAATGAGCACCAGCAGGATCATCAGCAGGCAGACGATGACGAACAGGACCATCACGGTCCAGAAGGAAAACGAAACCATATAAAACCTCTTCGAACAGGTCGCCCAATCGGTTGGCACGCCGAGCAGTCCTCACAAAGGACCGTTCAACACACGTGAATCCAAATCATAGCGCGGCATTGACGATAGCGAGAAGGCTCTCCGCCTTGAGCGACGCGCCGCCGATCAGCCCGCCGTCGATGTCCGGCTGCCCGAGCAGCCCCTTGGCATTGTCAGGCTTCATGCTGCCGCCGTACTGGATCCGTACGCGGCCGGCGAAATCCGAGTTCCACATCCTGCCCAGCGCCTGGCGGATAAACGCATGGACTTCCTGCGCCTGTTCATCGGTGGCATTGCGACCCGTGCCGATCGCCCAGACCGGCTCGTACGCGATCACCAGCCGGTCCGGTTCCGGCATTCTTGCCGGAACCAATTCCTTCAGCTGCGCCTCGACCACCGTTAGTGTCTTGCCGGCGTCGCGCTCTTCGATCTTCTCCCCCACGCAATGGATCAACGTGAGGCCGCTGGCGTAAACCGCCTCGGCCTTCTTCGCTACCAATTCCGGCGTCTCCTTGAGCACGTGACGACGCTCGCTGTGGCCGGTGAGGCAGAAGGTGACCGCCAAGTCCTTGAGCATCTCAACGGAGATTTCGCCCGTGAACGCGCCGTTCTTTTCGTGGTAAGCGTCCTGCGCGCCCAGCAGCACGCCTGAACCCGAGAGCACCTGCCCAATTGCATCGAGGTAAACGAACGGCGGGGCCACACCGACCTGCACGCCCGCTCGGGGCGCACCTTTGGCGACCGCGCGCGCCAGCTCGGTAGCCGTCGCTTTGGTCGTGTTCATCTTCCAGTTGCCGGCGACAAAAGGTGTTCGAGCCATTGGAGGGTTCAAGGGTCAGGGTTCGGGGTTCAGGAAAAAACCAGAGCGTCAGGCGTGGATCGGTTCGCGGATCTCTTCGAATTGCTTGTGCGTGATGGTGGCGATCTGCCGGAGCTGGCCCATCAGCTCCTTGAACGTCTCGGGGAGAAGGGCCTGCGGGCCGTCGCACTGCGCTTCGCTGGGGCAGTAGTGGACCTCGACGATGATCCCATGCGCGCCGGCAGCCATGCCGGCCAGGGCGAGCGCGGGCACGAGGTCGCGCTTTCCGGCGGCGTGGCTGGGATCGACGATCATCGGCAGGTGCGTCCACTGACGCGCCACCGGGATCGAGCTGATGTCCATCGTGTATCGAACGCTGTCCTCGAAAGTCTTGATACCGCGCTCGCAGAGGATGACCGACGGGTTCCCCTGGCTCAGCACGTATTCCGCCGAGAGCAGCCAGTCCTTCACGCTAGCCGCCAGCCCGCGCTTGAGCAGCACGGCCTTGCGCGTCTTGCCGACCTCGCGGAGCAGGTCGAAGTTCTGCATGTTCCGGGCGCCGATCTGGAATATGTCGGTGTATCGTTCGATCAACTCGACCTGCCGCGTGTCCATGACCTCCGTGCAGATCGGCATGCCCAGCTCATCGCCCGTGGCGCGCATCCATTTCAGCGCCTGTTCGCCGTGACCCTGGAACGAGTAGGGGCTCGTGCGCGGTTTGAAGGCGCCGCCGCGGAGAATGGTGGCGCCCCCGTCGCGGACGTGGCGGGCGATCGTCCGCAGCATCGTCTCGTTCTCGATGGCGCAAGGCCCGGCGATGCACGCCGCATGGTTAGCGCCGATGCGCACGACCGGAACTGAACCGCCGCCCACTTCCACCACGGAGTCATCTTCGTGGAAGTCACGGCTGGCGAGTTTGTACGGCTTCATCACCGGGACGACTTTTTCCACGCCGTCCAGGGAAGCCAGGTGATTCTGGTCGAGGGTTCCCTCTTCGCCGATCGCGCCAATGACGGTTCGAAACTTGCCGCGAGACAGATGCGCACGGCTCCCCATGCGCTCGATTTCCCCCACGACGCGGTCGATCGCCTGCTGCGACACGGCGGGATCCATGACGATGATCAAGCGACACTCCTCGATGAACCAACCAACCCTTTAGCTTCAACGCGCGCGACGCGAGGCACCAAATCGTGTCAGCGTGACACGATTTCGCCCGATTCCCGCTCTTGCGCAGGCCGCCGCTCTACGGTCGGGGAAAGCCCATCAATCTAGTGGCAACCCGATCCGCAGGCAAGCCAACTCCGGAAAGAGCCTCGTTTTTCGTTTCCAGGCGCTCGCCCGTCCGACTACTCGTGACTTAATTTTACTTCCTCGTAAATCAACTTGCATATTACCATAATGAGTGAGATTCTCTCGACATTCGCGCGACGTCTTTCAAATGTCGCGCGCCCCTCATCCTTCGATAACTCTCACGCTCCACCCCATTTATCCTCCGCAAGCCGCGCGACAACCGCGCTTGAGCGAGATCAGCAGACATGCCACATGTCGCGCGCATCCCGCAGATGGGCAAGCGCTGTGATTCAAGGAAGCGCCCGCAACATGGATTCGAGACGTTCTCGAGCGGCGAATGGATCTTCTACAAATCAAAAGCGGTGGGGGCGTCCGGGGCGTCCAAGCCAGACGGGGGGACTGAAGGCGCGACGGGCAGCCGGGTGACGATGTCGGTGAGGAGTTGCGCGAGCCGGTGCAAGACCTTATCGTCGCGCTCGCCGACCTGAAGCCCATCGAGCATTTCCCGCAGGCGGTCGGTCTTCCCCAGGCGGGTCATGATGACGTTCCCGGCGATCTTGGAAACATCGTCCTCGCGGAGCATGTCGCGCTTGAGGTCCTCGACGTCCTTGTGAAGCCGGGCAATCATTTCCGAAGCGGCGGTGAGCAAAGTCGGTGCGGTCGCAGGGTCCAACTGCCCACCCGCTTCGACGACTCGGCCATACGACTTGAGGGCGATCACGATGTCCTTTGGCGACATCCGCAGATTAAGCTTCGGTTCACTCATACCGACATCCTATCCCCTCCACCCGGTTTGGGTCGATGTCCACAGAGTATTCCTTAACCCGAAATGCGCGAAATCCACACGGCGACCGCATCATTCAACCAACCGGAGAGGGGACCACAGCTAAATGAAACAGACCTGCCACTCCTCGTTCCAAAGGTGGGTATGCTTTGTAGTTGAAGCTTGCGGGTGGAATGCGGGTACGATCCTTTCAAATGGGGGAAACCAGGTGAACCACATGTTTAACCAACGCCTTGGCTTTGCAACTGCAAGCAGTCACATCGCCCTCTTGTGCGCGGGGCTACTGTTAGTGGCGGGTTGTGGCAAAAGCGAGTCGCCCAAGTCGTCTTCCACCGACACGAGCGCAAGCGCATCGAATGCCCCGCAGCGGCCTTTTTCCGACGCGCCGACCGTGGAGGTGACGCTGGTCTACGGATCGGAAAAGCGAAGCTGGATCAATTGGAAAATTTGCAGCGGCGCGAACAATCGCTCGCGGAGATCGACAGTGACCTGACGCGAATTGAGGCGGAGGTGGCGCTGGCCGTTGAAAACGCCACGCTGCGCGGCCAGCCGCAGGCGGTTTCCTCCAACATTGACCTGGTCAGTCAGTCGCTCGACCCGGGCATCTATGGCAGCTCGGAGGCTGATGTGGCTGACCTGGACCAAAGCTTCGCTGCTCCGGCAACGGTGAAGCAGAGCTGAAGGCAGGCCTGCCGTGAACGGAGTGGGCCAGGCCCAACGGTGCGAACGATGACGCTATCCACGTCGAATTTCTCCCGTCGTTGACCGCAATCTTTCGGCGTGGGCGCGCGAGCTCATTACGCGCTACGAGAGCAACTCGGCGAACCAGTTCCTGCTCTTTGGCAATGTGAGCGACCGCCTCATGTTACCGGTCGGCGCACGATCGGAGCTGGGAAGCCTGGCCGACTTTATCCTTCGCGTGCTGGTGCCGCGGTTCGATGTCGTGCTCTCTTACGATCTGGGCAACGGAATCCGCGTCGAGGCGGGAGAAAAGATCTTCGCCGACTGGCCGTTTCTCAAAGAGGCCCCGCAACTGCCAAAGGCTCCGCGGGCAGCGGTGGAAACGCTGACGCAATACTTCCGCTATTGCGCCAACCTCGCGCGTCTCGGTCGCTCGCGCACGCAGGTTGCCTGCGTGATCAAGTCGGCCCAGCTCCTGACGCCGGCAGTGCAGGGCGGCGGAAACTATGACCTGAGCGCGATCGCATCGCTCATGCGCGACTGGTCGAGCGATACAGTCCTGACCGGCCACGACCTGGCCACGTTCCTGGTAACGGAAAACCTCAACGACCTTCACCCGCTGCTGGTGAATAACACCCGGTCCGCCCGGGTAAACGTGCCGCTTCCGCCGCCGGAGGAACTGGCTGGAGCGTTCAAGCTCCTCTCGGTTTCTTATCCGACCGCGCTGAGCGAATTCAAGGATAAACTCCCGACGCTTGGCGCGCAGATGGCCGGCGTCACCCTGGCCGCCGCCGAGAGCTTGCTGAAAACAAAGGAGTACCAGCGCGAAAAGCTGTGTGATTCAGATCTGGTGGCGCTGAAGAAGGAACTGGTCGAGAACGACTGCAACGGGTTGATCGAGTTCATCGAACCGCGGCGCACGCTCGATGACATTCATGCCCAGGAGAAAATCAAGACGTGGCTTCGACAGGACGTTGCGCTCTGGAAGGCCGGCGATCTCGAAGCGATGCCCAAAGATTATCTGCTCTGCGGTCCCGTCGGCACCGGCAAGACCTTCCTGGTTGAATGCCTCGCCGGGGAAGCGGGCGCGCCGGTGGTGAAGCTCAAGAATTTCCGTGACAAATGGGTCGGCAGCACCGAGGGAAACCTCGAGAAGATTTTCCGGCTGCTGCATGCCCTCGGCCGTTGCTTTGTCTTCATCGACGAAGCCGATCAGAGCCTGGGGAAACGTGAGTCCGGCGGAGGGGACAGCGGGGTATCGGGCCGCGTCTATTCATTCGCCTTGCGACCCACACCGGCCGCCCCCTGGCGGGTGCACGGCTGCTTCAAAAGCTCGAGTCAAAGTTGGGGCGCCGGCTCACGCCGTTGCCCGTCGGTCGGCCGCGAAAGCGGATTTCAGGCAAAAGCAAGTTGATATATAGGTGACTGTCCCTAGTTTTACTACGCCGTTGCCCGTCGGTCGGCCGCGAAAGCGGATTTCAGGCAAAAGCAAGTTGATATATAGGTGACTGTCCCTAGTTTTACTAGTTTTATAGTTTTACTAGTTTTACCGTGAAGGGCGACTGCGGCGTTGAAATGCGTCCGCCGGTACGTTGTCGCCCGGCTCCGGACCTCTTCTCAATTCAAGCAGCATTCGCGTGAGATTCTTCTCGTACGCGCGAGTACGCCGCTCCGAGGTCGGGAAAGCGGGGAGATTGCACGTTACCATTTCGCGCTGCGCACGTCAGGATACATCGCTCGCAGTCAAAAGACTGCCCGTCCGATTTACCCGAAAGGACACGAATCATGGCCACCATGGAATTCCTCTCCCAACTCATGGGAGACGAACTCAAAGATCTGTTCAGTGCCGAGAACCAGCTGCTCAAGGCGCTCCCGAAGATGGCAAAGAAAGCCTCGTCGGCAAGTTTGAAAGCGGCCTTCGCGAGCCACTTGAAGGAAACGGAAGGCCATAAAGCGGCTGGAAACGATAGGCGAAACGTTGGGCATCAAGCTTACTGGCAAGACGTGCAAGGCGATGCAAGGACTCGTCGAGGAGGGCAAAGAGGTTCTGGAAGAGGATGGCGAGCCTTCGTTGATCGACGCGGCGCTCATCGGTGCCGCTCAGCGAGTCGAGCACTACGAAATGGCCGCCTACGGCACGACTCGCGCCATGGCGCAGAGTCTCGGGCAAACCAAGGTCGCGGCACTCCTGCAACAGACGTTGAACGAAGAGGGCGCGGCTGACAAGAAACGGACGAAGATCGCGGAAGAAGAAGTTCTCGTGAGCGCGGCCGCGTTAAGCGAGGCAGTGGAGAAATAGAGGTGCTTAGTCCCTGTGCGCATGAGCGCGATGTAAGAATCGTCCCTTTTTTCAAGGAGCAGTCATGGAAACGAAGAGTCGAACAGATGATCCCCAGCGTAACCCGGATCCAATCACCAAGGCCCCGGGATCCCATCCCATTGGGACAGGAGTCGGAGCGGCGGCAGGGGGCGCCGCCGCGATCGGCAGCGCCATCGCAGCCGGTGCGGCCATGGGTACGGTCGTCGGGCCAGTGGGAACCGCGGTCGGCGCCGCGGTCGGCGCCATCGCCGGAGGATTGATCGGCAAAGGCTTGGCCGAAGGCGTGAATCCTACGGTTGAAGAGAAATACTGGCGCGACAACTACGCGTCCCGCCCCTATGTGGCCGCGGGCAGTTCCTATGACCAGTACGGGCCTGCGTATCAGTATGGATGGGAATCCCACGCGCGTAATGCCGGCAAGCGTTTCGACGATATCGAGACCGATCTCGGCCGTGAGTGGGATCGGGCGAAAGGTAAATCGGGACTGAAATGGGAGCAGGCCAGGGAGGCCTCCCGCGATGCGTGGGAGCGTACCCGCGCCCAGGCCGACAAAGCGTGAAGATCGTGACTTTATCCCGTCACGGCGGAGTGGCCGTGGCGGGATTTCTTCTTTCGTTGCTTCGAGATTGATGCTTCAGGTCAAGCTCAACGAGTCGGAAAAAGTCGATCTGGTCGCGTTCATGCGGCAGCTTTGAGACGTCAACGCGCTGGAGGGTCGGAGCGCCGCTGTAAGAGGTAAACAATGCTGCAACTGAATCCGCCGCTCCCCCGAGTCATTGTTGGGGGCGCGGGTTGGGCGGGACCGACCGGATCGGGCGTCGCGAACCTGATTGAACCCGGCCACCGAGACGACGACATCGTCTGGATCATCGACCTGGACGAAAACGGTCAAACCTGGTGCGTTCCGAATCGCTTTGTGCGGGCTCCTCGGAACCTCACTTACGGCAGGAACGTCAAAAAAGAAGCCGAACTTTTGAAGTCGAAACCGCTGAACGGGCGCAATATCTGAACGACCGGTCGAGACGCACTAGGGATTAAAGCCACTCACCGCTAGGCGCGTTCGCCGATGGCGCTGGCGGTGGCGTGGGTTTCGATGTGGCTGATGCTGAGGTGCCAGCGGTTGATGCCGAGGGTGGTGGCGATGCGCGCGGATTCGCCGGTCAGGGTGATCCGCGGTTGGCCGCTGGGCTCGGGGAGGATCTCGATGTCGGTCCAGGCGATGCCGCCGCGCCAGCCGGTGCCGAGCACCTTGAGCACTGCTTCCTTGGCGGCGAAGCGGCCGGTGAGGCGCTCGTCGCGACGACGCGGGCTGGCGGCGCAATACGCCTGCTCGCGCGGGGTGAAGCAGCGGTCGAGGAAACGCTCGCCATGCTCGTCGAGCATCCGGCGGATGCGTGCGGTTTCGACGATGTCGATGCCGTGACCGACGATGCTCATCATCGCAGGGTAAGCGGAGGGGCGACGCGCGAAAAGGTGAGGGTCATGTTCAAAGCAGCTAACGCTCCACCCCGCCCTTCCTCGACTGATCCGCGAGCATCTGCTGCAAACTGGCGAGTTGTTTGGCGCTGCCCGATCCTTCGATCGCACGAACGGCAATCTCCTGGACCTGGCCGTAGGCCTTTTCCGACTGGGAGAGGAGCCGGGCGATCTGGTCAGATTGCTCCTTGACTGTCTGCTCCAGGGACGTGATGCGCGTCGTCAGGACGTTGCGCTCGCCATCGAATTGACGCTTGAGGAGCTCTTCGCGCGCGGTGGCGTCTTGCTGCTGGCGCGTCGTGGCCTCCTTCACCGCCCTCACGACCGCGGCATCGAGCTCTTTGGGAGCGGCTTCCACACGCTGACGCAACCCAACCAGTTCATCCTCGCGGGATTTGATGGATCGATCGCGCTCGGCCAGCTCCTTGTCGGCGACGGCCTTGCGCTCAGCCAATTCCTTTTGAGCAGCGGCCATTTCGTCGGCGAAGGCATCCTTTGCCTGCTGCTGCTCGCGGGTGAAGGCGTAGCGATATTCCTCTTTCTCGCGCTCCCGTCGCTTTTGTTCGGCGGCATCGCGATCCTTGTTGACCGCTTCGCGGAGACGCTGCTCCTCTTCCCACTGCCTGCGGGTCTGGTCGATCTCGCGCTCGAGTTCGGCCTTCATGTCCGCCAACTCCGATTCGTGCTGGGCACGCTGACGCTCGTGTGATTCAACCAGAGCCGTCAACGTGGAGGCCGAGCGCTGGATTTCGTAGATTTCCTTCAGCTCGCTGTCCTTCGCAACGATGGCGCGCTGAATCTGCACGTAGCGGGCGACTTGTTCCTCGAGACGATCGGAGAGTTGCCCGAGCATTTTGCCGACGGTGGATTTCAGCTCGCCGATCGACTTGACGACGCCTTCCGTGGAAAGCTCATCGGCCACGGCTACCGCCTGACCGGCGGCGCGGGCTTCGATCTTTTCCTCAGGCCGGGACTGCGCCTCACGGCGTTCGCCAACGGACCTTTCGGCTTCAACCAGAGTTTCGAGGACCTGCTGGCGGGCGGGTTTCTTTTTCGTAGCGGCTTTTTCTGCCATGACATCGCTCCGTTTCTGGAACAGCAACAATTCGGCGAGGCGACGCCTCATGTTATCTCGGCGGTGAATCCTCCTCAATGCTTAGCTGCATCCCATCGAGTTCCCGCAGTTCATGCACTTGTAGCAGGTGCCGGAACGAACGGTGATCGAGCCGCAGACGTCGCAGGCGGGGGCGTCCGCCTGCAACTCGCTGCCCTGCTGGCTGAGGGGATCGGCGACGATCGCCAGGCGGAGCGCGGCGCCGCTGGGCGTCGGTGACCCAACCTCCGGGGCCTGGAGGTGCGAGCTGTGGGCGTCGCGGATGGCTTCGTCGGCGTCCGTCGCGTAACTGAACGGCTTGGCCGTGTCGAGGTCGATGCGCGGGCCATGGCCGTTTCCCTCTTTCCGGGAAGTGCTGAGTGCCATGTGCTGCCTGCCCTGCCTTCGGCTCTGAGGCTCAGGCTCGAAGAGAGCGGAGTCGATGGGGGTGCCTAGTGGGGGCGAGCTGGCGCGATCCTCGTCGCTGGCGTTCAACGTGTCGAGCGTCGACTCCCCCGGTTGCGGGGCGGCGGGCTTGGGGGAACGACGGGGGGCGTGGGCGGCGCGGTAGCCGGGGACGAACTCCATTGCCATCCAGCGGAAGATATAATCGGTGAGGCTCTTGGCGATGGGGATCTCGGGGTTGCGCGTCATGCCGCTGGGCTCGAAGCGGACGTGCTCGAACTTGCGCACCAGCGATTCGACCGGAACGCCGTACTGGAGCGAGACGCTGACCAGCGTGGCGATCGTGTCCATCAGGCCGCCGATCGTGGAACCTTCCTTGGCGATGCGGATGAAGACCTCGCCCGGCTGGCCGTCTTCGTAGAGGCCGACGGTGATGTACCCCTCGTGGCCGGCGACGTCGAACTTGTGCGTCATCGCGCGGCGCGTGTCGGGCAAGCGCCGGCGAAGCGGGCGCTCGACGATTCGCTCGACGATCTTCTCGATCGTATGGGGGACGGGAGCGAGGTTGTCGCTCGAGAGGGCGGTCTGCGTGGCGGCGACCGTGTCGTGCGCCAGCTCCTCCTTCGCGGCGGCAACGTTCTCTTCGTCATCGTCCTCCGCGACGCGATCCAGGTCCTCGTCCGATTTCACGTTGAGGGGCTGGCTGAGCTTGGAGCCGTCGCGGTAGAGGGCATTGGCCTTGAGGCCGAGCTTCCAACTCAGCTCATAGCTGTTCTTGATGTCCTCGACGGTCGCCTCGTTGGGAAGGTTGATCGTCTTGGAGATCGCGCCGCTGATGAACGGCTGGGCCGCGGCCATCATGCGGATGTGCCCCTCGACCGGGATGAACCGCGTGCCGTGCTTGCCGCACTTGTTGGCGCAGTCGAAGACCGGCAGGTGAGCGGGGTTCATGTTCGGCGCGCCCTCGACGGTGCCGCGGCCGCAGACAACATCATTGGCGTCGTCGATCTGCCGCTTGCTGAAGCCAAGACGGCGAAGCAGGTTGAAGTTGGGCGCCTGCCACTCACTTTCGGGAATGCCCAGGCGAGTGAAGACGTCGGCGCCGAGCGACCAGGGACTGAAGGCGAAGGAAATCTCGAACGTGCCGGGCAGGGCCGCCTCCATTTTCTCCAGCTCAGCCTCGGTGAAGCCCAGGCGTTGCAATCGCTCGTAGCTGACGTGCGGGGCATCGTGCAGCGTAAGCGTCCCCATCACGTACTTCATGATGTCGTGGATCTGAGCCGGCTCGTAGCCGAGGTTTTCCAGGGCGGGACGCAGCGACTGATTGGCGATCTTGAAGTAGCCGCCGCCGGCCAGCTTCTTGAACTTCACGAGCGCGAAATCGGGTTCGACGCCGGTCGTGTCGCAATCCATGAGCAGGCCGATCGTGCCGGTGGGAGCGATCACCGTCGTCTGTGCGTTTCGGTAGCCGTGCCGTTCGCCCAGGTGCAAAGCGCGGTCCCAGCACTCACGGGCCGCGTTCAGGAGCGAACGGGGAACCATAGGATCGGCATCGGAAAACTGGCCGGCGTCGATGCCGACGGGCAGGATGTCCAGCCCCTCGTGCCGACCCATCGTCTTCTCAAACTGCGCGCTGTGGGCGACGTCGTACGCCGCCCGGCGGTGGTTGCGCATCACGCGGAGCATGTCATTCTGGTTCAGCTCGTAGCCGGGGAAGGCGCCAAGCTCCCGGGACATCTCGGCGCTGGCGGCGTAGCTCTCGCCGGTGAGGATGGCGGTGAGCGCGCCGCAGATCGCGCGTCCCTTCTCGCTGTCGTAGGGGATGCCCGCCTGCATCAGCATGGCGCCGAGGTTGGCGTAACCGAGGCCGAGCGTGCGGAAGTGATACGAGAGCTTGGCGATCTGCTCGGAGGGGAAGCTGGCCATCAGCACGGAGATTTCCAGCACGATTGTCCAGAGGCGAATTGCGTGCTTGTATCCCTCGACGTCGAAGCGGCGTTCCTCTGAATCGAAGAACCGCAGCACGTTCAGCGACGCCAGGTTGCAGGCGGTGTCGTCGAGGAACATGTACTCCGAGCAGTTGTGGACGGTCAGCCCGTTGGCGATGAAGGAGCTGGTCACCGGCTCGGTGAGGTCGAAGACCTGCTGGCGACCGCAGTGGACGAGGGCCGCGACGCGGTCGTAGTTGCCCAGGCTTTCGAGTCGGGAGACGGGGCTGACGGCGAGCGCCGCCGTCATCGCGTCCAGGGTGGGGCTGGGGAGCAGTTCCACGTGTTGTGCAAAAAGGCGGAGGCTGCCCGGATCGATACGCAGGCCGTGGCGTCTGGTTTCTGCGTCCCCGCGGCCGTGCCGCGGGCAGTTCGCCTGTCGATCGGGCAGGTCTCCGCCGGCGAAGGCTCCGCCTTCGCGAAGTCCATTGAGAAGTGCTGAGTGTTGGTTGGGGAGTGCTGAGTGCTGAGTGCTGAGTGCTGGGTGAGGATCGCATCCTTCTAGTGCTTCGGTGATGGCGGATTGGACTCCGAAGCCGAGGAGCAGGAGTTGGACGTCCTGAAGGAGGCCGAGGCTGTCGTTGAGGAGCTGGAGGGAGCCGCGCGAAACGGCGCCGTCGGCGGTCAACAGGGCGCGGAGGAGGTGGCGCTGGGCGGCGAGGCCGGCGGTAAACGCCTCCTCACTGAGGCGGGCGTGGCCGTTCTCGCTGCGCACGTAGGCGCGCAGGCGACTGATCAGCCGGCGATTGGTGAGCGTGGCGGTCAACGTATCGGAGCCATCGCCGGGATAGGCGGATGCTCCGCTGGTATCGAGCATCGCCTGGTTGACGTAATCGTCGTCGTACCGCTTCTCGCGCCAGTTCTCGACGACGTAGCGCGCGAAAGTCTCAACGCTGCCGCTGTCTGGCAGGCAAGCATCGAGCTTGAGGCAACCCAGGTCGTGGTTGGCATCGGAGACCAGCAGGCCCAGGAGCTGGAAGAATTGCGGGTCCTGTGGCTCGCGGATCTCTTCAACGCACGCCGGCTGATTCGGAAGCTTCACTTCATCGGTGGATTCCAGGAGCCGGGCTTCGACCCAGCCGCGGGTGCGCGTCCAGACCTTGTGATCGGCGGTGAGCTTGACGCGGTAGCCGCCGGCCGTTCGAAGCTCATAAACGTCCTTGGTGCCAGTGGGGAAGGCCCCGTCGGTATTGTGGATCGCCTGCTGGCGCAGGTTAGTGACGACGCGGGCGGGAAGGTGGATCATCTGGTCGATCCGCCGCCAAATGCCGCCCGGCGTCAGCACGCGAGTATCGCCGGTCACGCACGGATTGGAGGCGCGGATCGGGCCGGAGCGCGGACAGGTGTGCCACTGGTTGATCGTGTCGTCGTACTGCACGCCCGGATCGGCGCAGCGCCAGGCGGCGTAGGCGATCTGCTCCCAGAGCTCGCGCGCCTTGAGGGTGTGCGCGACCTTGCCGCTCGATCGCCAGGTGAGCGTCCAGTCGGCGTCGTCCTCTATCGCCTGGAAGAAGCGGTTGGGGATGCGGATCGAGTTGTTGGAGTTCTGGCCGGAGACGGTCATGTACGCTTCGCCGTTGAAGTCGTAATCGAGCTTCAGGCCGAGGCGCTTGGCGGTCTCCTGCTGTTCTTTGGGGAGCCGTTTGATCCCTTCGGCCATCGCCGAGACTTTCAGCTCTTCGCGTACCTTCCAGTTGATGAAATCCTCGACGTCGGGGTGATCGAGGTCCAGGCAGACCATTTTGGCCGCCCGGCGAGTGGTGCCACCGGACTTGATCGCTCCAGCGGCGCGGTCGCCGATCTTCAGGAAGCTCATCAGCCCCGAAGACTTTCCGCCGCCCGAGAGCGGCTCGTTCTCGCCGCGAATCCTGGAGAAGTTGGTGCCGGTGCCTGACCCGTATTTGAAGAGACGCGCCTCGCGCGTCCAGAGGTCCATGATGCCGCCGTCGTTGACCAGGTCATCCTTCACGGACTGGATGAAGCAGGCGTGCGGCTGCGGGTGGGAGTAGGCGTCGCGGCTCTTGAGCATCTCGCCGCTCTTGGGATCGCAGTAAAAGTGGCCCTGGGCGGGGCCGGTGATGCCATAGGCGAAGTTCAAGCCAGTATTGAACCACTGCGGAGAATTGGGCGCGCACATCTGGTGGACGAGCATGTAGGCCAGCTCGTCGTAGAAGGCCTGCGCGTCTTCGGCGGTGTCGAAGTAGCCGTGCTTTTCACCCCAGTAGCGCCAGCAGCCGGCTAGGCGATGGATCACCTGTGCCGCGCTCTTCTCTGGCCCGGTGACGACGTTTCCCTTGGCGTCGCGAAGGGGCTGGCCATGCTCGTCGGTCTGCGGCACGCCCGCCTTGCGGAAGTATTTGCTCACCATGATGTCGGTCGCGAGCTGCGACCACTCGACGGGAATCTCCGCGTCGTTCATCTCGAAGACAACGGAGCCGTCGGGATTGGAGATCCGGCTCGTGCGCTTCTCGTATTGAACGCTGGCAAGGGCATCCTGTCCGGGCTGCGTAAACCGTCGATGAATTTTCATGTCGTGCCTTCCCTGTGTGTACCTGTCCGGTATCAGTAATTTGAATCAGTGTTCCGCGGGGCGGGTCATGGCCGGTGGACGGACGGGGGCGACTTGCACCCCGGTCCGCCACGACTGCTCGGGAGCCACATCGAGCAGGACCTGATACATGTGATCGGCGGCGATGCCACCGGCGTGAAACCGCTGCTCGCCGATGAAGACGCCGGACGTCTGGACGTTGACGATCGCCGGCCCGGCGGCAATGGCGCTGGCGAGTTCCTTGCCCGTCGTGGAATCGACGACGCGCACGCGGTCACCGCGTTTGAGGTTGTAGAAGAGCGGCGGCGGACCCTCGGCAGCCACGACCGTCGTCGGGTGGTTCACGCCTTCAAAGTGCGGGGAGTTCCAGATCGTCGTGGGGTCCTGCGGCGGAAGCCCGTCGTCGGCCGACGACGGACGGGCGGCGTGCTGCGCGCAGCCGACCATCAGACCTGCCATCGCTGCCGCCGCAGGCGCGGCAACCGACCGGCTGGCCTGGCACATAGACCCGGCGCGAGGGCGCAGCGCCCGAACCCGGTGAGGAAAACGCCGAGTGGTGCTGCGGGGGTATGGAGTCATGGAAGTTGCCTCCGCCTGGAAAAAACGCGCTCCCGTCCGCGGTTGTGCCGCGATGTGCATCTGTCGCGGGCGGCCGTTCCCGCCCGCGCGCGACACGCTATTTCTTGAAATAAATCCTGTACCTGTCCTTGCGAACCAAATGCTCCGACTTCAAGTTCACACTCTGCCCGGCGATCTGCACGCGGTCGGCGGCGGCGTTGACACTGACGCGATCCCCCGCCAGCACACGACCCTGGTAAACGACGTGGTCCCGTTCCTTGTCATAGATCCAGATCGTCCCGTCAGCCGGTGCAACGAAGCTCGGCGATTTGCCGCCGGCCATGTCGACCGCGCCGATGGGGATCGACCGACCGCTGCTGTTGTTGCATCCCGCGGCGAGCAACATCAGCGCGCCCGCCATCAGTTGGCGGCGCGGCATCCCGGCGCGGGGCAGGGACGGCTCCAGCGCAGGCACGCGAGATGTGCTCCGCGAGAGGAACATGGCCGGCCCCCGTTCAGTCGACCTTGGGAAGCGTCAGCCCCACCTGATCCTGGTACTTGCCTCGCTTGTCGGAATAGCTCACCGCACAGATGCGATCCGCCTTCAGGAAGACAAGCTGCGCGATTCCCTCGTTGGCATAGATCTTGGCCGGCAGGGGGGTCGTGTTGCTCACCTCGAGCGTGATCTTTCCGCGCCACTCCGGCTCGATCGGCGTCACGTTCACGATGATGCCACACCGCGCGTACGTGCTCTTGCCGACGCAGATGGCCAGCGCATCGCGCGGCATCTCGATCGTCTCCACCGTCTCGCACAACGCGAAGCTGTTGGGTGGGATCAAGACGTAATCGGTCCCCGTCTCGTCGGTGTCGATCGTCACGAACGAGCGGTTGGAGAATTTCTTGGGATCGACAATCTCGCAGTTCACGTTGGTGAAGATCTGGAAACGGCTGCCGACCCGAAGGTCGTAGCCGTAGCTTGAGACGCCGTAACTGATCTTCCCCGGCCGCTTCGCATTATCTTCGAAAGGTTCGATTCCGATGAGCTCGCGGATTTGCGTGTCGCACAAAACGCCCATGATGCTGTCCTCTCAACGGCTATGCCCGTGTGTGTGCCGCGTCGTCCCTTTTGGCTTCGGCAAGAGCGTCGGGCTGCATGGCGTCGGTGGCTTCCCTGCCCGCCCATGGCAGGCCGAAGCAATTCCAAAACCGATCGCCGTCTTCCAATGACGACGAAGTGGGTCAAACCGACGACCGCGACTCCCTTTGCGGTCATGCCCTTTTTCAGCGATCCCGATTCTGACTGGACCTGCCGTGATCTCCCACACAACCCGATTACGCTAACCTGCCCATTATCGGCCAACCAAGGAAATAATACACAACATCTTGTATGGTTCAACGCGAAAATTCCCAAATGTGGGGGATGCCTGTCGTTCATTGCGCCTTAACGACTTCAAAATCTAAGAGTTAAGGGTAGTGCAAAAAATCTTCAGAGGCGGATTGCCTCCGCGTGCGACTCAGCTTATCCACCATCGGGTCAACATTGGGGTGAGAAAAAGATCGCGAGGGGGCGCGCTGGCGTGGGATGGCCGGCGTGGCCGGTCACGGCTGTACGTGACGGCCACGCCGGCTGGCGAACATAAGGCTCGATCAATATTCGCCGTGCAAGTCGTGCGGCGCTTCGACAGCGCGGTCCGGGGAAAAGCAAATCCGGTGGTTGTTTAGAATGTTCGGCGTCTTGTCCTGGACAACTCTTTCAATTGCCTTGCCATCGTCATTGGTTCTGCTAGAATAGGTGAGCAAGTTACGGTTCACCCCTTCTCGCGTTCCCATCGTGGATTGGTTCTGAGGGTCGGGTAAGCTTTGAATGGCGAGCGCTATCCGTGCATCGTCGTTGAACCAAACAGAATAGTCGAAAGGGCCCGGCCCACCGGGCAAGACGCGCGGATCAGAGCCCGTTCGCGGCAGGACATATTATGGCAGAGCAGTTACACAATCGGATCATTGAGCATCTCAAGTCCGAGGAATACCAGCCCAAGGACCCGCGCGGGCTGGCGAAGGAATTGAACGTTGAGGAAGACCGCGGCGCGTATCACGCTTTTCGCGACGCGCTGCGCGAGCTGATGCACGCCGGACGGGTGATCCTCGGGGCGCGCGGAACGATTGTGCTCCCGTCGGAGCATCATGCCCACGACGAGTTCGTCGGCTCTTATCGGCACAACAAGCGCGGCTTCGGGTTCGTCGTTCCGACCGACCCGGGCAGCCGTGAAGACCTCTACATCCCCGAAGGGCAGAACGCCGGCGCGATCACCGGCGACATCGTCCGCGCCAAGATCACCAGCCGCGGCCAGCGCGACGGCAAGGCGATCTACAGCGGGCGCATCACCGAGATCCTCCAGCGAACGCAGAAGCGGTTCGCCGGCACGCTCGAGCGCAAGGGGAACGAATGGTTCGTGCTGCCCGACGGCAACACGATCATCGAGCCGATCCTCACCCCCGACGCCGCCTCGCGGCACATTAAGCCGGGCACCAAGGTCGTCGTCGAACTCACCGCTTATCCCGAGCGCGGCGAACGGGCTCGCGGCGTCATCGTCGAAGAGCTCGGGCGGGCAGGGGAGAAGGACGTGGACTTGCGATCGGTGATCGTCGGGTTCAACCTTCCTGGCCCATTCCCCGAAACCGTCACGGACCAGGCCAGGCATTCGCTGGACAACTTCGACCCCGAGCAGGAACGGCATCGGCGCATCGATCTGTCCGACCAGACCGTCGTCACGATCGACCCGGACGACGCCAAGGACTACGACGACGCAATCAGCCTGCGTCGGCTCGACAACGGCCACTGGGAGCTGGGCGTTCACATTGCCGACGTGGCCCACTTCGTCCCCGCCGGCTCGGCGCTGGACGAGGAAGCGTACGCGCGCGGCAATAGCTGCTACTTCCCCGGCCACGTGATCCCGATGCTGCCGGAGATCTTGAGCAACGGCGTCTGCTCGCTCCAGGAAGGGGTGCCGCGCCTTTGCAAGAGCGCGTTCATTACCTACGACGATGACGCGCACCCCGTCTCGGCCAAGTTCGCCAACACGATCATCCGCAGCGCCAAGCGTCTGCGTTATCGCGAGGCGCAGGCGATCATCGACGCGATCGATCCGAACGGCCACGTCGATCAGGGCCGCGTCGTCACGCATCCCGAAGGAGACAGGAGTGTCGGCGATTATGAGCCGCACATCGTCGTGCTGCTGGGTCAGATGAACGAACTGGCTCGCCGGCTGCATCAGCGACGACTGGCCAAGGGGCAGCTCGTTCTCGACCTGCCGGAAGTGGAATTGGTCCTGGACGAGGGCGGCAAGGTCGTCGGCGTCGAGGAGGAAGACGAGAGCTTCACGCACACGCTCATCGAGATGTTCATGGTCGAGGCCAACGAGGCCGCGGCCCGGATGCTCGACTCGCTCGACGTGCCCTACCTGAGGCGAATCCATCCTGAGCCGGAACTTCAGGACTCGGAGCGCCTTCGCCAATTCGTGACGGTAGCCGGGTTCAAGCTGCCCAAGCAGCTCGATCGCAAGGCGATCCAGGAGTTGCTACAGGCGGTGCGCGGCAAGCCCGAAGCGCACGCGATCAGCCTGGCGATCCTCAAGAGCCTGACCCGCGCGGAATATTCGCCGCAGAAGGTCGGACATTACGCATTGGCGAGTGACGCCTACTCCCATTTCACTTCGCCGATCAGGCGATACGCCGACCTGACCGTTCACCGCCTGCTCGATGCCTATCTTGAAGCGCGGGAGAACGGCAAGAACGCAAGCGGCGGCCGGAAGCGCGCCCGCCTGGATCTCAACACCGTCCCGACGACCGACGAACTCGTGGTCATCGGCCGGCACCTCAGCTTCACCGAACGCCGGGCCGAGGACGCCGAGCGCGAGCTGCGGCAGGTGAAACTATTGGAACTGCTCAAGGATCGTCTCGGGGAAGAGTTCTCCGGCGTGGTGACCGGCATCACCAATTTCGGCATCTTCATCCAGATCCAGAAATACCTGGTCGATGGCCTCATCCGTTACGAGAACCTGATGGATGACTGGTGGGACGTGGACGACCGCGCCGGCGTGATCCGGGGCCAGCGGACGGGCCAGCGTATTGGCATCGGCGATGTCGTCACCGTGATCGTTGCCCGAGTGGACGTCCCGCGCCGTGAGCTTGACCTTTCGATCACGAAGGTGATCGGTCGGGCCGGGCGCAAGCCCGCCGAGGGTGGACCGGCGGCGCCCGCATCGGCGCGTCCGCCTCGATCTGGAAAGAAGCCCGGCCGGCCCGTCGTCCGAAAAAAGGCTGGAGGCGCGCGGGCGACTTCGCAGGTTCGTGGTGGCAGCAAGCGCACGGGCGGCGGACGGCGCAGGTAGTTTCATGTGGATTCGGGCGCTGACACATCCACATGCTGCGGCGCATGACGTTCGCCCCAACTGCATTCTTTGCACCTGGCGCGACTTAAGGCTAACGGCGATTGGCACGACGTGTCTGAACTGGAATGATGGGATCGCTTCGCACCGGGCAAATGGCCGTCGGTCGCGCCTATCATTGATCGGTGGATGGGGGGAACGTCATGCGATCTCGGAGGCTTTATGAATCGCCCTGTTCTTTCCGTTTTGGGGGCGGTGCTGATCCCGGTTTTTGGATGCTTTGCCGAACCGGCGACTCAGCCGTCCGAACTGCCTCCTCCACCGGCGGTCGTCGCGCCGCCGCTCCCTCCGGACGGCAACTTTCCGCCGGGTGAGCCGGGCCTGCCGCCAGCCGCGGCGAACGCGCGTCCCACGGCGCTCATCCTGCCCTTCGCGCCGGTCGGACCGAGCGATCGAGATTGGATCGGCAAGGGAGTTCAGCAGGACCTGGCGGCTGAGCTGATTAGAACGACCCGGTTGCGCGTCGCCACGCCTTCGAACGTGCCGCCCGTTTCGGATCCGGAAACAGCCCTGAAGATCGCCCGAGACGCCAATTCGACGTTCGTGATCTTCGGACAGTTCCAGGTCATGGAAACGACCGTCCGCATCACGGGACAGGTCATGGAGACCGCGACGGGCCAGACTGTCATCTCGTTGAAGGCCACGGGACCCACGCGTGACCTCTTTAACCTGGAAGACACGCTCGCGGATCAGGTTCTGTCGGCGCTACGCGGGCGGTTGCTCGCCCGTGACGAGTCGGCGACCGAGCCGGGGGCAAGGCCATACGTGAACGATGGTCGGGCCCAGACACAGGGCTATTCCGACACGGGGAGCTATTACTCGCCCCAGACCTACGTGTCGCCACACTCCCTGTACACGTCGGGCTATAGCAGCTATCCTGGTAGCTCCTATTCCTACTGCGACGGCTACTACGCCTATCCGTATTCGAGCTACGGCTACGGGTACGCGCCTTATTACTCGTGGTACCCGGGCTTTGGATTCGTCATCTTCAATGGCCACCATCACGATCACGATCGTGACGACCACGGCCATGACTGGGATCATGGCCGTAACTGGGATCATGGCCGTGACTGGAACCGCGACTCGGGCTTTGACCGGGGTCGTGTCGGAACCCGTGACGGGCGCCCCCTGGGCGGCCTGCGAAGCATTACCGGCGGCGATCGACGCATCGCCCCGCCGTCCTTCGGCACCCCGCGGATCCAGGGCACCAATCGCGCCGGCGGCATTAGCAGCCCACGCATCGTCGGCGGCAGGTCAGGCGGCGGCATGGGACATGCCGGCGGCGGAGGAGGCGCGCACGGCGGCGGCGGTCACCGGTAACTCCCGCGCTGGCTGAGCAAATTGATCAACGCGAAGGGACGAAGGGGCGAGCTCGTGGTTAAGGCCAGAGCGGTGTGCCTTCGAGGCCGCTTGTCTCATCGAGTCCGAGCATCAGGTTGGCGTTCTGCACGGCCTGTCCCGCCGCACCCTTTCCAAGATTGTCGATGGCGCCCAATGCGATCACGACGTTGCGATCCGGATCGGCGGCGTAGGAGACGTACGCGAGGTTTGTACCGGTCGCCCACTTGCTGTGCGGCGGCTTTTCCACCACGCGTACGAACGGCCGGTCTGCGTAAAATGATCGCGCCGCCTCCAGGCACTCCTGCGTCGTCACGTTGCCAGATGCGTAACACGTAGCGAGAATACCCCGGGTCATCGGAATCAGGTGGGGGGTGAAGACGATCGATACGTCTTCTTTTGGGCTTGCCGGCCTCGCGATCGCGCCCAGTGCAGCCACGATCTCCGGCAGGTGTGCATGTTTCAGCAGGCCATAGGCGCTGACGTCTTCGTTGACTTCGGCAAAACCAAACGTTCCGCCACCGCCCCGGCCCGCGCCACTGACGCCGGACTTGGCGTCGATGATGATGCCGCCCACCTTCACGAGACCTGCGGCCACGAGCGGCCCCAGCGCCGTTATCGAGGCGGCGGGATAGCAGCCCGGGTTGGAGACGCGCGTGGCGCCGCGCACCCGGTCGGGCCAGACGTCGGCCAGGCCGTAAGTCCATCCGCTCGCGAAGCGGTGATCGCCGCCGATATCGACGATTCGCGTTTCCGGCCGCACTTTCGCCAGCGCCTCGCGGGATTCGCCCGTGGGGAGGGAGGCGAACAGCACGTCGAGATTCGGTAATGCGCCGGGATCCCACTTCTGGATCACGAGCTGGCCGGCGTTCCCGATGCCGGGGAAACGCTCGATCAACTTCTGACCAGCGCTACCTTCGCCCGCAACGTAGGTCAGGCGCAGGCGGGGGTGTGTTGCGCACAGGCGCAGCACTTCCCCGCCTCCGTAGCCGCTCACACCGACGATACCGACGCTGAAAGTGCTGTTGGTCTCTGATGCGTTCACTGGAGGTTCCTCGCGCGGCAGAGCATCCGGAAATCGCGACGATGATGCAAGAGGCCGCTGCGTTGACCGACCTGCATGTGCCTCTATAATGCCGCCGGCTTTCGGCAGGCCACCAGGGTTGTACGGGGAAGGAGTCCGGGCGTGCGTCACAGAGTGGTCGGCTTCGCGAGCGTTGTCCTCGCATGCTGGGTTCTGCTGACCGCCGCCTCCACCCGCTCCCTTCACGCCCAATTCCAAGCGCCCAGCGAACAGCTCCTGGTTCGCGCCGCGTCCGCATCTGTCTGGGAGCACGGCGCGCAGGATATTCTCACTCTCCAGGGCCCCGTTACGATCGAGTTGGACCGCGCGACGCTCAGCGCCAGGCGGGCCGTTATCTGGCTGACGCCCGTTGGCGAGGGGGCGCACGCAACACAGCGTGCGGAGATCGCGCTGCTGGACGACGCCAAGGTCGAACAGAAGGTGGCCACGCGCAGCGGTGCACGTTTGTTCGTCACCAGTGACGTGAGCGGCCGCATTCGCCTCACGACTGACGAGCGCGTGGAGCGAGACGATTCGAACTCGGCGCTGTACCGTGCCGCCGATGAATTGCGCCGTGCCAGCACGGCCCCACCAGCCGAAACGCAGCCTGTCGAACCGCCACCGGCGGTCGTCGCGCCCGCGCCTGGGACGCAACCCGCGACGCAACCGGCCGAGCCACCGCCAGCGATAGCGGCCACCGAACCATCGTCGCCCCCTCGTGAGTCGCTGCCGCAGACGCGCCCGGCGCCGTTGCCTTACGTGGAGCAGACTCCGGCCTTCACCCCGCGCAACGGCGTGGTGGCGCCGGGCGGCGCGGCAACTCGTCCGACCACTGCGCCCGCGCCACAACCGGCGCCCGTCCTGTTTGAATCCAGGCAGTTTGAAACCGTCGATGCCGGGGACGGAACCGTCGCCGCGGTGCTGAGCGGCGGGGTCACGCTCATGCAACGGCGCCCCAATGGCGACACCATCGAGCTGCGCAGCGAACGCGCCGTCCTCTTCACCACGCTCCAGAGCCTGCACGACCTGCAAAAATCCGAGCGCGTCCGTCGATTGCAGGACACGATCCGCGGTGCTTACCTTGAGGGGGACGTCCGAATCACCTTGACGCCGGTCAACCCCAAAATGGGGGAACAACGACTGGCGGCGAACCGCGTTTACTACGAGTTCGCGACCGATCGCGCCGTGCTCACCGACGCGGTCATCCACACGCTCGATCCGATTCGGCAGGTGCCGATGATTATGCGCGCCAAGACGGTGCGGCAACTGGCGGTGGGGGAGTACACCGCCAACAAGGCGCAGCTTACCACCAGCTATTTCGCCGTCCCGTCCTACGCGATCAACGCCGATCGGATTTACGTTCGGGCCGACGAGGTGGCCGGACCGATCGGCGGCGAACGGATCTATTTTCAATCGACGAACACGACGTTCCGCACGTTCGGCGTCCCGGTCTTCTGGTGGCCCTCGATCTCCGGATCGCTCACCGATAACGGCGAGCCGCTCCGCGACATCGGCGTGGGCAACCGCAATGGGTTTGGGTCCGAGGCGATGACGGAGTGGGGACTGTTCGAATCGCTGGGCGTACCGCCGCCGCGCGACCTGGACCTCGCCTATCGCCTCGACTATTTCACCGAGCGCGGTCCCGGGTTTGGCCTCAACGGCGCCTACGGCGGCGGCCTCCTGACCGACTACAGCCGCCAGCCGTGGGACTTCAAGGGAGACTTCAAGAGTTACCTGGTCCTGGACAAGGGAGAAGACAAGTTCAACGACTTCCGCGCCCCAACGCGGCTGAACGAAGGAGAGACGCTGCGCGGCCGCGTTGCCTGGGAGCACCAGCACTTCTTCCCGGATGACTGGCAGTTGCAGCTCCGTGCCGGCTACGTTTCGGACGCGACGTTTCGCGAGGAATGGTTCCGACGGGAGTGGGAACAGGATTTGCCCCTGGAAACGTCGGCGTACGTCAAGCACCAGCAGCAGACCGAAGCCTTCACGCTGCTCGTCAGCACGGAACTCAGCCACGTCGTCACCACCGCCGATCTGGCGCAGGAGCAGTTCGAGGTCGAGAAGCTTCCGGAGATCGGTTACCGACGGATCGGCGACAGCCTGCTTGACGATCACGTGACCACGTTCAGCGACAACACGTTCGCGGGCCTTCACTTTCAGCGCAGCCGCTCGTCCCTCTTCGATCAGGGGTACCGCCCGCCCGGTCTCACGCCGGGCCTGCCGTCGCTGGGCCTCACGGGCACGACCGGCAAGACCGTTTACCGCGCCAACTTTCGCGAGGAAGTGGACTACCCGATCACCGCCGGCGCGTTTCGCATCGTGCCTTATGCGATGGGCATCTACACCGAATATTCCGACTCGCCCGACAGCGCGGGTGGAGGAGGTGGCGGCGCGAAGGCACGCATCCTTGTGGGAGGCGGAGCCAAGATCACCACCGAATTCTGGAAGGTCGATCCCAACGCGCACTCCGACATCTTCGACATCCACCAGCTCCGTCACGTCATCGAGCCGGAGCTGAACCTGTTCACGGCGGTGCAGAACATCAACCAGAAAGACGTGTTCATTTATGAGGAGCCGATCGACGCGGTCAACGACATCTCAGCCGCATCCTTTGCCGTCCACCAGCGCTGGCAGACCAAGCGGGGCGGGCCGGGGCAATGGCGGAGCGTGGACTTCCTCAGCTTCAACGCCGAGATCGACGGCTTCCTGAACAAGCCGCCTCCCAGGTTCCTGAACCCGCGTAATTTCCGCGGGCTCTACTTTCCGTCCCTTCCGGAAACGTCCGTCCCGCGCGACGCGATCAACGCCGACATGTCCTGGCGTCTCAGCGACACGACGGTCGTCATCTCCGACATGAGCTACAACCTGGATAAGAAGGAGCTGGCGACCGCGGCGGTGGGGATCCTCGTGCAGCGTGGGGATCATGTCAGCTATTACATCGAGAACCGCTACGTCGACCTGCTCCAGTCGAACATCACGACCCTCCACCTGGACTACGAGCTCAGCTCCAAGTACCTGATCTCGCTCAACCAGTCATTCGATTTCAGCTTCGGCAAGAACGTCAACTCCTCGATCGCGATCGCACGCCGGTTCGACACGTTCATCATGAGCGTTGCGATCTATCGCGACGACGCGACGGGCGAGAACGGCTTCAACTTCAACATCGCCCCCCTCGGCCTCCGCGGCGGCGGCGCCGGCACAAGCGCCTTGCAGGGAGCGTTCAATCGATAGCTCCTGTCGCGATGCATGCACATTGATTAACGCGAAGGGGCGAAGAGGCCATTCCTTCGCCCCTTCGCCCCTTCGCGTTGATCAATGTGTATGAGCTTCGAATAAACTACCTGGCCGATACGTCCAGGCAGATCCCTTCCTTATCGCTCCGGCAGAAGGCTTTGCCGCCGGCGACAACGGGCATCGTCCAGCACTTGCCGGCGAGGGGGTGGGCTCGGGCGAGTTCGGAGTATCCTTCGGGCGAGGCCTTCACGAGGACCAGTTGTCCCTGGTCACCCTGTACGAGCAGATTGCCGTCCACCAGCACGAGCCCGCCCTGGCCGAAGCCATCCTGCGACCACTTTTCCTTGCCGGTCTCCAGGTCGATGCATTTGAGCGGCTCAGTCTTGAACTGCTTGAACCCGAAGAGCCCATAGAGACACCCATCGTGGTAAATGGACGTTGTCCAATGATTGACGTTGCCGCCCGGCGTGCGCCATAGCTGGCGCGAGGCGAAGGCGTCTCCATGCTTCTCGATCTTGTACGCGCCGCCACCCACTCCGTAGCCGGCCGAGCAGTAGACGATGTCGCCAGCGACGACCGGCGACGCGGCCGTCGAAACGTTGTACGGGAATGATTGTTTCCAAAGCACGTCGCCGCTCTCGGGATTCACGGCAACGAGGCCGGACTGGAGGAAGAAGATCATCTGCCTCACGCCGCCGATCGTCGCAGGGACCGGCGTGGCGTGAGTGATCTGTTGATTTTCACACTTCCACGCGAGCTTGCCGCTCATTTTGTCGAACGCCAGCAGCGACTGCCCCGCGCCGCCGCCGGCCACGATCACCAGGTTTCCTTCGACCACGGGTGACGCCGCATTTCCCCAGTGCAGTTGCTTGCCGCCGAATTCCGCGGCGAGGTCGTGCGACCAGAGCATTTTGCCGTTCGATCCGGCGAGGCATTGGACCTTCAGGAAGGTGCTGAGCACGTAAACGTGATCGCCATCCATCGTCGGGGTGGAGCGGGGGCCGTCGCCACCTTCGTTTTCGTGGATCGTCTTGTCGACGACCGTCGACCAGAGTTCATGACCACTCGCCGCGTTGTAGGCGGTACAAGACTCCTGGCCGGGCGGCCGCTCCTGATAGATGCATGCCTTGTTCCCCGCGACCGCGAATGAGCCGAAGGACTTACCCAGCGGCGTCTTCCACAGCACTTTCGGACCGTTCGAAGGCCAGGAGAGGCGAATCGCTTCCGGAGTCGTGCCGTCCGCCGTCGGCCCGCGATACCGCGGCCAGTCGCCCCCCAGCACCAATGAGGCGCTGAGCAGGGATGCCGACAACAAGAAGACGATCACTCGATTGCTATCCATTGTTTGTCCTCGACGACGGGGCTCGCGGTCTGAAATGATGAGCACGCGCGGCAATCCTACCGTATTTTGCGGATCAGCTCATTTGCCGTGGTCTTCAACGACCAGCGAATTGGAGAGGGCGTTCCCGAAGTTCTTGAAGTCCTTGAATGTCCAGACCACCTTCTTGTCGCGCGTGACCTCAATGATCTGGGGATTCTTTTCCGTCGCGTGGCAGTTGCCGAAGATGATGTCGCCGTTCGGTTCCACCTGAATCGTCGTCACCCATGCCAGCGTGATGCCGGGCAAATCGTTCTGATGTAGCGACCAGACGATCTGCTTCTCCGGCGTGACCTCGAGAACGCTGTGGCCATTACCGGTGGCGATGAGCGTGTTGCCGCTCGGAAGGCGAAGCGCGCCGAAGACGCTGTTCCCGAACGCTTCGGGCCCGTGCCCGCCGGCACGAGGATGGTCGAACAGCGGCACCGGGTAGTCCCACACCACCTTCCCGTCGGCGTCGTACTCGCGGACCACCCCGTCAGATTCGTGGCAGACCAGATAGTGCCCGTTATCGAGCTTGCGCGCCAACCGCGTGTCACTGTGGGTGCTGGGGTGTTCGACTTTCAGGTGGATCTCATGAACGAGCTTTCCCGCGACATCGACTTCGATGATGCGCGCCGGGCCTGATTCGGCGATCATCGTCGTTCCGTCTTTCAGCCGTTGAAACGCGTGAACTTGCACCGGCTTTCCCTCATTGCCGTTCATTTTGGCCGCGTCGTATTCCCAGACGATCTTGTCCTCGGCGCCGTCTATGCCCGGTACAACTTCCAGCAGGTGCGTCCACCCGTCCTGGAAGAGGATGTGTCCATCAGGCAACAGGTGCAGATCGTGGATGTCGCCAATTTTCCGCTGCCAGAGGATTTTCCCGTCGGCATCGAGTATCGCGATGAGCCGGGTCGACGCATCCGCCGCCAGCACGCGCCGGTTCGCATCCGCTCCACGAGCAGTGTTAGATGGGTTCGCCAGCATCAGAAGAAGCAGGATGAGCGAGATGTAAGCCGGGCGAAGAAGGCGTGGGTTCATGTTCTCCTCAGAGGGGAAGGTCAACGAAGCGAGACGCGAAGGAAGCCACGGATCGAACCGCCGACCGCCCTCCAGCGTCAATACCGTGCAAACAAGTCCGGGTTGCTGATCGCCAGCGCCGGGACAATCCGGCGGAACTTAAGAGATCCGCTCAATTTTTGTAGAAGTTGGGTCGCGCAAAACGCACGCGCGGGATACCGGTATCATTCACAGACGACATGGCAAGCCTGTATCAACACTGCACTTGTCCGCGAATCAGGGTGATGCTCGGTGAATGCTGCGTCGCGTTGGCGCTGGGCGCCCTGCTCATCGAATCGATCCATCCGGTCGTCGTCCGTGCCGCCGAGCTGCCCACGACCGCGCCGATCGGCGTGCCGGAGCGTCCAGTTCCCGACGAAGCGAAAATGTGGTCGGTCAAGCCGCTCCGCAGGCCCGAGCCGCCGCGTCCGACGAATGCCGCGTGGGTGAAGAACCCGATCGATGCTTTCATCCTCACCCGTCTGGAGGCCACGGGGTTGAAACCCAATCCGCCGGCCGATCGGGTCGCGCTGATTCGCCGTGCCACGTACGATCTCACCGGACTGCCTCCGACGCCGGCCGAGGTGGATGCCTTCGTCGCCGACACCGCGGCCAACGCCTATCCGAAAGTGATCGACCGACTCCTCGCCTCCCCGCACTATGGGGAGCAATGGGCCCGCCACTGGCTCGACCTGGTGCGGTACGGCGAGACCAACAGCTACGAGCGCGATAACCCCAAACCGCACGTCTGGCGATACCGAGATTATGTCGTTCGCTCGTTCAACCAGGACAAGCCCTACGACCGTTTCGTCCGCGAGCAGATCGCGGGGGATGAGATTCCCGATGGCGGGGCTGATGGCCTGATTGCCACCGGTTATTACCGCCTGGGCATCTGGGACGACGAGCCCAGCGACCGCGAACAGGCTCGCTACGACGAGCTCGACGACATCGTCTCGACCACCGGGCAGGTCTTCCTCGGCCTGACCGTCGGCTGCGGCCGCTGCCACGACCACAAGATCGATCCCTTTCCGCAGAAGGACTACTACCGCCTGCTCGCGTTCTTCCAGAACATCCGCCCGTACCAGAATGACGGGATCAATATCGAGGCGCCGATCATGGCGGATGCAAACGCACGCGGGGCGGCGGAGCGGGTTGCTCGCGAGCGCGATGACCGCCGCAAAGTCATCCACGGCCTGATCGACCAGGCGGAGAACGACTTCTTCCAGCTTGTCTCCGGCGACCCCGCCCGCGAAGTCGTTAAAAAAGCAGCTGTGCCCAAGCTGATCGAAAAAGAGGGAGTGCGGGTACTGGGTGCACAGCGCTTCGGCGAATATCGAAAGCTGAAACAGGAGCTGGCCGACCTGCATAAGCCGCCGAACGGCGCGGAGATGGCGCTGTGCGTGTCCGAGAATGGTCCAACGCCGCCGGTCACTTTTGTCCTCATGCGGGGCAGCGCTCACAATCAGGGCGATCAGGTGGAGCCAGACTTCCCGCGCATCTTCCATCGCCTGCCCGCCCAGATGCCCAAACCGCCGGCCGGCGGCAAGACCAGCGGACGCCGCACGGTGCTCGCCGACTGGATCACCGCGCGCGACAACCCAATCACTGCCCGCGTGATGGCCAACCGGCTGTGGCAGTTTCACTTCGGCCGTGGCATCGTCCGCTCGTCGAGCAATTTCGGCCTCGGCGGCGATGCCCCGACCCATCCCGAGCTGCTCGACTGGCTCGCCAGCGAATTCATGGAGCGCGGCTGGTCGATCAAGGCGATGCACCGCCTCATCATGACCTCGAGCGCCTACCAGATGTCGTCCCGCGGCGACGAGCACGCGCTCGCGGTCGATCCGCTCAACGACCTGTTCTGGCGGTTTGACATGCGTCGCCTCAGCGCCGAGGAAGTCCGCGATTCGATCCTCGCCGTGAACGGAACGCTCAACCCGGCGATGGGCGGACCGAGCGTATTCGTCCACCTGCCGGCGGCGGTGCTGGCTACCGAGTCGCACCCGGGAGCTAATTGGGGAACCAGCTCGCCGGAGGATCAATGCCGGCGCAGCATTTATATTCATGTGAAGCGGTCGGTTTCGGTACCGATCCTGGAGAGCTTTGACGCCGCCGACACCGACAACAGTTGCCCCGCCCGCTTCGTCACCGTGCAGCCGACTCAGGCACTGGGGCTCTTGAACGGCGAATTTGCGAACACGGAAGCCGCGAAGTTCAGTGCTCGCGCCCGAAGCGAGGCGGGCCCGGATCCGGCGGCGCAGGTACGATTCATCCTTCGCCTCGCCACCGACCGGACGCCCAGCGAAGCGGAAGTTAAAAAAGGATTGGACCTGATCGAGTCCCTGAAGAAGAAGGGGGCCACGGACGCGGTGGCGACGAACGATTTTGCACTGATGAGCCTGAGCCTCAACGAATTCGTGTATCTCGATTGAGCTGAGAACCGGAGTGACGCCATGCCAGACGACGCCCAGCGCCCCGCCCACACGTTTTGCCGCCGTACGCGGCGCGAGTTCCTCTGGGAAGCCGGCGCGAAGTTTACCGGTCTGGCGATGACCGGACTGATGGCCAGTGAGGGCTTCCTCACCCAACGCGCTTCGGCGGCCGCGGGCGCAGCGCCGTTCGCCAACCCGCTGGCCCCGAAAATCTCCGCGCGGCTCGGCAAGGCCAGGAGCGTGATCTTCCTGTTCATGTACGGCGGCCCCAGCCACATCGACACGTTCGACTATAAGCCCAAGCTCTACCCGCTCGACGGCAAGGTGATCCCGATCAAGACCTTCGGCCGCGGCGGTAAGAAGAACGAAGGGCGCGTCGTCGGGCCCAAATGGAAATTCAAGCAGTACGGCCAGTGCGGCAAATGGGTCAGCGACCTGTTCCCGCACCTGGCGACGTGCGTTGACGACATCGCATTCCTCCACTCGATGACCGCCGATTCACCGATCCACGGCTCGGCGATGCTGCAGATGAACACCGGCAAGATCCTCTCCGGCAGCCCGTGCCTCGGCTCGTGGGTGAACTACGGGCTCGGCAGTGCCAACCAGAACTTTCCCGGATTCGTCGTCATGCTCGACCCAACCGGCGGCCCGATCAGCGGGGCCAAGAACTGGTCCAGCGGCTACATGCCCGCGACCTACCAGGGTGTCACGCTCCGATCGGCGGGGGATCCGATCCTCGACCTCCAGCGCCCCGCCGGCATGACCCAGCCCATGCAGCGCGATCTGCTCGACACGCTCAAGGATTACAACGGGGAGCACCGCGCCGTCCGCGCCGATAACTCGCAGCTCGCCGCCCGCATCGCAAGTTATGAGCTGGCCTTCAAGATGCAGATGCACGCCCCTGAAGCCGTCGACGTGGATTCTGAGCCGCAGGCGATCAAGGAGATGTATGGGCTGGAGCGCAAGCAGACAGCCGAGTTTGGACGTCGTTGCCTGCTAGCCCGGCGTCTGGTCGAGCGCGGCGTGCGGTTCGTGCAGCTCTATGCCGGCGGCGCCCACAACGACGACAACTGGGACGCGCATGGCGACCTGGAGCACAACCACAACTTCCACGCCGGCCGCACCGATCAACCCATCGCCGGATTACTCAAGGACCTGAAGCAGCGCGGACTGCTCGAAGAAACGCTGGTGATCTGGGGCGGCGAGTTCGGCCGCCAGCCGACCGCCGAATACGCCGCGGGAACCGGCCGCGATCACAACGCCTACGGGTTTACCATGTGGATGGCCGGCGGAGGGATTAAGGGAGGCATCAGCATCGGCGAGACCGACGAACTCGGCGCCGCCGCCATCAACGACCGGTACAAAGTAAAGCACCTCCACGCCACGGTCCTTTCTCAGCTCGGCCTGGACCCCAACCACCTCACCTATTTCTTTGGCGGCTTAAACCAGAAGCTCGTCGGCGTGGAAGGCGCCGACCCGATTCAAAGACTGACGTAGCGTGAACTCAACCCACGCACCTTATTTCTCCGCGCGCAGGTCATAACACATCACCCGCAACGGGTCGTTGTGAAACAATCCCGGCGTGTTCTGACAAATGTAAAGCAATCCGTGGCTCAGGACGGGCGGCGTCCAGGTATCCGACGCGGCGAAAAGCCACGTCCGCGAAAGTTCCTTGTAGCCGCTGGGTTGAAGGTCGAGCCAGAGCAGATGCCCGTATTCCCCGAGGCAAAGACAATGGCCGTCCCCAGTCATGAGTAGCGAGCAGCGATCCGTGCCGATGATCACCTGCCGCGGTCCATTGCCCCGGTCGATCTTCTCCGTCCACTGCGGGCGCGTGCGCCAGCGTTCTTTGCCGTCTTGCATATCGACGCAGACGAAGAACGCGTCTTCGGGGCCGTGACCATCAATGCCGTAAAGACAATCTCCTTTCGGAATTGCACTCATGAAGTGCGTGCCGAACGAGGCGTTGGTCCAGAGCGGCTGACAAGTGCCGCCTTCCCGAAGGTCGAGCAGCGCGCCGCCCGACCCGTAGCATTCGGAGATGAAGACGCGGTCGCCGATGACAACGGGCGAGGAGGCGTTCACGGATTCGCGCCGTGTTCCGCGCCACGGAAACGTGCCGTCGACGTGACCGTCGGCCGGATCGATAACCAGCAGCCCGCCGGTCGGCGGCCGGCTCTCTCCACCGGCGAAGACGAGCACGCGATGTCTGCCATGGATAATCGCGGGCGTCGGGGTCGCGTAACTCGGTCCCCATTGATCACTCGCGCCCCAGAGCATCTTGCCGGTCTTCACGTCAAAGGCGGCGACGCCTGGGCCCCCGGGCGCACCGACATTGATGATGAGCCTGTCCCCCTCAATCAGCGGGCTCGCCCCGACGCCGAAGAAATTCTGCTTCAGCTTGAAATCCGCCATGAGGTCGAGCTGCCAGAGTCGCTCGCCGGTTTCCAGCGATAGGCAGTGGACCTTTCCTGCCGCGCCGATCGTGAAGACACGGGAGCCCTCGATCACGGGGCTGGCGCGCGGGCCATCGCAGTAGCCGTATCGGTCCTGATAAGCGGTTGGGTACTTGAATCGCCAGAACCGGCTGCCGCTGGTCGGATCGAGGCAGTCCACCACCTCCTCGTCTTCCACCCGATGGAAGACCACCATCCGGCCGTCGGCAATGGCCGGGGCGGCGTAACCGCTTCCCTTTTTCATTTCCCAGACGAGCGTGGGGGGCGTCGCCGCGAGATCTTCAAGCAGATGGGTTTCGGTCGAGAAGGCATTGTGCGTCGGACCGAGGAACGCCGGCCAGTCGCTGACGACCGCGCCCGCCGCCAGCGCCTTGGGAGCAGCATGATACGTGACGTCCGCATTCGGTTGCGCCGCCGCTGCGCCTTGCGACGGGCTCGCGATGCACAGCAGGACACCAATCGACATGGCAACTGCGAGACAGTACATTTCCATCCGAGGCAATTCCCGACATTCATCGATATCACGCATTAACTTCTCCCTGCGACCCTGGTTCGCTCGCTGGCCGGTTCCGGCGGAAATCCCGGCAGCTCCACCGTGAAGGTCGATCCCTGGCCAACCTCGCTGGCCACGGAGATACGGCCGCCGTGGTCCTGGACAATGCCGTAGGTGATGCTCAACCCCAGCCCCGTTCCCTCGCCCGGCGGCTTGGTGGTGAAGAAGGGATCGAAAATCCGGCCACGGATCGCCGGTGCAATTCCCTTCCCGGCATCGCGCACCTCGAGCCGGACGCTGCCCGCCGAATCCGACGGCGTCGTCCGCACGATCACCGTGCCGCCCGAATTCGACGCATCGATCGCGTTGACGATCAGGTTCATCACGACCTGGTTCAGCTTGGCCGGGTGGCAGCGCAGGGGCGGCAGGGACGCCAGCTCCGTCCGGATCGTCACGTCGCGCTTCCTGGCGTAGCCGCGGATGATGTTGATCGTCGATTCGATGCCGGCGTTGATGTCCGCGTCCTGCAACTCCGCCTGGTCGAGGCGGGCGAAATCGCGAAGGTCCTTGACGATCTGCTGGATGCGCTTGAGCCCATCGCGCGAGCGGCTCATCAGCTCGCCGAGATTCGCGAGCGTATAGGGCAGGTCGACCCGCTCCGCGATTTCGCGCACTTCTGCCAGCAGCGCGTCGCGCGATTCGGGCGTCGTTGCCGCGATCGCCTCCTGGTGCAGGTTCAACAGTCGGACCACCACCGCCAGGTCGCGCTGCAACACCGCGACGTTGTTGCTCACGAACGACAGCGGATTGTTGATCTCATGGGCAACGCCGGCCACCATCTGACCGAGCCCCGCGAGCTTCTCGGATTGCACAAGCTGCCCCTGCGCTGCCTGTAGCGCCTGGCGCGCCTCGCGCTCCGATCGCGCGGTTTCCTCGAGCTGGCGGTTCTTCTCCTCAAGTTGTTGTTCGGCCCGCTTGCGCTCGGTCATATCGCGGGCGATGGCGTAAATCTTCCCCTCCTTCACCACCGGGACGCTCGTCCACGCGAGCCATTTGTAGCTCCCGTCCTTGCAGCGGTAGCGATTTTCGAAAAGGAGGGTAACGGCGCCGGCCGTCAGCTTTTGACCTTCGGCGATCGTTCGGGCCACGTCGTCCGGGTGCACGAAGTCGAGCCACTGACGCGAGGTCATCTCCTCGGACGAATATCCCAGAGTGGTCTCAAACGCGCCGTTCACGCGCGTGAAGTGCCCGTCAAACCCGGCCACCGCGACGAGGTCGAGGGAGAGCGTGAAGAAGCGGTCGCGCTCCTCCTCGGCCCGCTTCCGCTCGCCGATGTCCCGCACGAACGCGAAGAAGAACTGCGAGCCGTGCACCTGCGCTGGAGAGACTGTGAACTCGACGGGGAACTCCCGGCCATCGCGGTGGACCGCGGCGAGCTCCAGTTGGCGTCCGAAGATCGGCCCCTCTCCCATCGCGAGGAACCTGGCCAGACCGGCGCGGTGTGCATCGCGGTATTGCGGGGGCATGATCGTCGCCGCGACTTCCCGTCCGATCGCCTCGTCGCGCTTCCACCCAAACGTCTCTTCCGCGCGCGGGTTGAATTCGACGATGCGCCCCAGAGCGTCCATCGCCACGAACGCGTCGTTGGCGGTCCTGACGATCTGGCGGGACCGGGCTTCGCTGGCGCGAAGCTCGGCTTCGATCTTGCGCCGACGCACATCGGTTCGCGCGAGCAGCATCAGGTTGAACCAGACCAGCGCCGTGAAAAAGGCCGTGTTGGCGAGGACGAGCAGCGGCCGCCCCATGTCGCGCTCCAGCAACCCGGCCCGTTCGATGCCCAGGCGCAGCCACCCGAGCACCGCCGGGATGATCAGCGTTGCGGGCAGGAGCCGGCGGGCCAGCACACCGGTCGATCCATCCAGTGCAATCACGCTCATCATGCCGGCGGTGGGGCGCGCGAACAGGATCCCCGTCGCCAGGACGAGGAATGCCGCCGCGGTGTGCAGCGCCATCGGGAAGTACCAGACTTCGCCGTAAAGCTTGGAGGTGCGGTAGGTGTATCCAACGAGGGCCAGAATCGCGAGAAGCGTGGTCGCGATCGCCATCAACTGCCCGGGCCGGACGCCGCGCCAGCCCGTGGAGTCGATGGTCGTCAGCGCTCCGCCCGACAGAATGAAACAGAGCGACGTAAGAAGGGCGATCGGGTTGCCGCGCGGATCGTGTACAAAGATACGCCCCGGGAAGAGCAGTTGGTCGATCCGCAAGTCCGGTCCGCCCACGATTGCCAAGAGCTTGAGCGCGCCGATCAGCATTGCGGCCGCCGCCAGCCCGCGGGAAATCGATCGTTCGCGACCTGTTGCGTGTGGGTTGCGCAGGATGGCCAGGGCCGCGCCGCAGGCGAACAGGCCGACGGCCGTCATCGGGTTCATCGCCACGAGCCCTGGCAACACGGTCTTCAGGGGCTCGAAGTCAAACGTCCACCCGACCAGGGCGAGCGCGGCAACGACCATGCAGAATAGAGCGGCGAACTTGCAGGTGAGGTCGAGGTTGCGAACGATGCGCGGTGAGATCGTCGCCGCGCCTGCCAGCGACTCCGCCGTTTCATACATACCGGTTGCGAGCGGGCGCGCATCGATCGGAAGCGGATTCCCCGCGAGCAATTCGGCCGGCCGCACCTCGGCGGCCGGCGGTGCGTCGCCCACTCGCTTCGATGCCCCGTCGTTCATGCGCCCCTCTCGGTGATTGACGGCGCGGGCTTGGTGCTGGTGGCCCCGGGCCCGGCCTGCGGCGCGTCGACCGAGAATCGGACGACGAACGCGCTCCCTCGGCCCAGCTCGCTTTCAGCCGTGATCGTTCCGCCATGCATCTCCACGAACGCGCGTACGATCGACAGGCCCAGGCCGATGCCCTGTTTCCCATGCTCGTAGACGCCCGAGGAGTGGCGCGAGACGTCAAACCCGGTAAAGAACGGTTCGAATAGCTGCTGCCGCGCCTCAGGTCGGATCCCGATACCATTGTCGCTCACCCGAATCTCCACGATTTCGCGTTCCCCGTCGTGGATCCGGCGGGCGTCGAGCGCGATTCTTCCGCCATCGGCGGTGAACTTCACCGCGTTGAGCAATAGGTGGTTGATGCTGTCGCGCACCTTGCCCGCGTCGACGACAGCCGTCCCAAGGTCCGGCGCGATGTCGACCGCGAATTCCTGGTGGCGAAGGGCCACGAACGGACGAACGTCATCCGCGGCCTCCTTCAGGATCGGCGCCAAGTCGGTGGGCTTGCGCTCCAGCGTCCGATCGAATTGGCCGGCGGCGAGCATCGTGATGAGCTGGTCCATCAGTCGTTGCAGCCTTCGGCCCGCCTGGTCGATGCGATTCAGGAGCGCCGGCTGATCCTCCGACGCCGCCCCCGCCCGCGCCGCCACCCCGGTCAGGCCCAGGAGGATCGTGAGCGGTGTGCGCAGCTCGTGGCTTGCGACCTGGATGAACGCGAGCTTCAGCTCGTTGGCACGGCTCAGCTCGACGTTGGCGCGCTCCAGGTCACGGTTCTGGGTCTGGAGGAGGGCGAAGAGCCGCTTGCGCTCGACGAGCAGGTCGAACCGCTCACACGCCTCGCGGATCACGCCCTGAAGTTCATCTGGGTCCCACGGCTTGGTGATGTAGCGGTAGACGTTGCCCTGGTTGATCGCGTCGATCACGGCGCGGATGTCGGCGTAGCCGGTGAACAGCAGGCGTATTGCCTCGGGATGTTCACCGCGAACCCTGGAGAGGAACTCGACCCCGGTTATCCCGGGCATGCGCTGGTCGGTCATCACGATGTGGACTTCGTCGCGCTCGAGGATCTCGATCGCGTCCTGGGCGCGGGTCGCGCCGAGCACCCGGTAATCGAGCCGCAGGAGGTCCTGAACGCTCTTGACGACATCCGGCTCGTCGTCCACCACGAGGACCGTGTGTTTCATCATCGATGCAACCTTTCTGAACGTCGCGCGTCAATACCTGACAGTGCGGCGCAACGTTTCGCGAAGCCCTTGAGCATGCCGGCCCGCCCGGATACGGCCTGCGTCTTATCACCGGCGTCCGACATTATGCCATCAATGCCCGACGCAAGCGATTTGTGGGCGTTGACGTAATCAGGTCCGGGGCGCGTCAACAGTTCCCCCCGAACGCCCTCGGCACGCATGCCGCGAACATCCGTTGTGTCTGATATGATTGGAGTGCAAATGAAGACGCGCATCCTGTTGATCGATGACGAGTCCGAGTTCACCAGCCTGCTGAAGCTCGCCCTCGAGCGCGAGGGATATTAGATTGCGTGCAGAGCGTGGCCGGGGCCGGGGCGGACGCCGTTGCTCTCTGACGTACTTCGTCGGGGGTGACGGTTGGCGGCCCGGGAGGTTGCATTTTCGCGGTCGCGATGTCCGATGAAGCCACCATGCGGCTTCCGCACCGTCTTTCCTCAAGCCAACCGTCGACCAAATGGGTTGCCGCTACCCTGATCGCGCTGGCCGCTTGCGCGCTGGCGGTGGCGGCCCGAGGAACGCCCGGCGTGTCCGTGCCCCTGGCGGGGTTGGACGAGACCTTCTACGACGCGTTTTATCACGTTCGAGCCGCCGAAGATCGAACGACGGCGACGGGCGACGTCGTGATCGTGGCGGTGGATGATGGCAGTCTCGCCGACCTGGCGAAGAACCATAAGTATTGGCCGTGGCCGCGCGATTTCTGGGCGATCCTGATCGAGCACATGAAACGATGCGGTGCGAGAGCGGTGGCGTTCGACCTGTTGTTCACCGAGCCCAGCGCTCTCCAGCCCTTCATGGACGACGACACCCATTTCGCGGAAGCGCTCGACCATGCACTGCTGCCGGTGGTGCTCGCCACCATGGCCACCGAGCACGGCGCCCCCGGTCCCTTCGGCCCGCCCGTGACCCGTCCGCCAATATGGGGCGCCGTCAACATCCTCACTGACAAAGTAGTCCGTTCCTATGTGCCGAACGTGAACGGAATGCCGAGCCTCGCAACACGCGTGGTAACGGCGGCGGGACAACCCTTACCCGACTTCGCCCGATCACCTTTCCTGCTTCATTACTACGGCCCGCACGTGCGCCGCGATGGCGGGCACACGTACCCGTTCCTCTCCGCCGCCCACGTCTTCAAGGACGCCGGACTGACGCGAAAGGGGAAATTAAACCTCTTCGAGATCCCGCCCGATACGTTCCGCGACAAGATCGTCCTCATCGGGGCGATCAGCGTTGGCACGTATGACCTCAAGGCCTCACCGCTGTCGCCGCTCTATCCGGGCGTGGAAGTCCAGGCGACGGCGATCGACAACCTTCTGCACGGACAGCGCGTGATCCCCGTGAGTAGCTTCGGCGTCGCGATGGCTTCACTGGTCGCGGCACTGGTCGGCGCCCTCGGCATCGCGCTGCCGCGGCACGTTTCGTTCAAGCTGACCGGCGCTGCCATGGCCGCCGCGCTGCTCGTCGGCGCGGCGCTGTTCCTGTTTGCGCGGCCGCAGGTTCGCTGGCTGCCGATGTCGACGCCACTACTGGCGCTGCTGCTGGCCACGGTCGGAGCGTTCGCGTGGAGTTACCTGGCGGAGGACCGTCGGCGGCGCGTCGTCCTCAGGGCGCTCGGCCAGTACGTCTCGCCGGACGTCGCCAACGAGATCCAGCGCCATCCCGAGCGGCTGAAGCTTGGCGGAGAACGCCGTGAGATGAGCGTCATGTTTACCGACATCGCCGGCTTCACCGACCTCAGTGAGTCAATGCCCTCGGAGAAGCTGAGCGCGATGCTGAATTTCTACCTGGGGGAAATGTCGTCGCTCATCCTGGAACAGAACGGCACGATCGACAAGTACATCGGCGACGCGATCATGAGCTTCTGGAACGCGCCGCTGCTCCAGCCGGACCACGCGATCCGCGCCTGCCAGGCGGCGCTGGCGATGCAGGCGCGGGAAGCGGCGATCCAGCCAATGCTCGCGGAAATGGGCGCGCCCGGACTGCTCACGCGAATCGGCATCAACACCGGACAGATGGTCTTCGGGAACATGGGCTCGGCGCAGAAGTTCAACTACACGGTCCTCGGTGATTCGGTCAACCTCGGCAGCCGGCTCGAAGGCGCCAACAAGCTCTACGGCTCGCGCATCCTGATCGCCCAATCGACCGCCGACATCGTGAGGGACCGCTTCATCCTGCGCAAGCTCGACGACCTCCGCGTGAAGGGAAAAAAGCAGCCGATGGGCGTGTACGAACTGATCTCTGAGGGCACGATCGGAAATGTCATCGATAAGACACGACGCCGGATTGCGATGTACGAGGAGGCGTTCGTCGGCTACCAGGCGCAGCGCTGGGATGCGGCCGAGGCCACCTTGCTCGCTGCGCAACAGGAATGGCCCGAGGATTTTCCCATCGCAGCATTGTTGAAGCGTGTCCGGAAGCTGCGTATCAATCCGCCAGTTTTGAATTGGGACGGCGTTTATACGGCGAAGGACAAGTGATGCGATCTGCGCAAAGTACTCGGAAATCTCCTCATTTCCCAATGCCGTCATCGCCATTCGGACGATGGTTGGTAAACTGATAAGTTGAGTTTTCAGCGACGATGAAAGAGCCATCGACGCTTCATGGAGATCGCGATGCAAACCAACCGAGTTCCTCGTCAATTATCCGGCCGGACGCGCAAGATCCTTGCCGCGGCGTCGCTGTTGCTTGGCGCGACCGCCGGCATCGCGTCGGCGGAGGAAGTGACGCTGCGCAATTCGGTGGACGTCCTTACGGACAAAACCGCCGCTTCCGATCCGATAGAAACCGTGGACAAGGCCGGCAAGCTCCAGGTGCTGGCTCACGACGGGAAATGGGCGCGCGTCCGCACGGCGGCGGGGAACGAAGGTTACGTCTCCGAAGCCGTCCTCTCGGCCAGCAAGGGGGGCGGGTTCGATCTCAGCGGGCTGACCGGCGGCTCCAGTGCTTCGGAACTCTCCACCGGCGCCGCCGGTAAGGGCTTCGACGATTCGGTCGAGAACTACGCCCGCAACAAAAATTACAGCAAGGACGGCCTCAACAAGATGATCCAGTTCCGGCGCGGCGTGAAAGGCGCGGAATGGAAACAGTTCGCCAGGGATGGAAACGTCGGACCGGATCGGCATTAGGCCCGGCCTGCACGAACTCGATTCGCGGGAGGTTGGCGTGAAACGCACATCATCAAAGACAACGAATCTGCTGCGGCTTGCACCACTGCTCGCCAGCGCCGCGCTGGTCTGCACGATCCCGTTCGACATGGGCGGATGCTCGGCGGATCCGGCGTCAATCGCCGGCATGGTGTCGGCGGGAGGCAAAGTGGTCCACGCCGCTTCGCTCAGCCCGCGCGATGAGGATGACATGGGACAGGCCGTCGCCATCGCGGTCACCAACCAATACGGCGTTTACAACGACGAGAAGCTGAACCACTACGTCAACCTCGTCGGGATGACCGTCGCCTCCGCCTCGCCGCGCGCGGACTTGAAGTTCTATTTCTGCGTGCTGGACTCCGAGCAGGTGAACGCTTTCTCCGGTCCCAATGGGTACGTGATGATCACGCGCGGCGCCATCGCCCACATGCGCGACGAGTCAGAGCTGGCCGGCGTTCTCGCCCACGAAATCGGCCACGTCGTGAAAAAGCATGGTCTCCAGGCGGTCCAACAGGCCGGATTCCTCGACGCCGGCATGACCCTGGCGCAGACCAATGATCGCGTCGGCCAACTCGGTCAGATGAGCGACACGATCGTCGATGCCGTGACCAAACGGGGTTTCAGCCAGCCGCAGGAGATGGAAGCGGATCACGACGGGGTCAGCTACGTCATCGCCGCCGGCTATGCGCCAGACGGCTACCTACATTTCCTTCAGCGTCTTCAGCAGGCACGCGGCAGGGGTGGACAGAACCTGATGAGCACCCATCCCGGGCTCGATGATCGCATCAGCCGTGTCGGTGATCAGATCGCCAAGAGCGGAAAGGCCGCCCAAAGCGCCTCGCTCGCCGATCGCTTCAAGAAGAATGTGAACCTGAAGGCAGAGTAGCGCGGGCTTAGCCGCGTCATCCCCAATCAATGCCCGTTCGATGAGATGGGATTGAACCAGAGCTTGCTGGGGCCCGAAGCGCTCTTTTCGGCGTTGAACGTGGCCTGGCTCATCCACTCCACGTGCCCGTCGAGCATCGCGACGTTGGCGCCGACCCGGTGCCGATCCGCCAGGCCTTCCTCGTTGGGATAGCTGCTGCTATCGTTCCAGATGGCGCCGGTCGTCAGAGCCGTCTCCTCGGCCTCCCAGTAGATGATCTTCTCCGATGAGTTGCCGAACTGCGTGATTGGGAAGCTCGGAAACATGCGCGGGGCATGACCGTAGTAGCCGAACCCGCAAATGGCTCCGTTCATCAGGTAACTGGTGATCGATTCGGTGCCCTGGGTATTGTTCGTGTCCCAGAGGGGGCAGTGAAAGAGGGTTCGATCGCGTAGGTACGGGTACAGCACGCCGTTATCGACGTCTGAGGGCGCGGGCGGAAACGTGGCCGTCGGAAACTGGAAAAGCCACCCGTAGGCGTAGGCGCTGCTGTCTTGCGAGTTGCCGTTGGCCCAGCCGGCAAAGGGGATGTACCCCTTGGATTCCCCCTCGTACATGGCGGTCGCCATGAGCAACTGCCGCATGTTGCTCTGACATTTCACGCGGTTGGCTTCCTTGCGGGCGCCATTGAGGGCGGGGAGCAGGATCGCGATCAACACGGTAATGATGCCGATCACCACGAGCAGCTCAACGAGCGTGAACGCGCGACGTGTTGAACCGCTGCGGCGATGAATCATCAAAAACACCGGTCCCATTTCCCCCCAGGTATCCGCTGGACGCGTTCTGATATGTGACGTCGAATTTGGCGACGCACAATCCATTATTCACAGTATTGCCATCCAAGGCAATTCAAAAATGATCATGCAGACCGTTTACCAGCCGACCGCTTTTTATCGGCCGGCTGGCACCGGGGGCAGAAATGCGTGGAGCGACCGCCCAGCACCTGGCGCACGATGGGAGTGCGGCAACGCCGGCAGGGCTTACTCTCCCGGCCGTACACCTGAAGGCGGTTCTGGTAGCGGCCGGAGGATCCGTTGGCGTCCACAAAGTCGCGTAGCGAGCTGCCGCCATGTTTCAGGGCCCGATGCAGGACCAACTTGATCGACCGGCACAGGCGAGAGACCTGCGCCGCCGCCAACGTGTTGGCCGGTGTCAGGGGATCAATGCGCGCGGTAAACAGCGCCTCATCGGCATAGATGTTCCCGACGCCCGCCAGCAACCGCTGATCGAGCAGAGCAGTCTTGATCGCCCGGCGGGTGCGCGCCAGTCGTCGTGCGAGCTGCGCCGGACGGATCGCCAGCGGCTCCGGTCCCATGTCTCCAGCAATATCGCCAGCATCACCCACCCACCAGACGCCACCGAAGCGGCGCGGGTCGCGAAAGCGGAGCTGGACACCCGAAGGGAAATCAATCACGAGATGCGTGTGTGGCGCAAACGGTGCGTCCTTCGCTTGGACGGCCGTCAGTTGGCCGCTCATCCCAAGGTGCACGTAAAACTGCTCCGCGCTGTCGAGCGTGAAGATGATGCGTTTGCCGCGCCGATCGATTGACTTGATCGTCCGCCCCGTCAGCGCGCGCGCCAGATCGGCGTCGGGCGGCTGGACGATGTCCGTGCAGTTGAGCGTCACACGCTGGATCGTCCGTCCCAACAGCCGTGGACGAAGCGTGTTCACGACTGTTTGAACTTCAGGAAGTTCGGGCATCTCGCACAGTTTAACGCGAACGCTCCGAAGTGCTGAGTGCCCTGCCTTCGGCTCTGAGGCTCAGGGTCGAAGAGAGCGCAGTCGAAGGGAGTGCTGAGAAGTCGGCGCGCCGCCTCGATCAGCAGCTCTTGCTATTGTCTTCTCCCCGCGTCCCCGTGTCTCCGCGTCCTCGCGGTGAAACATGCCTAAACAAGTCCGATGGCCTGGGGACTGAAGTTGGGGAACACCTCAGCGATGCGGGTGTTGCCGGCGGCGCGGGTGAGGACCTCAGCCAGAACGCTGCGGTAGTCCACGCCAACCTGCATTCCGCCGGGACCGGGAAGGGTGGGCTCCTCCTTAAGGCCGGGCCAGGGGCCGTGGACGCGACCGCCCTGAATGCGCTCGCCGATCGCGAAGAAGGCAAAGCCGCGGCCGTGGTCGGTGCCGGCCGATCCGTTCTCGTAGAGCCGGCGGCCAAACTCGGTCATGACAATCGTGGTCACCCGGCGGCCCAGCGCGCGCGTGTCTGCATCGAACGCGGCCAGGCCGCGCGAGAGTGTATCGATGGGCCCGGCCTGGCCTCCGCCGGTCGTGCCCTGGAGGAAGTGCGTGTCCCAGCCGCCCAGATCGATGCAGGCGACCTCGAGCCCGACGTCGGCCTTGGCTAACCGAGCCACTTCCCGCAGCGCCGAGCCGAATTCATCAGTCGGATAGCTCGCCGAGCCCGCGGGGTTGTACGGCTTGCCGCGCAGTCGTTCCACACGTCCCAGCAGGTCGAGCGTCTCCTTTCCCTGGTTGGCGAGCATCCCTATTTCCGTTGCGTAGAGGCGGCCCAGCGCCCGGGAGACGGCTGCCGGATCGCCGGCGGAATGCGGAAGTTGAATCTCGTCAACCGAGCGAAATGCGCACGCCGCCGGTGCGCCGCGCAGCGCTTCGGGGATGGTCGCACCGATCGCGACACCCGAGAGCGGGCTTTCCCCGCTCCGGCCGCGCGTGCGCAGATGGCGACCGAGCCATCCGCCACCCAGGTTATGCCCGTATGACTCGCCGTGCTCGATCTGGTCCTGCGTTTCGAAATGGGATCCGGTCGGGTTGTCCGAACCGACCGCCTGCACGAATCCGAGCCGGCCTTCCCGGAAGAGCGGCGCCAACGGCTTCATGCGCGGATGAAGCGCATAGAAATCAGTCAGGCGCATCGCCGCTCCATCCTGCTCGGCCCCGCGCGGCGGAGCGGCGATCGAAAGCGTGGGGCGGTTGGCGTAGTAGTCACGGTCGGCGTACGGGACGAGCATGTTGAGGGTATCGGCGCCGCCGCGCAGGAAGACACAGACGAGCGTGTGCCGCTGCGTCTGTTCAACGACTGGCAGTTCGGCGAACACCAATCGCCTCAGGAGCGATCGTCGGGAACTTGCGGCCAGCGAGAGGTGCATGCTCAATACCTCTGAAAACCGGGCGATGCCATCAGCAAGCCGACGAGGTCGCGATCGTCGGCCGCCGAGGCAAGCGCCTCCAGATGCTCTGGCTGGGGATCGTGGCCAGCGAAATATCGAAACAGTCGTGCGGTCCGTTCCATGGCATTTGCAGTGATCGAGGCGCTGGCTCCCGTTGCATGCAGCAGCTTATCCATTGGCACGGAGACCGACGGCACCCGGTCGGATGCCAGCGCGAATGCCAAATTCCATCGCCATAGCAATGTTCCCAGCCACGGGGAGGCCTTGTCGGGATAGCCATCGGGCGTGGGATACTGGAAGACCCCCTGGCCCATCCGCACCAGGTATTCGATCAGCGGGGCATGCGCGTGCGTGTCCGCGCCAACCGCCCGCAGGGCGCTCACTACGAACCGGAACGGCGGCTTGAACTTAGTCCCTCCAGACGCGCGAAATTCATCGGAATTGAGGACCGTCCTCACGATCGATGGAATATCTCCGTTCGTCTTCGTGAAGACCGCCGCCGTCCGGTCCACCAGTTCGGCGGGGGGGTCATCGGAGACGAACCGGCGTGACAGTTTGGTCGCGATGTGGCGGGCCGTGGACGGATGGCGGCAGACGATGTCGACCAGGCGATCGACATCCGCCGCGTCGCCGTTGGCCGCAATGACCTGCCCGAGCACGCGCTTTTCGCCCGGATCATGTCGGGCCGAATCGAAATAGACCGTGCCCTGGCGGAACCCCTCGTGAAGTCGCCAGCCGGTCAGCGCGCGGGCGGCTTCGAAGACGTCGCGCTGCGTATAGCCGCCGTTCACTCCGAGCGTGTGCAGCTCCAGCAGTTCGCGGCCGTAATTTTCGTTGGGTACATCGTGCGATGTCGCCCGCCGGTTCTGGTTGCCGTCGAGGTAGACGAGCATGGCGGGTGATGTCGCGGAGGCGCGGATCAGCTCTCGGAAGTTTCCGAGCGCGTGCGCGCGGACCACCAGGCGATCATCCGCCGGCTTCAGGAAGATGCAGTCTCCCTTTTCGATATTGATGTTCAGGTGATCGGTCCAGAACCCGACCATCACCTCATAGAGCTGCCGCCGACTGTAGAGTGCCCGCAAGAGTGTGTGCCGCGACATGTCCTCGCGCAGGACCGGCTTGTCATACTCGTAGCATTCCGCCGGTGCTTCCTCGAGCTCTTCAAAGGCGCGGGCGCGCAGGTCACAAAGCGTGTCGTCGATCGAATTGGGTTGAAGCTGCTGTTCGACCCAAGCCCGCTCGCCGACCGCTCGCACTCGCTCCAAGTCCCCCGGCCAGGGACCATAGGCCGCGCGGCAAAGCAGGTGATGGGCCGGGTCGATGGCAGTGCCCGAAGCGGGAAGCGAAAGCGTGTCCGGCACGGCCTGGCCGAGCCGCTCGGTCGCCTTGCTCACGACGCGTTCGCAGCCTGCCAATGTCGCCAGCGCGGCCGCACCAGCCGTCGCCGAGAGGATGTTGCGCCGGGTCGGCTTCAACGTCCTGCCTCCACCGGCTCAGCCGGCCGCACCGCTGCCGATCGCCCGTACTCTCCCCCGGCGGCATACGGATCGGGCACGAACGGCGGAGCGTAAGGATGGACATAGGGCGTCGGCGCTCCCGCGCCAGGATACGAAGCCGAATCAATGCGCGGCCGGAAGAACGAGAGCGTCGCCGCGCCCGCGCCGAGGATGAACGAGACCGGCAGAATCGCGACCCATCCCGGCACCGGCGGCAGCCATGCCAGGCCGAGCACGATCCCGCCGCGCACCGTCGCGCGCCACGGCCGATCGACATCCACGGGAGACGTCAACCGCTGGCCGATGTGCGTCACGAGCCCCGCCACGCCAATATTCGCGAAGACGAACCAGCCACTGAATACCACCCACGCCACCCCTTGGCCCCGCGCTCCCAGGCGCGCCGCGATGCTCACAAACAGCAGCGTTACACCGCTCACCAACAGCCCCACGAAGAAACAAGCGATCGGATTGCGCCGGCACCGCGCCGCGGCGGCCTGAACCCGAGCCGGCCAGAGCGCCCGGCTGGTCAGCCACAACCCCTGAAACGAAAGCAACACGCCGATGATCGACAGCGTGATCGCGTAAATCGTCGCCTGATATGCCATGTGCGAGTCCTTGCTCACCCTGATTGATAGGGGTGTCGGGATTGAGTGGCTGAAGAGGAGTCGCGGTTTAGGGACAATCGCGGAGTGTGGCGAATACCTTCCGCCTCTGAAAGACGTTCTTACTCTCTACCTTTGGAAGAGAGAGCCCATGGGGTGGGGCCGCTGGAGCGGATAAGATCAGGCAGTTCATGTTCTGGAACTCTCCGATTTGGCTCCTCGCACTCCTGCCCTGGGCGGCGCTGACCGTCTGGCTGTTGTGGGGCCGGCGTCAGCGCACGGATGTGCCATTTCTCGAACTGTGGCGCGAGGCGGCAGAGGATACGCAAGCGCGACGGCGGATGCGGGTTCCGCCGGTCGCGATCGCGCTGGCGATCGCGGCGATGCTGCTGGCGATCCTGGCGGCTGGACGGCCCGTCCTTCGCGGGGTGGGACCACGTCAGGGGACGCGACTGACCGTCATCGTTGACCGGGGAATCACCATGTCCGCCGCCGCCGACGGCCGACCCCGCTTCGTTCGAGCTGCCGAAGCCGCGAGCGCCGAACTGGCGAAGGCCGGCGGCGCGAATGTGGAGATGAGCCTGCTCACGGTTCCCGGCGATTTGACACCGCTCGAAGTGAAGGGCGGCCTTGCCGCCGCGGTCGCAGTGCTCGCGCCGACGGCTCGCAATACGACGGAAATTCTGCGGGCAGGCGTCGCCGCACAACTGGCCCAGGGCGATGGCCCGGTCCTTGTCCTCACCGATCAGGATTTGGGACGCCATGATCCGCGCCTCGTTCAGATCACTCCCGAACATGCCATCCACGACATCGGCATCGCGATGATCTCGGCCCGCTCCGAACCGCAGCCGCAGGTGATGGTGCGAGTGCGCAATCACTCATCACGGACGACCGCCCATCTCGAGGTCCGGAGCGGCGACGCCAGGAGCGTTCGGCAGATCGAGCTTGCGCCGTCGGGTGGCGGGCTGCGTGATTACTTCATCGATCTGCCCACGCTCGGCGACACCGTGGAAGCATCGTTGGACGTTTCCGATGACATTCCCGCCGATGACCGTGCCTGGCTGGTGCGGGAACGGAGTTGGCCGCGCGTCGTGGCGATGGGCCCGATCAATCCGGAACTGGAACGGATGATCGCCGTCTATGCTCGACACCATCCATCCTCGGATGCATCGCAGGCGGTCGGTATCGTTACCGACCCGAAGGACCTTCCATCTTCCGGGCCTGCCGTCCTCGTGATCGATTCAACCCTGGCAGCAGCAGCGACCCCGTCGCCGGTCGAGGCGGTAACGGTCAGTGAACATCCGCTAACGCGCAACGTGAATTGGATCGCCCTGGCTTCGACCCAACCGGTAACCGGCTCAACCGTTCCGGCGGGATGGACGCCCGTGGTATCCAGGGGAGGGCGCGCGTTTGTGGCGGTGCGGAAAGAGCCGGCTCGACAGGTCTGGGTGGCGATCGATTCGCCACGGTGGTCCGCCTCACCGGACTTCGTGATCTTCTGGGCGAACGTCTTCGGCTGGGTCGGACAGGGCGAGGACCGTTTTGCGGCCTACAATCTGGCCGAAGCGCCGGCTGGAATCGCCTTGCCCGGGATCGCTTCCGACCGGGGCATTTCGCGGGCTTATAACGCGCACGTCCCGGAGATTTTCGCGGTGCCACCGCAGCCTTGGGAGCCAGCCCTGCGTGCCTGGGGCCGAAACATGGAGCGCGGCCTGCCCCTGGCCCCTTTTGCCGGATTGGCCGCCCTGGCTTGCCTGGCTGGTGCGGCCGTCGCCTGGAGGCGAAAAATTCGCGATCGGCCACTATTTTCGATGACTCATCAGGCGGTAGAGGAGACTCAGGCCATTTCCGGCCGATGATGGATCGGGCAGTTCTTAATATGGCGGAGTCAAGGCGGCGCCGGCGCACCAGAGTCCGGCTTGACAGCAATTTTTGCGCGGCGTAGGTTTGGGACTGGCCTGATGTATTGCTCGCCCCCAATGAGGGAATGTTGGAATGCCCGAAACCACCCCGCCGATCGCCGTCAGCTCGGAGAAAGACATCCGGGTTGTCGAATTTACGAACAGCCGGATTCTCGATGAAGCGAATATCAATGAGATTGGTCAGACGCTGGGGACGCTGATCGAGGAGCGCAGCAACCCGAAGCTGCTCCTCGATTTCTCCACCGTCGACCACCTGAGCAGCGCCGCCCTGGGCATGCTGATCAACGCCAACAACAAGATCAAACAGAAGAACGGCCAGCTTCGTCTGGCGAGCATCAAGCCGCAGATCATGGAAGTCTTCGTGATCACCAAGCTGAATAAGCTTTTTCGGATCATGCCGGATCGTGCCGAAGCGGTGGCAAGTTTCAACCAGTAGTTCCTCAGCCGGGATTGCCAATGGCCGTTGGAGGGTCGCATCAAGGGGGAAGCGGTCGCTCCGGCGCTGCACGCTCGGGCACCGCGTTGACCCCGGCAAACGGCCTCCCCAGGACAGCCGGGCAAAAGATGACGTTCAAGATTCCCTCAAACTTCGAGGCGGGGCACGAAGTGCAGCGCCAGATCCTCGAGGACGTGAAGCGTGCCGGCTTCAACCAGCACTGTTTCTTCGCCATCAAGCTGGCGCTGGAAGAGGCGCTGGTCAATGCGATCAAACACGGCAACCGCCTGGATCCGGGGAAGACTGTCGTGATCACCGCCAGCGTCACTCCGCGACGGGCCGAGATCATGGTCGAAGATCAGGGGGCGGGTTTCAATCGCAGCGGCGTTCCCGACCCCACCTGTGACGAGAACATCGAGAAGTGCAGCGGCCGGGGGATCCTCCTCATCGAGTCGTACATGAACCGCGTGCGCTGGGATCGCGGCGGCCGGCGGCTCAAGATGGTAAAAGAGAATAAGGCCGACGACCGCGATTGCTGATACACGCCGCGCGCGCCCGCTCCATGCTCATCCCCCTCCGTACCGATAGCCCCCTCCGCCGGACGCCGTACGTGAACTACGCCCTGATTGTGGCGAACCTCGTCATGTACGCCATCCAGGTTATGGTTCCGAGCGTCACGCTACGGTGGCAGCTCAACCCGGTGGACCCGCGCGCCATCACGTTCATCACCTACGCCTTCCTGCATGCCGGCCTGCTGCACCTCGCGGGGAACATGCTCTTCCTCTACATCTTCGGCAACAACGTCAACGACAAGATGGGGCAGTGGGGCTACATCGCGTTTTACCTGGCGGGGGCGGTCTTCTCCGCGCTGCTTTACTCCCTGGCGCGCAATGAGGTCCTCCCAATCGTGGGCGCCAGCGGCGCCATCGCCGCCGTCACCGGCGCGTACCTCGTGCTCCTGCCGCGTTCCAACGTGACGGTGCTGTTTTTCTTCTACATCATCGGGCGGTATGAGGTCGCCAGCCTCTGGTTCATCCTCTTCTACTTCGTCTGCGACATCTGGGCGAACTTCTCGAAGACCGACAACGTGGCGCATGTGGCCCACATCGCCGGCACGGTGTTCGGAGCGGCGATATGCTTCGCGCTGCTGATGGCGCGGCTGCTGCCGCGCGACCAGTACGACGTGGTGGCGCTCGTGCAGCGGTGGAACAAACGCCGCCAATACCGCGACCTGGTGAATCGCGGCTACAACCCGTTCGACTACACGCAGCCGTCGTCGCGCCGAGACCCGGTGGCCGCCGTCCCAAACGTGTCGGCCGATCCGCGCACGCAACGGAGCCTGGAGCTGCGCGCACAGATTGCCGATGCCGCCGCCGCCCACAAACTCCCGCTGGCGACGCAGCTTTACGAACAGCTCACGCAGATCGATCCCCAGCAGGTCCTGGCGCGGCAGACGCAGCTCGATGTCGCCAACATGTTCTTCGACCAGCAACATTATCCGCAGGCGGCCGAGGCGTACGAGCTGTTCATGAAGCACTATCCCAAGTACGAGGCGCCCGAACAGATCGACCTGGTGCTGGGACTGCTCTACGCGCGTTACCTGAGCCAGTACGAACGCGCCCGCGACTGCCTGACCCGCGCCCTGGGCCGGCTGCACGCCGAACGGGAGCTGTCCCTGGCCCGCGCGGAGCTGGCGAGGATCCAACCCATGCTGACCGCCACCCAGCCGGCGCCCGGGACGAGGAGGTAACCTCCGCGATGCCCGACGACGACCGCGAAGCCTATCTGGCGCCTTACCTGGATGCCGCGGCCGAGTACGGCGCGGGATTCAGCACGCTGCTCTGGGCCAGTCCACAAACCCAGCGCGCACGCTTCGAAGCCATTCGCCGTGCCTATGACCTGGAGGGACGTCGCGTGCTCGACGCGGGTTGCGGCCGGGCCGATTTCCTCATCTACCTGCTCGAGCACGGCGTGCGTCCGTCGGAATACATCGGCGTCGAGGCGGTCGAACCGCTCGCCCGCGCCGCCGAGGCGCACGGTCTGTCGCGCGCTCGGATCGTTCGCGCCGATTTCGTTCGCAACCCGGGTTGCCTCGCAGTCGGTGCCGACGCCATCGTCTTCAGCGGTGCGCTGAATACGGTGGACGATGCAACGTTCTTTGTCACGCTGCGTCACGCGCTCTTCGCCTCTGGCGACGCATGCGTCTTCAACTTCCTCTCATCCAATCATCTGGCGGGCCGCTCGTACCTCTTCTGGCGATCGCCCGCGGATGTGAAGGCGTTCCTCGACGGCCTCGGGGCGCAGGTAGAGGTCCACCGCGGCTATCTGACCGGCGATTGCACGATCGCCGCCCGACGGCCGAACCCTGTTTGAGAATCCGTTCCACCCGCCTACAATCGCGACCACTCCCCGAAACCTGTATCGGGATGGCTTTTTCATGATCGAGCTTGGCGTCAACATCGACCACGTCGCCACGTTGCGGCAGGCGCGGCGCACATATGAGCCGGATCCGGTCTGGGCTGCGGTGGAGGCGGAGCTGGGCGGCGCGGATGCGATCACCGTTCATCTCCGCGAAGACCGGCGGCACATCAACGACCGCGACGTGCAACTGCTGCGCGCCACCGTGCAATGCCGGCTGAACCTGGAAATGAGCGTCGCCCCGGAAATCGTCGAGATCGCGTTGCGCACGCTCCCCGACCAGGCGACGATCGTGCCCGAGCGGCGACAGGAGGTGACCACCGAAGGGGGCATCGACCTGGCCGTGACCGCCGACCGTTCCACGGGCGCCGTCCAGCGTCTCAAGGCGGTGGGGGTGTTCGTGTCGGCGTTCATCGATCCGGATCCCCGGCAGGTGGAGTTGGCCACCCAGCAGGGTTTCGACGCCGTCGAGCTTCATACCGGCGACTATGCCAACGCCCGGCCCGACCAGGCCGCCGAACATCTCGATCGCCTGACGCGGGCCGCCGCGCTGGTGCGCGAGCACGGTCTGAGGCTGCACGCCGGCCACGGACTGAACTACCGCAACGTCGGTCCGATCGCCGCGATCAAAGAGATGGCCGAGTTAAACATCGGCCATGCGATCGTGAGCAAGGCCGTCTTCATCGGCCTCCGCGCCGCGGTTCGCGAAATGAAGGAAAGAATGTCAGTTGTCAGTGGTCCGTTGTCCGTTGCAGCAGTGACACAACGGACCACTGACCACTGACAACTGACAAGCATCGACGGACTATTGACAACTGACACTAAGGAATCCCATGTTTTCCGGCGCATTGACTGCGATGGTTTCGCCGTTTCGCGAAGGCAAGTTGGACGAAGGCCGGCTGCGCGATCAGGTGGAATTTCAGATACAGCACGGCATTGATGGCCTGGTTCCCGTGGGCACGACGGGTGAATCTCCGACGCTCGATTTCAAGGAACACGCCCGCGTGCTCGAGCTGACCGTGCACCAGGCCAGGGGGCGCGTTCCGGTGGTTGCCGGCGTCGGCGCGAACGCGACCAGCGAAGCGATCGAGCTTCATAACATCGCCAAGCGGGTGGGCGCCCAGGCGGGCCTCTCGGTCAACCCGTATTACAACAAGCCGACGCAGGAGGGGCTTTATCGCCACTTCATGGCGCTGGCTGACCGCGTTGACCTTCCGATCATCCTTTACAACATCCCCGGCCGCACCGGCATCACGATGTCTGCCCCGACCGTCGCCCGGCTCGCCGGCCACCGCAACATCGTCGCCATCAAGGAGGCGACCGGCTCGCTCGACCTGGCCAGCGAGATCATGTCGCTGTGCGACATCACCGTCCTGAGCGGCGATGATTCGCTGACCGTTCCGCTCATGTCGATCGGCGCCAGGGGCGTGATCAGCGTCATCTCCAACCTGCTGCCCGCAGAGATCAAGTCGATGACGACGACGGCACTGAAGGGCGATTTCGCCGCCGCCCGCCAGGTCCACCACCGTCTCTTCCCACTCATCCGCAGCCTGTTCCTCGACGGAAACCCGACGGGAATCAAGTATGCGATGAAGCACGCCGGCCGCGATAGTGGAGAGATGCGCCTTCCCCTCTGGGAGGCGAGCGAAGCCACCCGAAAGCAAATCGAAGGACTGATGGAAAAGTTCGGCGCGGTGCAGCAGCACTGAACGCGGAAGCAGGACGGCAGGATAACCGACGCACAAACGCTCGCGCGCCGCGCGCGTCATCGTGCTGACCATTCACCCAATTCGATGACGCGTTTGTGCGTTCCCATCTTCGTAACCGATTTCGCCCGCGCGAAACGTGAGATCGCGACGGCCATCGAGGCCGGCGCGGAGATGATCGAGCTGCGCATCGACGAGGTCATCGACGTCCCGATGCTTCAGGGACTCCTCCAGGAGGCCTCGTTGCCGATCATCCTCACCTGCCGTTCCGACCGGGAAGGGGGACGCGGCCACCGCAGCGACGCCGATCGCATCGCACTGGTCGAGGAGGTGGCGGCGTCGAACCCCGAAGCCTACGTGGACCTGGAGCTCGGGACGCTGGAGAGCGCTGCCTCGCCTCCCGTGCTTTCCAACCCCCTGATCGTGAGCACCCACGATTTCCAGGGCCGTCCGGAGCGGCTGAACAACCTGCTGATCGAGATGAACGGACGGCCGGCGAGCGTCAATAAGGTCGTCTGGACAGCCCGATCGATCCGCGACAACCTGGAAGCGTTTGAGATCCTCCAGTCGAGGCAACGGCCGACGATCGCGCTCTGCATGGGCGAGCACGGGATGATCAGCCGTATCCTGGCGAAGAAGTTCGGCGCGTTTCTCACATTCGCTTCCCTCGATTCAGACCGTGCTACCGCGCCGGGACAAGTCACGATCGATCAGATGAAGTCGCTCTATCGCGGGGACGCGGTGGGCGCGGCGACGCGTATCTACGGCGTCGTCGGCTCGCCGGTCGCTCACTCGATGTCGCCGGCCATCCACAACGCCTCCTTTGAGGAGACCCGTTTCGACGGCCTTTACGTTCCGCTCCTCGTGAACGCGGGGTACGAGAGTTTCAAGGCGTTCATGGAAAGCATGGTGCTTTTCGAAGGGCTGGACCTTTGTGGGCTCTCCGTCACGATCCCGCACAAGGAAAACGCCCTGCGGTACCTCACCGAGAAATCCGCCGAGGCGGATGACCTGTCGCGTCGCATCGGGGCGGTCAATACGATCGTCATCGACCGGCGCCTCGGCCATTCCGCGCCGCGCCTCCGCGGCCTCAACACGGATTACGGCGCGATCCTCGACAGCATCACCACGACACTGAAGATCGAACGCAACGGGCTCGCCGAGTATCGCGTGGCTGTGATCGGGGCCGGCGGGACAGGGCGAACCGCCGTCGCCGCGCTCGCCGCCTGCGGCGCAACCGTGGTGATCTACAACCGAACGCGCGAACGGGCCGACGCGCTGGCGGCGGAGTTCAACGGACACACTGGCCACGTAGTCGTCGCGCCGCTGGAAAAGCTGTGCGACAGTTGCTGTCAGGTCTACGTCAACACGACATCGATTGGCATGCATCCGAAGATCGATGCATCCGCGTTCGGCGATCGACGGCCGCGCCACGGCGCGGATGTGGTGGTGATGGACGCCGTCTACAATCCGATTCAGACCCAGTTTCTACGCGAGGCCGAGACGGCGGGGGCGCGGACGATCAACGGATTGGAAATGTTCGTCCGCCAGGCCGCGGCGCAATTTGAGCTTTGGACGGGGCTGCCTGCTCCATTGAAGGTGATGCGAGATGTCGTCGAAGCGCGGTTGCGGCCAAGTGGCGAACACACTTGAGCCGGGCCTTCAATTCGGGTGTTGCCGATCCCGCGCTGATTTGGGAGTGACGATGATGCTCTTGGGCATCGTCGGGCAGGCGTGCTGGCAGACGCCGCAGCCCGTGCAACCCTCTTCCTTGACCACGATCTTCCCCTCGATCAATTCCAATGCGGCCATACCCACAGGGCAATGGTCTACGCAGAGCGTGCAATGCTGACCCTGGGAGCGCAGGCACGCCTGTTCGTTCCAGACCGCCGTTCCCATGTCGATGTCGGCAAGGAGCGTCGGCACGAGCGCGCCGCTGGGGCAGCTCTGCATGCACCGCAATCCTTCGCACAAGACGCACGGCTGCGCTTCCACGTCGATGTACGGAACGCCTTCACCCTTGATGCAGTTGGGATCGATCTTGATGCACTGCACCGGGCAAACGTTCACACAGGTCCCGCACCGGCTGCAAGTGTCGTGGAAGGCGCTTTCCGGCAATGCGCCAGGCGGACGCACCCAATCCGTGACGACCGGCTCATCGACAAACCCCTGTAAGGACTCAGCCGAGTAGGGCGAAGCCCCGTATGGGGAGGTAGCCGGCGGCGGGGGGCGATAGGTCGGCTCCGGCGGATCGAGCTGGCCGATCTGGTGGGCAACGCGCTCGAACGGCTTCACCGCCGCCGACAACGGTTTCATCAACTCGTTCAAACCGGCGCGGAAGAATTTGCGGCGATCGATCGGTCGGTCCTCGGCCAACCCGCGCCGTACCTCGGGCGCTCCAACCGACTTTCGGAACTTGTTCCACCAGGATGCGAAATCCATCGTTCTCGATTATAAGCCCGCGCACGCTGCTTGCGACCCCGTGGTACAACACCGCGGTCAAAACGCCGGTCGATGCGTACCTCGCGTATAATGCCGGGATGTACCGGCTCACGCGGGAAGTTCGATTCGCCGTCAATCCTGGCCCTGATGCCCAGGCTGAGGGTCGGCCGAGCAATGGTTTCGGCGGGTTCCCTTCACTGGCGGGACTAGGGCATTACTTCATCGTGCAGGTCACGCTCGATGGCGAACTCGATGCGAAGAGCAATTACCTCATCAACATCCGCGATGTCGATGCCGCGGTGCGAAACCGGGCCGTGCCCGCCGTGCGCGAGTTGATCCGTTCGCAGGGCGATTGCCGGCCTGAGACGGTCGTGCGGGCTGTTCACCACTCCATGCTCGATGCCTGGCCGGGCGTAACACTCCAGCGGATTCGCCTTTACCTCACCCCGTACTTCTCCGCCGCCATCCTTCCCGGGGAGCCTGAAATGGTCCGCCTGAGCCAGAAATTTGAATTCTCCGCCACGCATCGGCTTCATAATCCGCAACTGTCGGATGAGGAGAACCGCCAGCTCTTCGGCAAGTGCAACAACCCGCATGGCCACGGCCACAACTACGAGCTGGAGGTCACGCTCGCCGGCCGCCCGGACGCCAACGGCGTGCTGCTGGAACTCGTCGAATTCGAGCGCATCGTCACCGCAACCGTTATCGACCGCTTCGATCACAAGAACCTCAACATCGAGCTTCCCGAATTCAAGCAGACGATCCCAACCGTCGAAAACATCGCCCGCATTACTTACGACCTGCTCAAGCCGCGCTTTGCCGATACGCCCGCCCGCCTCGCCTCGGTGACCGTCTGGGAAACGCCCAAAACGTGGTGTGAATACGCCGGATAAATTCGCACTCTGGGTCTGTTGTGGCCTTTCCTCTAACGTTGGGCAATGACAACTGTCCAATTTATGGAGGGTTAAGCTTGGCTTGGAGGGTGTGATGAAATTCAACCTACGCGAAGTTCTGGCGACGTCGGCGTTGGGCGGCACGCTGTTCCTGGGCGGCTGCGGAGTGTACTCCTACGACGACGAGGCCTATCCCGTGGCATACGCCCAGCCGGGATACGACGTCTACTACTACAACGGCTGGTACGATGGCCCTAATTGGTACTGGCATGACCGAGATGGGCACTATTTCCATGAGCGCCGCGAAGAGCACGAACGACGGGAGCGATGGGGAGGCCGCGAGCGATACGACGGCCGCAGCTGGCACGGCGAGCGCGAGGACGATCGAGGCCCTAGCGGATATCAGGGCGACCGTGGACGCGGCGACCGCGAGGTAAGGACCGTCCGGCCAGCGCCCGCACCACGAGGCGGACATCAAAGTGCGCCAGCGCCAGCGCCGCTAGCGCCAGGGGCCCATGGTCCTGGATACAACGCTGACCCGAATCGCCGTTAAGGCGACATGGCTACCCACTAGCTCACCGTCTTAGCGCGTCCGTTGCAGACTTCCTGTTGAGCTTCGCGCCACGGTAGGCGAAAGTCTCCGACATGGAGAGCGAATCCCCTCTACCCGTCGAGCGGGTTAAAGCCGTTGTCACATCCGCTGTCGCCGCGCAGCCCATCGTGGACATGCACACGCATCTCTACCCGCCGGCGTTTGGCACGCCCGTGCCGAACGTATCCGGACGTACGGATGCCGCCGGCTTGATGCTCTGGGGCATCGATGAACTGCTTACTTATCACTACTTGGTGGCAGAGGTCTTTCGCGTTGTTCCGGCTACGCGTCTTTCGTACGAAGCGTTTTGGAAGATGAGCAAGTCAGATCAGGCGGATCACATCTGGCGGCATCTCTTCATCGAGCGCTCGCCAGTGTCCGAAGCCTGCTGGGGCGTTATCACCACAATGACCCGCCTCGGCCTGGACCCTGCCGACCGAAATCTCTCGCGAATGCGGCGTTGGTTTACGCAGCAGGATCCCAGCGCGTATATCGACCGTGTGATGGAGCTGGCGAACGTTGAGTCCATTACGATGACCAATCCGGTTTTCGACGACAACGAACGCGCCCGCTGGCTCACCGATCCCGCCGCTCTTTCAGATCCGCGCTTCCGTGCGGTGTTGCGGATCGACCCCATCCTGCGCAATTGGCCCGAGGCCCCGGCAAGGCTGAACGAGTGGGGCTATCCGGCTGGCGAACGAATTGTCGGCGAAACGGTCGAACAGGCGCGCCGATTCCTTCGCGACTGGATCGACCGGCAGAAGGCGATCTACCTGGCCGTGAGCCTCCCATCCGAGTTCCGCTATCCGACGGACGAATCAGACCCCATTGCCCGCGCGGGTCAATCCGCGCTCGAGCAGATCGTCCTCCCCGTCTGCGCCGAGCGCGGACTGCCTTTCGCGATGATGATCGGCTCGCGCCTTCGGGTGAACCCGGAGCTCAGGGATGCCGGCGACATGGTCGGGAAGGCCGACGTGACATCGGTCGTGAACCTCTGTCGCGCGTTCCCACAGAACCGCTTCTTCGTGACGATGCTCGCGCGTGAGAACCAGCACGAGCTGTGCGTCGCCGCCCGAAAGTTCGGCAACATGATGGTCTTTGGCTGCTGGTGGTTCCTGAACAATCCCTCGCTGATCCGCGAGATCACGGCGATGCGCCTGGAACTGCTCGGCACGAGCTTCATCCCGCAGCATTCCGACGCCCGCGTGCTCGATCAGCTCGTCTACAAATGGGACCACAGCCGTCGCGTGATCGGGCAGGTGCTGGCGGAGAAGTACCGGGACCTCGTTCAGGCGGGTTGGCACTTGTCTGAGAAGGAAATTCAGCGCGACGTGAAGCATCTCTTCAAGGACAACTTCCTGAGTTTTCTGTAAGGTTGGGCTCCGTCCACTGATTTACCCCCGAGCGACTATCGCTTCTCGAACGGCAGCTTGCCCGCCCCGCGCGGCGGCGTCGGCCCGTATCCCTCCACCGGGTCATACACGCGTACGTAATCAACCACCATCTCCGCCGGGAAGATGGTGGACGCATCCGGGTTACCCAGGAAAACGCCACCGACGGCCACATTCAGGATCAAGTAGTACGGCTGATCGAACGGCGCGGGCCAGGGGTTCACCTCGGCGGCCGACGCCGGCTCCACCCCGCGCGGCCCATCGGTCTCGCTGCTGCTCCACCAGAAGTTCTGCGCCTGATAGACGCTATCGTCTACCAACCAGCGAATCGCCCCCGGCTTCCACTCCAGCGTGTAAACGTGAAAGTCGGCGAACGTCTGACCGGCGGGAAATAGGAAGTCCGCGCCGCTGTGAATGTTGGCCGGCCACTTGGAACCGTGGTGAAGCGTCCCGAGAACCTTGTTCGGCTCCTGCCCACGGGCCTCCATGATGTCGATCTCGCCGGAGGCGGCCCAATCGCCGTACTTGTCATCCTGCGGCCGCATCCAAATGGCTGGCCAGATTCCCTTGCTGGTTGGCAGCTTGGCGCGGAACTCGAAGCGGCGGTATCGCTTGGCAAAGAGGCTGCGCGTTTTGAGCCGGGCCGAGGTGAACGACGCACCCTTGAACGGCTCGCGAACCGCCCGCAGATGCAGCATGCCATCCTTCAGGTAAACGTTCTCCGGCCTGCCGGTATAGAACTCCAACTCCTCGTTCCCCCATCCCGGCAACCATTCATTTCTGGCTTGAAGGAAGCTGCCGCGATCGAAATCCCACTTGGTCCGATCGACCGCCGTCCCGTCAAACTCATCGCTCCAGACGAGCTTCCAGCCTGGCGGTGCCTTGGCCGCATCGACCGGACGAGTGGTCGGCGCGGCGACAGATTCGGCAACGGCTATCGTCGCGCCGGCCGCGATCACCAGGAAGATCAAGACGATGTCGCATGCACGGTTCATCCATGCCATCGTAGCAGAGGCAATTCAATTTGAACCGCCAAGTCGCCAAGGCCGCCAAGGAGACGCGGGAAAAGCCGAAGCCATTCAATTCATGATCGCCACAGATGAAGTCGGATGAACACCGATAAGAAAATTCATCTGTGTTCATCTGCATTTTATCTGTGGCGATAAACTTCTTCGCGTTTCTCTTCGCGACATCGCGACTTCGCGGTTTTTCACAACTACCGGGCAGGCTGAGTTCCCGGCCCGTCGCGGACGACCAGGCGCACGCTGTCATCGTTCCGGAGCCAGCCATCGACTGTGCCGGTTTGGCCCTTGAACGAATAGGGGATCGTAAAATGGGTTGGATCGCTCGGGTCGCTCGCGCCTGTTCCCAGATCAGCAAGGGCGAGTAGACCTGAGTACTGGCTGCCACGAATTGGACCGACTTGCGTGGGAAGCTTCATGAGACTGCCCGGCCTGTAAACTCGCACATCGAGTTCCCCGGCGTTGTTAAAGAGGTTCGTGTCGACCGATTGACTGCCCGCCACGACAATTCGACTTTCACCGGCGGGCGTTCTCAGTCCGTGGACAAACAAGACAACGGGGCGCGGATTGTGAGGGGCCCTCACGTTGTTCATGATGAGGGCCATGTTGGAGAGGGCCTCCGCAGCGTATTCCAGGGGACGCGTCTGCTCAGCCACTCGGGTTGCCTCATTCAAGTCACGCATACCGCATGCACGATCATACACCAACGTCGCCCACCCCTTTTTGTCTGATTTCCTGATCCGATAACTTGCCAACCGTTGAAGGGTCGGATTAAAGTGGTTGACGTTCGCGGCGATATCCCAAAGGGGCTAATCGGGCATGGCCATGAGCGACTGGGACGATGCCGAGCGACGCGTCGAGAAGGCGCAGGAACTCTTCGAACAGCACCGCTGGCTCGAGGCGCTCGAGGAACTGCGCGCCGCCATCTCCATCAACCCTTATAACGGCGGATGGTTCTTCAACATCGGTCTGACGCTCGACGAAATGGAGCGTTACGACGAAGCGATCGAAGCCTATCGCCATACCCTGGAGATCGAGCCCAACGACCTCCAGGCCCTCCAGCACCTGGGGATCGACCTGCACCGCATCGGCGACTTCCCCCAGGCCCTGGCGACCTTCGAACGGATGCAGGCACTGGACAGCTCCTGTGAGCCCTCTTACTGCCACCGCATCATCACCTACAGCGATATGGGGGATCACGAGAAGGCCGAGGAGATGTTCTACCTCGCCCGGCTCTACAAGGAACACTGCCCGCACTGCTATTACAACATCGGCTGCTCCCTGCGCGACCGCGGCCTCTTCGACCGAGCCATCTACTGCTGGCAGAAGACGCTCGACCTGGACGATGCCTATCCGCAGGTTCAGGTCCGCATCGCCGATGCGCTCTGGGGCAAGGGGGAGCTGGAGTCCGCCCGGCAGCACTACCTGATCGGCCTTCGGCAGGACCCGGGCAACACCGATACGCTGCTGGACCTGGGCGAACTGCTGGCGGAGATGGGGCGCAACGATGAGGCGGGTGAAAAGTTCCGCCGGGCCATCGAGCTCGCGCCCGAGGAACCGGCCGGCTACTTCTGTCACGGCCAGTGGCTACAGCGCGGCGGCTTCGACGATGAAGCGACCGAGGCGTACGGCAAGGTGCTTCAGCTCGACCCGACCTACGCCGGTGCGCACTTGCGCCTGGCGGAGATCTTCCACCGCCGGCGTGAGGTAAGCCTCACGCGCCGGCACCTTCGCGCCGAGCTATTGCTCCGGCCGCAGGACCCCCGGCTGCTGATGGACCTGTCCAACCTGCTCTCCGACACCGGCCAGACGCGCGGTTCGGTCGCCTGCCTGAAGCGCCTCGTGGAGATTGAGCCGTCCAACACCAGTGCATGGCAGAACCTGGCGGTGGCGCAGTTCAACATGGGCCGTTACGACGAAGGGATCGCCAGCTCGCGCGAGGCGCTCGAGCGCGACCCGAAGAACACGATGGCGATCTACAACCTCACGCTCGCCCACGTACACCTTCACCGCTACGGCGAAGCCCGCGTCTGGGCCCGCCGCGGCCTGCGCCTCGACCCCGAAGACATCTCCCTGCAGCGCCTCGATCTCCGCACGCGCATCCTCTGGATTTACGGAGCGTTTGCGGGATTTGCCAGACGTTTGTTCCGACGATCATCCCTGTGAATTACGCAGCTCGGATTGGGGACGTAGTAGTCTCCGCCCGCCAGTTAGCCGCTTGACTTCGACGAGCTCAGTCGAGTCGCGCCTTCGCGACTTCTCTCCAGTGCAAGCAGATCTATTCTTGAGAAAAGTGTCGCTGACGACTAATTAATTTGGTGCTGGCGCGCCCATTGGTTATGAAACGCTTTTGGTCCCACTGTCACGGAGGACGACAACTGACTCGCACGGCGGCGACATCATCAGGTTCCGCGACTTCCGCCTGGGAAACCGGCGATCGCCTGGAAGTTCAGACGCGGCGCCTTGATGGCTCAATTCAGCTCACGCTGCCGCCAACGTTGTCCGATTCAACGCATCGCCCAAGGATTATTGAAGATGAATCGGGGAAACCGATCCCGTTCACCGAGACTTCCGAATCCGACACCATTGAGCTTTCCGGGCCGCGATCGTCGCGATTGGCCAATTCCGCGATCGACACCATTTGGCTCGAATACCAATCCCCCAACCGCTTCCGACTGAGTTCGAGCGAAATTGCGGCCGTATCCGTCGAACCCGCGGGCAACGAAATTGCTTTCGACGCCGCCGATTTGGATCTCCTGCGAACTTTGCCGCTCGCCGCGCTGCCCGAAGAGTTTGACCTGGGCTTGCGAGCGGCAAGGCTGGCAACCCATCCCGGCTTCGACCGGCTCATCTCTCTGCCGATGGTCCGCGAAATGGAACTGCTCGAGCACCAGACGCGCACCGCATTGACCGTCTTGCGGCGCTTTCGCGGGCGGGCGATGCTTTGCGACGAAGTCGGGCTCGGGAAGACGGTCGAGGCGGGTTTGATCCTCTCGGAACTGATCATGCGCGGTCTGGTTCGATCGGTTCTGGTCCTGACGCCGCCGTCCCTTATCACGCAATGGCAGGGGGAGATGCGCCGGAAATTCGCGGTGGAACTCACCAGCCACGACGATCCCGCCTTTCGGGAGTCCGGGCGCGACGGGTGGGCGACGCACGACCGGATGATTGTCTCGATTCACACGGCGAAGCGCGAGCCGCATCGCTCGGCGATCCTCGCGCGCAACTGGGACATCGTCATCGTTGACGAGGCGCACCATTTGCGGAATCGCAACACCGCCGCCTGGAAATTCGCCAGTGAGATCCGCAAGCAATTCATCCTGCTGCTCACGGCGACACCGGTCCAGAACAACCTCGAGGAATTGTTTAATCTGGTGACCCTTCTGGAGCCGGGACTGCTCAGCACGCAACGCGATTTCTCCCGACGATTTGTCTCCAAGGGGGACAAGCTCACGCCGAAGAACGTGGACGAGCTGCATTCCCTTCTCGGCGAAGTAATGGTGCGCAATCGCCGCAGCACAGTAGGGCTTCAATTCACGCGCCGCTTCGCCCGCACGCATTCGGTAGCGCTAACGGCCGGCGAACGGTCGCTATATGACTCGGCGGCCGGGCTGGTGCGCGAGGGGTTGCGCGCCCACAAGAAGCCCGCGGGGTTCAACCGCATGACTCTGGTCATGCTGCAGATGGCGCTCGGCAGCTCAGCGCCCGCCGCCGCTTCGATGCTCCGAAACCTCTCCGATCATCCCGGGCTTCCGCCGGAGCATCAGCAGGCGCTTCGGGACCTTTCCGTCCAGGCGGATGGGCTGGAAGAGAGCGCGAAAGCCGATCGGCTTCTCGATCTGCTGCGCGAATTCCCCGACAAGCTGGTCGTCTTCACGCAATTTCGCGCCACACAGGAAATGCTCCGTCGGCGGCTCGCCGAAGCCGGCCACGACCTGGCGGTTTTCCATGGCGGACTTTCGCGATTGGGAAAGGAATCGGCCATCGAACATTTTCGCGGAGATGCACGGATCCTGCTCTGCACGGAATCGGGAAGCGAGGGAAGAAATCTCCAATTCGCCCACGGCCTTTGCAATTACGACCTGCCGTGGAATCCGATGAAAATCGAGCAGCGGATTGGGCGGCTCAGCCGGATCGGGCAGCGCAACGATGTCTATGTTTTCAACCTCGTCGCCGCCGGCACAGTGGAGGCGGCCCTGCTTCATTTACTGGAAGCGAAGCTGAACATGTTTGAACTTGTCATCGGCGAGGTGGACATGATCCTTGGCAACCTGGACGACGAGAAGGAATTCGAAGACGTCATCGCGGACGAATGGGCCGCATCGAGCGGGGCGGATGAGTTTGCCGCGCGTATGGAAGTGCTCGGAGCGCGCCTCCTTGCGGCCAAGGCCGCTTACTTCCGCCAGCGCGCTCAGGACGAAAAACTGTTCGGCGACCGTTTCGCGCCGGAGGGATGATGGGCCGATTTGCGCAGAATGATCTGGCGATTTCCCCGCTCGAGCAATTCGTGCGCGACTACGTTGATGCGCGCGAAGGGGTCTGGGACGAAATTGAGCCGCAGGTTTACGACCTGCTCATCGGACCGGAAATAGTCCAGGTGGCGTTCGATCCCGAGGCGCTGCACGAGCATCCCCTGGCGCAGCTCGCCAGTCCCGGCTCGCCGCTGCTCGATCGTTTGCTTGGAGACGCCGCGGAACGATGGAGTTCGGTCCGCCTCTATCGCACCGGCCTGAACCTGCATCCGCACGATCTGGAGTCGCGCCTTCGCCGCGCGATTTCGCTGTCCGCCGACACGACGGCCGATATTCAGCGCGTCCGCGTCATGGACTTTCCGCAGGGCATCTTCTGGTTCAAAGCCACCTTCTCCAGCGACCAAAAGGAAGAGGAGTTGCTCCCGGTCGGGATGGACCTGCATTATCAGCGCGAGGTGCGGCATCTGGAGCCGCTGCTTTCGTCCGGCCTCCTTTCCCCTTACTCGGACATTTCACTGCCCGAAGCGCCGCATGCCGGCCTCGTCGCCGGCTATCGCGCCGGCCGTGGCCACGCGGCGCGAACGGTCGCGGCCCTGGCCAATTCGCGCCGAAGGCAATGGGCCGGCGCCATCGAAAAGCAGATCGCCCGAATGAGCGCCTATTACGCGCGCCTGCGCGAGGAAGTCGGCGAGCAGGCCGCGCGCGGCGCCGATCCCGCCGCCGTTGCCGCCCGAACCGTCGAGCGGCGTGAAGCGATCGACCGCGAGGAACGCCTGCGGATCGCCGAGCTGCGCCAGAAATCCGCGATCCAGGTTCGCATCAAGCTCGTCAGCTTTATGGTTGTCCATCAACCAAAGCTGCTGATCGTCGTGAATATCCGAACCAAATCCGGCCTTTCCGCGCCGCTAGAGGCCGTCTGGGATCCGCTGACGGACAATATCGAGCCGATTCCCTGTCCCGGATGCGGACGACCCACGTTTGCCTTTCGTCTCGATCGCGGAGGACTTGGGTGTAGTTCGTGTCCGCCGGTGCGTCACGCGACGCGGGCGCAGCGTTGACCGCGGTGGCGGTCGTTCCGGGCCGCGCGCCCAAGCCCTTAATCGTTCGCTCGTGGATTGAATGTAGCGAGCCGCGACCGTAAGGGAGCGAAAGGAGTGGAGAAAATTCCGCTATCTGACTTGCGCGACTCCAATCGCTCCCCGACGGTCGCGACTCGCTAACGTGTTATCGTCGCGCACGTCTTGGATATTTTGAGATGTGTAAGAACCTAGGGCGGTCAACCGCGTGAGCCCCCGCCGGCTCAGCCCAGCGCTGCAAGAGAATTCTCATCGTCTGGCAAAGAGGACCAGACCGGGATTGCCTCGCTCGACGGCGGGCGCCGATACTACACTTCGCTACATATTGCTACACTTTAAGCTCAATTTTACAATATATTGCTCGATCTTATACAATAAAGGAGTCATTGGAGAAAGTGGACCCCATCGCGCCCGGGACCTCGTCACCCGTTCAGATGATTTTAGAACACGACCGCCCGACGACCCGGCGGCAGACCCGGCCAACCGCATGGAGTTCGAACGTCGCTAACCGGCTGGGCGCTTGCCGTTCGCTTGACGGGATTGCGCGGTCACATAAGATTTGACCACACGGCAGCGTAGCTCAGTTGGCAGAGCAGGGGATTCATAAGCCCCGGGTCACAGGTTCGAGTCCTGTCGCTGCTATTGCTTTCGATGTGCCTTCCGAGGTTGTCGGATGCGCGATTGCTGGATTCGGGTAGTGTTGTGGGCCGCACTTCTCGGTGGATGCACCCGGATTCCGGTTCAAAAGGTGATTTCCGTTGGAGAGATTCATGAAACGCTCACGGACGGCAAGGTCGTGGTCGTCGCCCCTGACCAATACACGACGTATCAGCGCCGCGCCGAAAGTGACCTGTTATCCTATCCATCGAGCGAGTTTTTCGCGCTTGAATTCTTCTTCCCCGGCGCGGGACCGGGCGGCGTCGTCGAGATCGTTGTCGATCCGAGTCAGGCTCTTATCCGAGCGTACGACCATTCCTATCAGTCGAATCAATTAATTCTTCAACCGCTCGGCCAGCGAAATCTAACAGTCACGGAGCTGGGCGCGTTTGAAAAATTCGTCTTAGATCACCGCATCGACGATCTCAAACGACAAGAGTTCGGAGCATGGGATGGGGTCGAGTATCGATGGACGCACCTCTCAAAATCTGGGGCGTGGCAGGTTCTTCTCAACAACCCCCAAAACACTCAGCATCCCGAAGTGGACCTGCTCCGTTTCATGAGAAGGCTGCAGGACACGAAGCCTCTGGGCGGAGGGAAAGGTGTTGAAATTCCGTTCGAACCGGACAAAGCCCCAGACGCCCAGAGCGTAGCGCCATGACCTTCCGTCGAAGCGTCAGGTGGCAGTCCGATCGGCGCGTTCACCGAAGCCGCGCTGCGCCAGATGCGGAGCGATGAAGTGGCCTATCTCGTGGGGACGCCCAAGGCACAACTGGACAAGCTGCAACGGTCGTTTCTCGATAAGCCGTGGGAGACCGTGCATGAGGGAATGCAAGTCAAGCTGCTGG